>WHSP01000187.1 GCA_009380025.1 Gemmatimonas sp. | reverse complement strand
GGGGGTCCTTCGGGGAGCCAGTGGATAACTCCCGGACCAACTATAAGGCGCGGAGTACACGGAGATGTAGTCCTCCGCTGCCTCCGCGCGAGAAAAGCCGGTGGCTCTTGGCCAAGTGGAGAAAATACTAGCCACAACAAATGCCCAGCAGGTGATTACGCGGCGTGAATCGGTCACCGAGCCGCCGAACTTCTATCTTCGAGACCTGCTCTCCGGAACGGTGACCGCGCTCACCGATTTTCCCGACCCGGCGCCACAACTCGCCGGCATACAGCGGCAGCTAATTACCTACACCCGCGACGATGGGGTACCGCTGTCCGCTACGCTCTTCACGCCGCCCGGTTACGAGCCCCAACGAGACGGCCCGCTGCCAACGGTACTCTGGGCGTATCCGCGTGAATTCCGGGATGCAGCTGCCGCCGGCCAGGTCTCCACATCACCCAACCGCTTCAGCCGCCCGGCTGGTGCCTCGCATCTCTTCCTTCTCACACAGGGCTTTGCGATTCTCGATGGACCGGCGATGCCCATCATCGGGGAAGGAGCCGACGAGCCGAACGATCGGTATATCGAGCAACTGGTTTCGAGTGCGCAGGCCGCGGTCGACAAGGTCGTGGACATGGGAGTCGCCGACCCTGGCCGCATGGGGATCGGCGGACACAGCTACGGCGCGTTCATGACCGCGAACCTGCTCGCCCATTCGGACCTTTTCCGCGCCGGCCTCGCGCGGAGCGGCGCGTACAACCGAACGCTCACCCCGTTCGGATTCCAGGCGGAGCCGCGAACCTACTGGGAGGCGCCGGACATCTACTTTGCGATGAGCCCCTTCAACTACGCGAACCTTATCACCGAGCCGATCCTGCTGATTCATGGCGAGCTCGACAACAACTCTGGCACCTTTCCCATCCAGAGCGAACGAATGTATCAGGCCCTGAAGGGCCATGGCGCGACGGTGCGCTACGTCGTGTTGCCGTACGAGAGTCACGGTTATGCTGCCCGGGAATCCGTGCTGCACACGCTCGCCGAAATGGTCGATTGGATGAATCAGCACGTGAAGCACGCTGCTGCGGCGGATCGATAGGGTCTTTCGGGGCTACCGTTCGCGGTCAACCCACCCATTGGCTCGTCCAGCTTGGAGCGGACTACCTTTCCCTAGTTCTCGGACGGTGGCGAGGCCGCGAGCCCGGCCAGATACTGCCGAATGCTTTCCTCCCGCGATGCGATGAGTTGAGGGAACGCCCGCTGACTGATCTCTCGAAATTGAGCCCAGGATTTCTTGCTGATCCGTTCTTGGTTCTCCGCGATCCCTACGGCGGTGTAGGGCACACCCCATCGCTCGTACTGATGCAGGGCTATTGTTGCGTCCTTGAGAGAGGATCCGGAGTGCGGCCTGGGCCAATCCGAGGACTGCCGGCCCGACCTCGGTGGGTCCCGCTTCGCGATACAGCAAACCCGCTGGCTTTGCTGTCTTCCGCCATTCCGCCCGCCCTCAGCCGACGACGAGGTTCACGAGGCGATCGGGGACGAACACGGTCTTCCGGATCGGCCTGCCGTCGATGAAGCGCTGGACGTTGGGATCGTCGAGCGCTGCGGTTCGGGCCCCTTCTTCCGTGATGCCGCGGGCCATCGCCATGCGGGAACGCACCTTTCCATTGACCTGGACGACGAACTCGACGCTGTCGGCGACGGCCTTGGCGGGATCGAAATCCGGCCACGAGCCGTGGTCGAAGATCGAGCCGTGGTTGCCGAGTCGCTCCCAGAGCTCCTCGGCCAGGTGTGGGGCAAAGGGGGCGATGAGTAGCACCAGCGGTCGTACCGCGTCGAGCTCCGGCACTCGACCACCGGCCCGGACGACGTTGAGATACTCCATCATCGCTGCGATCGCGGTGTTGTAGGACAGCACCTCGAGGTCCTCAGTGCACTTCGCGATCGTCGCGTGAAGCTTCTGCTCGACCGCGGCGTCGAGAGGCCCTTCTTCCGCCGAGAGGGCAGTATCCCAGAGTCGGTTCAGGAAGTTGTACGGTCCCGTGATGCCGGCTTCCCGGAAGTCGCCTCCCTCCTGGTACGGACCCAGGAACATCAAGTACGTGCGAAACGTGTCGGCACCGTATTCATCGATGTACGCGTCCGCGACGACGACGTTGCCGCGAGACTTCGACATCTTCGCCCCGTCCTTTACGATCAGCCCGTGCGCGCGGAAGCGCTTGAACGGCTCGTCGAAGTCGATATGTCCAAGGTCCTTCAGCGCCATCGTGATGAAGCGCGAGTAGAGCAGGTGTAGCACCGCGTGCTCGTTCCCCCCGATGTACATCTCGACCGGCAGCCAGTCGCGGGTCAGCTCGGGATCGAACGGCAGTTGATCGTTGCTGGCGGAGGGATATCGAAGGAAGTACCAGGCCGAGTCCAGGAACGTGTCTGAAACGTCCGTCTCTCGACGCGCTTCTCCTCCGCAGCCCGGGCATTCAGTGATGTACCAGTCCGAGTGACGGGCCAGGGGCGAGACTCCCGAGGCGTCGGGACGATAATCCTCGATTCTCGGGAGGATCACCGGTAGCTGGTCCTCGGGTACCGGCAGGGTTCCGCACGCATCGCAATAGAGGATCGGGATCGGCGGTCCCCAGTACCGCTGACGCGAGATGCACCAGTCATGCAGCCGATAGTTCACCTGCGGAGTCGCCTTGCCTTTCTCGGCGAGCCAAGCGGTGATCGATCTCTTTCCTTCCTCCCAATCCAATCGGTCGAAGTCGCCGGAGTTCACCAGTCGACCCGGCCCGACGTACGCTTCATCGAGCTGTGAGTCCGGATCCTCTCCGTCGCCCGCGATCACGCGGCGGATCGCTAGGTCGAACTTTCGAGCGAATTCGAAGTCACGCTCGTCGTGCCCGGGGACGGCCATGATCGCCCCGGTGCCGTACTCCATCAGAACGTAGTCGGCGATCCAGACCGGTATCTCTTCTCCAGTGGCCGGATTGACGGCACGGCCACCCGTATCGACGCCAGTTTTCTCCTTGTCGGTCTTCTTCCGGGAGACCAGATCGGTCGCGGCTACGGCCGACCTGTACCCCTCGACGGCGTCCCGCATCTCTTCGGTGGTGATCCGCTCCACCAGTGGATGTTCTGGCGCCAGCACCATGTACGTCGCGCCGAAGACGGTATCGGGGCGGGTCGTGAAGACGCAGATCTCAGAATCTTCGTGACCGGCGATCGGGAACGTGAGCTCCGCGCCGTCGCTTCGTCCTATCCAATTCCCCTGCATCCTCTTGGTCGTGTCCGACCAGTCGATCCATTCGAGATTGGTCAGGAGGCGCTCGGCGTACTTCGTAATGCGGAAGAACCACTGCGACAGGTTGCGGAGCTCGACTTCGCTCCCGCACCGCTCGCACTCCCCCGCGATGACCTGCTCGTTGGCCAGCACCGTGTTACAACCCGGACACCAGTTGACGGGCGCCTCCTTCTTGACGGCCAGCCCAGCCTTGTAGAGCTGCAGAAAGATCCACTGCGTCCACCGGTAGTACTCGGGTGTTGTCGTATCGACCGTGTGGTCCCAGTCGTACATGAAGCCAACCCGCCTCAGCTGGCGCTGGAAACGCTCGACGTTGCGCGGGATCAGCTCCATCGGGTGAATGCCCTGTTTCAGGGCGAAGTTCTCCGAGTGGATCCCGAACGCGTCGAACCCGATCGGCTCGAACACGTTCTGCCCACGCAGCCGCTGATACCGACCGTAGATATCGGCTCCCGTGAACGCGTAGATGTTCCCGACGTGCAGCCCCTCGGCAGACGGATAGGGAAACATCATCAGGTTGAAGAAGGGCTTCCCCTCCCGCCCCACGCGTCGGAGCTCGGCGTGCGTGTATCGATTCGTCCCCTCCTCTTCCCAGCATGCCTGCCATTTCCTCTCGACTTCGGCTGGGAAGTAGCTATCGGTTTGGTGGCTCATGCGTCTTATCGGGCGATAATCTGGAAATTTCAACCTCTGAATCTTGGCCTGGAGAGGGCGCGGCGCAAGGCGTCACAAATCCTTTCAGGGTATGGATCTTCGCGTCGGTGTAGCGCGTTGGGCGCCGGGGAGGTTCGGCCTCGGCGGATTGTGACATTGTCCTTGGGACGCTGCGGGCGGCATGAGCGCGAGGTCGTCATCCGAGGATTCTCTCGACCGCGCCGTAGGGGTCGTCAGGGGACTCTCTCGTCGCGGTGAGGATCAGCCGGAGAGTCTTGGCAAAATCACCGCCTGTTGACTGATACACTTCCTCGAAGAGATCGAGGCGTTCGTAGTAGATCCGGCGGGCGATCAGGGAGGCATTGTTCAACGGGGCACGTGTGAAGCTCGAGAAGGTGAGATAACCGAGATTGGGTTGAATCTCGGCTTCGAAGGTGGAGCGGGCGCTGTCGAAGATACTTTCGCGCTGCTCGATCTTCTCCTCGCTAGAGAGGTCCTCGCGAGCATACAGGGTCTCCAGGTCATGGACCAGGTAGGAGAGGAAGGCGCCGAAGAGGAGCTCGTCACGCCACGCCTGCTGTGCATCCTGGCAGCGTTCGGGATCGGGGTGGCGGGTACAGAAGAAGACGATCGCACCACGAGACCCTACGAACTGCGCGAGGCTCTCGTTGAAGATAGCCTGTCCCGGCAGATAGATCGTGTTGTGGAGGATCTCATGGATGACAGTTCCCGCGAGGGACACGGAGTCGTAGCGTAGCAAGGGTGAAACGAGAGGATCGTTGAACCAACCCAGCGTGCTGAAGGCGGACGTCGGCCGAACGTAGGCATCGAAGCCTCGCTCTTCCATGCTGCGAACCGCTGCACTGGCGCTGGAAACGCTGAAGAACCCGCGGTACGGCACACGACCGACGATCGGAAACCACCAGGTATACGGGACGAACGAGTCCTTCCGGGCGGCCGAGAGGACGAGGGCCAGCGTGTCGGAATCGAGTTGGGAGAAGCTCGTGTAGCTCTCGCCCGCATCGAGGCCGAGCGAGTCCGCCGCGAAATCGCGCGCCTGAACGACGAGCTGCAGCTTCGCGCGGCGCTCCTGCGGGACCCGCGGGTCGCGGACGAGCCGGGCGATCGACTCGCGCCGGCTGAGAATCTTGACTTCTTCATAGGTTGCCCGCAGCACGAAGAGCGGCGAGCACGCCACGATCTGCGAAACCAGGAGCGCAAGGAAGAGTTGCCGAGTGAGTGATTTCATCATCCTGCCGATGAAGCTATCCGCCATCAGTTACGGGACGCCTTCTCAGAAGGACGATCACCGATTCCAGTCGACCAGGCGTCGTTAATCCCCAGGTAGCGGTTGCCGTCATCCCGGGAGGCCAGCAGTGTCTCATCCGCCGGGGCGGGTACCCTGTTGCTCCGTCGATGTACTGGACCGCATTCCTGCGACCCCTCCTACCTGGCTTCGGGAAGGAACGTGCCTTTCGTACCGTCGAAGAGGGCCAGCCCGCTGCCGAGGATCTATCGTGCTGACAAGGAGTTGAATCGGTCAAAAACTGTATCGTCTGGGGTGCCGAGGTGGAACAACACTTGCGCCCCATGGCGGAGCTGAGATCGCCCGCGGGGTGGGCCCGCAGAGGCAACCCAGCGAACCAAGAAGGAGGAAGAATAGCATGGCAGCCTTCGGACGCGACTACGACGAGAGCTACCGCAGCGGGACCTGGTCCGATCGCGGTTCTTGGGGTGGGCAGAACATGCCTGGCTGGCGTGGGGGAGAGAACCAAGGCGGTTATGGCGCGGCGGCGCCGGGGTGGAGAAGTCAGGATCCGTTCGGTGCGGATCGCTACATGAGCGACTACGATACCCGGCCCGGCCCGGCGTACGATCGGGGATACAAGGGCCGCTGGCAGACCGACTACGGCGACCCGTTCGGGGATCGTCAGTACCACTCCCCGATGCGGACTCGGGGTGGGTATGACCGCGGTTACGGGTCGAGCGATCGCGGGGGCGGCTACCCGATGGGGTATCGGCCCTATTCAGCACGCGCGGGCTACGATACGGGTTTCCGGACCAACCGGGGCTACGGGCGCGGATACGATCGCGGCTGGTACTGAACCTCCGACCGGGTTGTGTCGAAGGAAAGGGCGGCACGAGGCCGCCCTTTGTCACTTCCGGCCCATACGTCGTTTCAGTTCCTCGAGGCGCGCATTCAGCTCCTCGGCGGACGGCTGTGGTGGAGGCGGCGGGCCCGACGAATCGAGCCCGCCGAGCTCTTCCATGGCATCCGCATAGCCGGCGTTCTGCCGAATTTTCTCCTCCATCCGGCTGAAGTCGCTCATCGGCCCCTCCTCCTCGGAGAGCCTCGAACGCATGTTCTCCTTGACGGCGGCGCGGCGCAACTGCGAGAGCAGGACGAATCGGTTCGCGTCCGCCTGCTGGTAGCGGCGCTTCATCTCGTCGGCTTCATTTCGCCGAAGGTCCAGTTCGGCTTCGCTGGCCGTGACCTTCTGCTCGAGCACGACGATCCGTTGGCGGTGCTTGCCGGCAAACTCCTCCGCGATGCGAACCGTTTCCTCGTCTCCGATTCTGGAGGCCATCGATCCGCGCCTCTCGCACAGCTCCAGATCTTTCCGCTCCCGCTCCAGATCCGCCCGCGCCCGCTGGACAGCCGCCTCGAACTCCTGGATGGCCGCACGGGCAGCCACGAGCTCGCGCCTCATCGCGCTCAATAGCTCGGCGACCTGGTCCTGGGGCTCACGGCTGTCCAACTCCAGCCGGAACGCCTCGACGCTCTTGCGGAAGAGCCTACGGATCTCGTTCAGCATGGGTGGAAGATATCGACAGGTTGCGACCGAGGCCATGTGGTTGGGAAGGCGCAGCAGGGGGTCGGTTCGGGTGACGTCGATAGTGGGGTGAATCGGCCCGAACCTTGCGCCCGACAGCCGTTTCCGCTTCTCCTGCATCCTTGAAACGTTCCCATGACTACCCGACTCCCGGCTACCGACGACTTGACACGAGAGGAAAGGACGTCGGTGACGCATGGCGACTTCTGGATCCCCCAGGAGGAACGGGAGACGTACCAGCGGGCGATCGAGGCGCTCAACCGAGGCGGCATCCCCTTCATCATCACTGGTGCCTACGCAATCTACGAGTACACGGGCATCTACCGGGAAACGAAGGACCTGGACCTCTTCGTGGAACCTGAACAGGTTGCGAAAGCGATGCGGGCACTGCGTGGTGCGGGGTTCCGCGCGCGGCTGGAGGAGGTCCAGTGGTTGGCAAAGGCGATTCTGGGCGACCATTTCGTCGACCTGATCTTCGGGATGGGGAATGGCTTGTCGATGGTCGACGCTGATTGGTATCGCCACAGCCGTCCCGCGATATTCGCCGCCCAGCCGGTTCGGATTGCTCCCCCGGAGGAGCTGATCTGGCACCGGCTCTTCATCAGCGAGCGGCATCGGCAGGATATGGCCGATATCGCGCACCTGCTCCTGTGCCGTGGGGAGACCCTCGATTGGGAGCGCCTCGTCGCCAAGACCGGCCCGCATTGGCCGTTGCTGCTGGCCCAGCTGGTAATGTTTTCCTACGTCTATCCCGAGGCGGCGCAAGGCGTACCGCCCGAGATACTGAGATCGCTCCTCGAACGGGCCCGCTTGGATGCCGATCGGCCACGGAACTCCGAGCCCATCACGAGAGGCACACTCGTTTCGCGTTTCAGTTTTGCGATCGACGTCAACGAATGGGGCCTCCGGGACCTCCGCGAGGAGTCCATTCGTGCCGCCGAGAGGCAGCCGATCGTCCGGGAAATCGCACAGAGCGATGTCTGGGACGAGCATTCCGAGTCGGTCAAAGCCTTTCTCGAGCGGGTACAGGCGACCCAGATCTGAACGTCCGGGTCCCTCCACAGATCGATTCGAAACTTCCCGCCAAACCACTTCTCACGCGGAGACGCGGCGTACACGGAGGTTAAGTTCGTGCTGCCGTTCTCCGCCGCCTCCGCGCTCTCCGCGTGAGACCATCAGGGATAGAAGGCCGTTGATAAATCGCGCAGCTCTGCGTTACGCTTCCTCGCCGCTCCCT
>WHSP01000186.1 GCA_009380025.1 Gemmatimonas sp. | reverse complement strand
CGTACGCCGCAGAGAGCGGCGAGGAAGCGTAACGCAGAGCTGCGCGATTTATCGATGGCCTTCTAGCCGATCGCCCATCAGTACTGCGCCAGATTCCCAATGCGGCGAGCGTGGGCGAGGGCGAGCCAGAAGGCCCAGAAGGTAAGGAGAAGCAGGACGGCAGTGCCGGCTGCGAGCAGCAGCAGATCGGGCAGAACCGCGACCAGGGGCGCGTCCTCGAGCAGGATCCGGCGAAGAGCTCGCAAGCCGTACGTCATCGGGATGACGCGGGAGACCAACTCGAGCCAGGAAGGGATGACGTGCGTCGGGTAATAGACGCCGCCGAGCAGGGCCGACGACGCGATAACCAGTCTGGACAGAGGGCCGGAGGTCCGGAAGACGAGGATCAGAGCTCCTGCCGCCAGGCCGAATGGAAGGTACGACAGAACGATGAGGCCGATGGTGCCGAGGGCAGGGATGATACGAGCCCAGGCGATGTCGGCGCCGAGGACGGCCCCCGCCGCTAGCAGGATCAGGGTCTGTGCTGCCCCGATCAGCAACTGCACGGACACAAGACCAGTCAGGATGCTCGCGAGGGGCGTTGGGGTCGCCATCATCGCCTCCAGGGTGCCCGTCCGGATGCTGGAGGAAAGCGCGCCCGGCAGCCCGTTCACCGCCAGCGGAACGAGCGACATGATCACGGTTCCGATCAGCAGGAAATCGAACGCCTGGCCGCCCTCGTTGCTGATCGCGTCCGCCATGATTGGCTGCACAGCGTTCGCGACGAAGTAAAGCGGGACGATCGAGACCAGCATTCCCCCCAGCGAGAGAAGAAACTGGAGCCGGTAGCTGCTCATCGTCAGCCACTGGGCGCGGCTCAGGGCCAGGATCGCGCTCATGCTGCAGCTCCTTCGGCGACCAGGCGTTCGAGGATGTCTGCAAGAGACGGGTCGATGCGCCGAACCTCCCCGACATCGATTCCACGCCCGACGAGGAGTCGTGTGATCTGGCCGGCTTGCTCCGTCCCGGCCGGCAGGTTCCCCTCCAGCGATCGCCATTCCGATCCGACGTCATTGCGTCGAGAGAAGGCCACGCCACCCTCCGCCTGGAGCAGTTGAACCGCGTGGTGCTCCTGTACCCGGGGCACGACGATACGGTACCGGGATTGCCTTGCTTTACTGGCCAGGTCGGCGGCCGTCCCCTGGGCGACGAGCCTGCCCCGATCGAGAACGGCAAGTCGGTCACACAGCCCGAACGCTTCGTCGGCGCTGTGCGTCGCGAGCAAAACCGTGCAGCCCTGTTGGCCGACGACCTCGTCACGAAGGAACCGGCGGAAGTCACGAGCTGAAACGGGATCGAGGCTTCGCGTCGGCTCGTCGAGCAGGAGCACTTCCGGTCGGGCGAGCAAAGCGCGCGCGATCAGTAACCGTTGCTTCATCCCTGATGAGAACTGACCCGCAGGTCGCTCTGCGGCTTCCTCGAGACCCACCACTTCGAGCACCCTTCCGATTTCGTGAGTTCGCTCGCGTGCCTCCAATCGGTAGAGACCGGCGAAGACTCGCAGGTTCTCGCGAGCCGAGAGCCGCCAGTTGAGGCTGCGCTCATCCGCGATGACTGGGCAGAGGACGCGACGAATGGATCGAGCGTCGGTGCGAAGATCGTAGCCCGCGACCTCGATTCGACCTGCATCCGGAGCGACGAGCGTCGCGAGGGCCTTGAAAAGGGTGGTCTTTCCAGCGCCGTTGGGACCGAGCAGCCCGAAGAACTCACCGCGGTGGACATCGATCGAAACCGACCGAAGTACCTCGTGCCACTCCCTTCGCAGTGGATGGCGAACGAGATCCTTCCAGGAACGACGGACGGGGAAGCGCTTCTCGACCTGCTCGATGCGCACGACCACGTCCCGCGTCGCCCGGGTGGGTCGGACGACCTCCTCTGCCTGGGGCGTACGGTGCCCTAGATCGATCGTCTCTGTGTTCACGGGGCCGGGGCGGCGACCGATGGGGCGGGGGAGTGCCAGGCGAAGAGCCTCTCGGCGAGCTCGGGCAAGCGATCCAGATCGCGAGGGACGATCAGTCGGTAGACAGGTACTCGATTCACGATTGCACAGAGACGACCGAGGCACTCCGCCCCGCCCGCCGTCCCGAGCATACCTGCGATCTTGCCCTGACCGAGGAGAGCTGCGGCGGCAGGTGCCGATCGGAGGGGAGCACGACCCACCTCGGGCGTCTCATCGCCGACCGCCGGGGCGATCACGTAGACGGCCATGAGTGGTGCCGGGTCCGAGGCCCTTCCCTCCCAGGTGACCTGCCGCTTTGAACTCTTACCGTCGGTGACCTGGCCGGACGTGCTCACATAGTCGGTCACATCCGGCCAGAGCTGAACGGACGGGACGGCCGGAACGACCTGAGGGACGACATCCGAGGTAATCGCCACGATATCGTCCGAGAGCAGACGGGCTCCCTGGTCGACCAATGCCGCAGCCGTGGTCGACTTGCCATGGAACTTCGGCGCGACGAATGCCACCGCACCACCGTCGATCTCGACGGCACTACCATGCAACGTCGCATAGCCAGCGAGGTGCAGAGCAACAGCCATGACCCGGCCGAGGACATCCTTCCGCACCGAGTCGAGATTTGCGCCGGAATCTGGTGGGTACCAAACGATCCGATCCCCGGGTTCGAAGACGTCGAACGTCCCCGTGTCGTCGAAGGCAATCCGGAGGATGCCCCGCGAGCGAAAGAGCCGAACCATCACTCCATCCTCCACCAGCTCCTCGCCGAGGAACGATGCGCGCACATCGGGGCATTGTCCGCCGCCAACTTCTAGCTGCCAATCCGGGCGTTCCGACCGCGACAAGGGCTCGAGCTCGGGATGCTCGAGGGCTGAACGCAGCACGCCGCCAAAAACTCGATAGGCTTTCATGAATCTTCTGATTGAGCGCGCGACGGCGCCGGGAGCCCAGCCCGACGCCGCCGATTGTGCCCTGCCTCAGGAGCGCCCGCAGTCCCCCTTCGGGATAATGTTGCACCCATCGGCGATCGTAATGTTCAGAAACGGGATCCCAATCCCGCCGTCGCCGTCAGCTCCGAATCCAATGAGCGTCAGCTCTCTTAGGGAGCCAAAGCGCTCAAGCACGGGTTTCTCGTACATCTGTACCTCCATGAAAATGACTGCGGACAGCTGGTCCGCGCAGGCCGCTCACGCTGGGCTCGCGGCGACAAGGGTGGCTTTGGCAGAGACCGCGCTGGCGTCGCGGCGCGACTCCAGGCCCCGAAGCCAGAATTCTACTCGCATCGTGTTGAATAGGTTCACCCGGACCCAATTGTCGGCCTCCCACCGTTCCGCGGCTTCCTCGAGCCGCGATCGGTCGACGATTCCCAGCTCGACGATCCGGAGCCGCTGCTTCAATAGCCCTCGCAACAGCATGGGATACATCTCTGCCATTCGCCGCTTCGAGTACCCGACTGTGATTCCTGTACGGAACGGCCGAGGCGCGAGAAAGGCGGGTGGAAGCAGCCCCTTCATCGCCGAACGAAGCAGGATTTTCGTCTCGTGCTCGTGGGTGCGTTCGGTGACGGGGCGTGAGAGCGCAAATTCGACTACCCGCGGGTCGAGCAGCGGAGATCTCACTTCCACGCCCTCGCGCAACATTGCGCCCCGCATGTAAGCCATGTTCCACCCGACCACGGGCATTGTGAGCAGGGTGAGGCCCTCGTCGTGCGCACGGCTCGACCCGCCGCTCTGGAGGCTCGCGAGATCCCTCTCACGGAGCCGTTGGCGTCGGATGAACTCGGAACGGATCCACGGCGCGGGTCGCCGCTCGAGGTAGTGCCACGGGAGGAAGCGACCCGAAACCCTTTCCGCAGCCCGGAACGCCCAACTCGGAACGAGCGGCATAGCAGAGAAGGTCAGCAGGTGCCGTCGACCAAAGGCGCGTCGGGCCTTCGCATGGCCGAGGAACGACCCGAATCGTCGTCTCCTCAAGTAATCGGCGAGGACGACATCCGAAATGGCGAACAGTTGGTCGCCACCGTTTCCGTCGAGTGCGACGCGGGCTCCACACGCACGGGTTCGTTTCCCGAGCGCGCGATTCCACAGCTCGTACAGGTGGGCCGGGGGTTCATCGGATTCGGCTGCCCTTGCTTCCAGGCGATCGAGGAGCGGGATCTTCTCGCTCGGTAGCCAATCGATTTCCGAATCCCAATGATCAGCGACCATCCGGATGAGCGGATCCTCGTAGCCCGGATCTCCCTCGGGATAGGCGATCGAGACCGGAACGAGGCGATGCGGGCGGCCGTTCTTCCGCAGGCAATTCATGCCTGCGGCGAAGACGGCCGTCGAGTCCCAGCCGCCACTCATCCAGACTGTTGTGGGTTCGGGTCCGAGCCGATCGGCGACCGCACATTCCAGCAGATGGCGAAGCTCCTCAGCCGCCTCCTGATGGGGGATGGGCTGCGGATCCGGAGCAGACCTCGGCCACCAGAAGCGCTCGGTTTGGAGATCCCCCGCTTCCCAGCTCAGGCGGTGGCCCGGCGCCAGCACCTCCACTCCCAGGAACGGTGTGTCGAGCCCCGCCGACCAGGTCAGCCCTGCGCACAGGGCGCCGATGCTCTCAAGGTTCAGCCGATCGACACTCCCCGTGAGCTCCGCGAGCACCCGGGAGGAGGAGGAAAGGGCGACCCCTGAGCCAACTCGGGTCCAGAACATCGGCCGGGAACCCATCGGGTCGCGCGCCGCGAAGACGCGTCGCCGCGTTCGGTCCCAGATCACGAACGCGTAGTCGCCGTTCAGATGTTGGACGAGGTCGTGGCCCCAGGCACGGTACGCCGCGGCGATGAGATGGCTCGGTGTATTCCCAGCCGGCGGCTCGTTGGCTGCCTTCAGGGACCGGAGCAGCCCATCGATCGCGTAGAATGATGCATCCACGGCCAGCGCCAGTTCGCCCTCTTCGTGGACGAGCACGGGACCGCTGAACTCCGCGGATAGCTGCCAACTCTTTCGCGAGACGGCCAAACCCGCATCGGCCTGCAACCACACCTGTTCCTCGTCGCCTCCCAGCGTCTGGAGGCCTGCGAGCGCCGAGCGGTGCACTTCCTCTCGCGAGGTCCTATCGCTGCCAAACGAACAGAAGAAGCCGCTCATCGAGGAAGCGCTGTAAAATCTTGCAGAACGGTGAAATGGCGGATGCGATCCGGACGGTCGGCGAGAACTTGCCCGCCGTACTCGATCCATGCATGCGCCAACAACCTTCCGCCGGACGTCAGTACGCCGATTCGCACCACGGCGCCGCGAGTGTCGGATCGTCGAATCAGGTGCTCCAGAGCGACGGCCCTAACCAGACAAGTCGCGGGGAACAGGCCGTGTTCGGCTGCGCGCTCCGTGGCGAGGGCAAGGCGCTGAAGCCGGGGGTGGACATCAGGCGAGTCCACCAACTCTTCAACGCTCTCCGCTGGGCGCAGCAACTCGCCCAATGGGCGCGTGCGCACCCACCACCAAGCCCTCAACAGCGCTGCTTGCGCTACGATCAGGTCGAGCACTTCACTCCGAGCGATCGAACTCAGCTTCTTCAGCCGGTACGCAAACCTCTGAAGCCCGCTCCCGGGCTTCACGGATTAACCACCAACTGATGCGCGCGAAGGCTCTCAAGGAGTTCCTGAACGTCCGCGCTGAGCTGGTCGACACCGACCTCCGGATACTCCTGGCTCAACTGGCGGCAAAGCTCCTCGAAGCTGTCGCACTCGGGGGGAAGGAGCTGCCATACCCGCGAGCCCACTCGATTCAGACCGAAGTAGATCTCAGACGACGCGTGCAGGAGTACGGCTCCGTCCGAAAGGGTGTTGAAGATCACTCCCGGGTGCGGGCGAGGCAGTCGTGGGCGCGTTTCCGACCCGCTCATTGGAATCATCTGGTGTTCCCTGAAATGACCCCAGCGGCCCGGATGGACCGGAGATGCGTGAGGAAAACACCGCTTGTCAGAACAAGGTGTATGCCGGTCTAACAGTGGAGGTCCCGACGATCGAGAAGTCGGACAACCGCTTGCTTTTTCAAAGCCCCTGGGGGATCATGAGGCGGGGTCGGCTGTCACCTGTGAGCCCCAGGTGTTGCGCGGATGCTGCATCCGGCGACATCAAGTGCACTTCAAAGTACTTAGCGACCGGCCGGTCGCTCCGGTTCGTAGACCTCCCCTTCCAGGTCCGCGAGCTTCTCCTGGAAGAATCCGCAGGCATCTCGCACGGCCTGGTTGTAGACAGGTGGCCCCAACTCGGCGACGAAGAAATCGAGCAGGCCGTCCGCTCGGAAATCGCTTATGTCCTCGTCGAAGTTGTCAGCGAAGTACTGCTTGATCGCATCGAGCATGCGTGAGCGGCGTTCGTCGTCGAGGCGAATGCGAAGCGGCGATTCGGAGGGATCTCGTCTCATGCTTTGGACGTGTCTCGGGGGACTCACGCGAAGTCGCGAAGTCCTGATGGCTATTGACATTGACGGGAAGACAAGAAGGGCTGACCGCCGCTCTCCGATAGCCCTTCATTTGACCCGCTTGAAATACAAATATAGGAACGGCGAGTCTGCGAACAGACCGGTGAGCTCCCAGCCGTCGGCGCCGAGGGCATCCAGCTCGGCCGCGTCGGGTGGATCCCCGGTCCTCAGATTCCTGAGGATTCGGCGATACTCCCATCGTAGCTCGTCGCGAACGCGTACCATCGGGATCGGCAGGGGCACGTGAGGTGACGGTTGTGGCGGGTTCGGCTGAGGGCTCATGGAGAGATGAGGATCGAATGGTTCAGAGAGTGGTCTGGAGGCGGCCGAGGAAGATCTTCGTGTCGTACTGCAGGCTGACGGTCCCCGATTGTTCGTAGTTCAGAAAGATCCGCTCCACCTCGGCGAGCATCGTCGAGTGCGCCGGATCCGCTTCGGAGGGGACATACGAAGAGGAAAGGAGCCGTCCCTTCAGCCCCTCCAGGTCGAGGCGCTGCTCGTTGTAGAGCTTCCATGTGAGCATGCCGTGGCCGGTGAAGAAGTCGACCAGGGAAGAGGCTTCGAGGTTGCGATGCCGGACGGCGAGGTAGTCGGTGCCGAAACGTCGGAGGAGGCTCTCGTACTCACGTAGAAAGGCGGTCGAGTCTTCTCGTCGATCGTTCCAGAGGAGGGCCACCCACCCGTCGGGCCGGAGGATCCTCGCGAACTCGCGCCGGGCCGAAGGAGCATCGAACCAGTGGAATGCCTGACCTGCCACGACGTAGTCCACGGACTCGCTCGCGAGGGTGGTGTTCTCGGCGGTTCCTTCAATGCTCCGGAACCGTTGGTTGGTAGCGAGGCTCCGTTCGGCCGCCGACCGCATGGCCGCGTTCGGTTCGACGGCCCAGACGAAGTTGCCGTTGCGCAGGAAGAGATCGGAAGAGATACCGGTGCCGGAGCCGATGTCGGCGACGACCGACCGGGGTGAGAGGCCCGTCTCGGTCCGTAAAACGTCGAGAACGGCAGGCGGATATCCAGGTCGATACCGGGTATAGTGTTCTGCCCGATCCGAGAATCGCTGGGTGGGGTCCGACTGACGAGATGCTTCTCTGCTCTGGTCCCCCCCGTTCGGCGAAGAGAGCTGCGGATCGCGTCGCCCGTCGTCCGCACTCACCATCGTGAGATTTCTTTCTCCATGATCAGGCGATATCCTCGGGATAGGTGGCGATCAGCTGCTCGTACTCGTGCGACGCTTCCTGTGGGCTCAGCCGGGTCAAACGCAGACCCAGTTCGAGACTGCGCAGCCTGCCAGCGC
Source organism: Gemmatimonas sp. (assembly GCA_009380025.1). Taxonomy (GTDB): domain Bacteria; phylum Gemmatimonadota; class Gemmatimonadetes; order Longimicrobiales; family Longimicrobiaceae; genus WHSP01. The sequence goes on along the minus strand of WHSP01000186.1, from coordinate 485 downwards.
AGGAAAGTGTGTTGGCAAGCTTTTCGGGCAGGCGGAAGCGCTGATGGAATCCGGCGAAAAGGCCTGCCGCCGCGGTGATCACGGCGATCGCACCGCACGTCCAGCGCCACGCAGGCGTCCCCTCTCCGACCATCGGGCCCGTGGCCGCGGTAAGGCCGGCGAGTAGCGTCGCGACGGTCGTGAGAACGAGATTCCCGCTCTGCATCTGGACGTTCACCCGCTTCAGCCGATCCGCCTTCCGATCGATCTTCTGAAGGTTGTCGTGGATGCGGGTTTCCAGGAAGCTGCGGATGTCCTCCGTTGCGGGCTGCATGCTACCTCTCCTCCGGTGGGTGGGCACGACATGGCCTTTCCGCAAGGATGCGACTCAGCGATCCGCCTTGTAAGCCCGGTTGAGCCTTCTAGAAGGCGGTTGACAATCAGGCTTCCACACGAAGGCCGAAGAGAAATCGTGCAGATCAAGGCGCGCGACGAGCCGCGAGTGA
>WHSP01000185.1 GCA_009380025.1 Gemmatimonas sp. | reverse complement strand
GGCAGGGACGACAAAGAGGGCAGGGACGACAAAGAGGGCAGGGACGACAAAGAGGCAGGGATGACGAGGAGGCGGGAACGACGAAGATCGGGACTTCGCGCCTTCGTGAGGGTTTGGATGCGGCGTGCCGCGAGGTCACAGAATCACAGAACCGAGATATCGGCCTATGCAACCATCAACCGTCCGGTAGAGTGGGTTCCAAATCCCGAGTGGGGCATGGCCCTGCTCGTTTCAAGCTATTCGAACCAGGAGTTTCGGAGATGCGGAGATCACGAAGTAGGGCGAGTGCTACGCCTGTTCGGCTGATCGCCCTGGTGGCGGCAGCCGTGGCGTCGGCGATGGGAAGTGGTTCGGTCGAGGCGCAGGAGACGGGCACGGTGCGAGGGAGGGTGGTCGCGGAGTCGACGTTGCGACCTCTGATCGGCGCGCAGGTGTCGATCTCGGAGGTCGGCCGGGGGGCGCTGACGAACCAGAACGGGGAGTTCCTGCTAGTGGGGGTGCCGGCAGGCGAGCACGTGGTCGCAGCGCAGATGATCGGCTACGGGACGCTGGAGCAGTCGACGACGGTGTCGAACGGCGAGGCAGCGCAGCTCGATTTCAGCCTTTCTCAGGAGGCGCTGGCGCTGGACGAGGTCGTCGTGACCGGCCAGGTGGGTCAGGCGCGCAGACGAGAGGTGGGGAACGCGATCACGCAACTCCGCACGGCGGAAATTATCGAGCCGATCCAGACGGCGGAGAATCTTCTCCAGGGCCGTGCGCCGGGGGTCAGGGTGACGTTCACCGACGCATCGGTCGGGGCGGGTGCGGCGATTCGGTTGCGGGGGAATGTGAGCGCCACCCAGAGCAACCAGCCCCTGATCTACATCGACGGAGTCCGCCAGCCCGGCGACGCATATCGGAGTGGAGGGAACACGAAGGCGGCGGGTCCGCTCGCTGACATCAACCCGAACGACATCGACCGGGTGGAGGTGATCAAAGGGGCCGCCGCGGCGACGCTGTACGGCAGCGAGGCGGCAGCGGGGGTGATCCAGATCTTCACGAAGCGGGGCACGAGCGGGGAGCCGCGGTTCAGCTACCAGACGGACCAGTCGGTTGCCTGGGTTCGTGATTGGGGCTCCGAGCAGCGTCCTCGTCTGAATATGGACCCGTGGCTACAGGCCGCATACGGGCAGACGCACAGCATCTCGGCGACCGGTGGCTCGCCCCGGTTCCGCTACTTCGTGTCGGGCAACGTGACGGACCGGACCGGGACGCAGGTGGACGAGCTCGAGGATCGCTACGGCCTCCGGTCGAACGTGTCGATCAGCGCGACGGAGACCATGACGTTCGACGTGAACTCGATGTTCTCGAACCATGCTTTCGAGACGATGCCGTCCGGCAACGCATTGCACTCGGTCTTCTTCAACGTGTATCGCCCGCCGGGCAACTTCGTGGGGGGTGCGCTTCCGGGCGAGGAGCAGTTCGAGGACCAGATCAACACCCTGAGGACGCGGACCGTCGAGACCACGAACCAGCGCGCCGCGCTGGGCTTGACGGCCAATTGGACTCCGATCGAGAACCTCACCGCCCGGGCGACAGTCGGGTACGATCGGATGGGCCAGGACCAGATGGAAGTCGTTCCGTTTGGACACCCGACCGTACCGGAAGGCGAGATCACGACGGCGTCGTGGCACCAGGAATCGACGACCTTCGATGCCTCGGCGAGCTACCAGTTCGACTTGCCGTTCGCAACGCGCGGCACCCTCTCGGTTGGCGGCCAGCTGGTCCGGCGCGAGGAGGGAGAGCTCGAAGGGCGAGGGAGTGGGGCTTCCGGGCCCCGGCGAGCACACCCTGAGCAGTGCAGCCCAGCAGTCAGTCACACAGGAGGCCGAGCGAATCAATACGGGAGGGTTCTTCGTCCAGCAGATGCTCGAGGTTCGCGATCGCTACTTCCTGACGGGGGGCGTGCGAGTGGACGGGAGTAGCGCGTTCGGAAAGGACTTCGGGCTCGAGGTCTACCCGAAAGTGTCGGCCTCGTACGTCATCTCGGACGAGCCATTCTGGCCGGAGAGCTTCGGCGACGTGAAGCTTCGCGCGGCCTACGGCTTCGCGGGTCGGGCGCCGGGGGCGTTCGATGCAGTGCGCACCTGGGAGGCTCAGAGCTTCCGTGACCAGACCGCGTTCGAGCCGGACAACGTCGGCAACCCGGATCTCGGTCCGGAGCGGACGGGCGAGCTCGAGGTCGGCTTCGACGGAGCATTCCTCGATCAGCGGCTGACCCTCGATTTTACCTACTACCATCAGACCACGACAAACGCCCTGCTCAACGTCGGTCAGACACCGAGCCTCGGCTTCGGTGGCAACCAGTTGGAGAACGTCGGCAAGCTCCGCAACACCGGCTTCGAGATCGGTGCCGAGTACACGGTCCTCAACCGCCCGAACGTCACCTGGCGCCTCGGGACGGATATCTCGACGAACGACAGCGAAATCCTGGATATGGGTGGCGTCGTCGACTACGATTTTGTCGAGGGGCAGCCCATCGGGCTCCAGCGGGGGGCGAGGATCACGAATCCCGACGAGCTCGCCGACCCGATCTACGAGCTCGACGCTTTCCTGGGGCCGACCGAGCCCACGCACACGATCGGTTTGAACACGACTTTCCAGCTGCCGCGCGGAATCACGGTCAGCGCTCGAGGTGAGTACGTCGCCGGACATTGGGGCCGCGACTTCTCGTCCAACCTGATGGCGCAGCGGACCGGTCTCGGCGCACTGGGCTGCGATCACGTCTACCAGATCATTCCGCACGATGGATCGTACGAGGGACCCGGCGATGACCATCCGAACCTGGACCAGGTCCGCGCCAAGGACCGCGCACTCTGCTTTACGAACAGCCGTGCAGACGCCTGGAATCTTCCGAAGGATTTCGCGGCACTCCGCGAGGTGAGCGTCCAGGCACCGGTTCCCTTCGCCGTACCGGGCGTTGAGAGCGCCTTCGTCACCGGTTCCGTGCAGAACCTGTTTCGCTGGGTGAACTCGGAGTTCTACTCGCACGATCCGGAGAGCACCGGTTCCGGCGCGCAGATCACCAACCTGACGGGCGGCCAGATCACCGATCACGTTCCCGCGCCGGCGACGGCTACCGTCTCCGTCCGAGTCACGTTCTGAACCAGGATCTGAGAATGACATACATGAGCACAACGGGTCGCTGGTTCGCGGTGGCGCTGCTCGCCGTCGGAACCGGATGCGACCTCGAAGTATCGAACCCCGGCCCGGTGCAGGACGACTTCCTCAACGACTCGGGTGCCCACGCGGCGCTGGTCGCCGGGATCGAGATGAGCGTGGCCCGCGGCTTCAGCATGGTCGGGTTCTTCGGTGCGGACGCAGCCAAGGAGTACACGCAGGGTGGCCGCATCCATCCCATCAAGTTAACGCCGAACCCGGGACAGCTCGACCTCGACGAACAGCTCCCCGACAATGCCTGGAACGATGCACACGAGGCGCGCTGGGTCGCCGAGGATGGCGTCCGCCGGTTGATGGAGAACGTGTCGTCGTTCGACAGTTCACCGCTCGCAGCCCGTGCACTCCTCTACTCGGGGTACACGAATCGGTTGCTCGGCGAGAACATGTGCGATGCGGTGATCGACGGCGACGAGATGCAGGACCGGACGGTCCACCTCGAGCGGGCCGAGTCCTGGTTCACCGACGCGATCGCGGTGGCGGAGGCAGCGGGCGAGGCGGACCTCGTTACTGCGGCCTACGCGGGGCGCGCCTCGGTCCGCCTCTGGCTGGCCAAGAACGACGAGGCCGTCGCGGATGCCATGCAGGTTCCGGTCGACTTCGAGTATCGGCTCGAGTTCGGGCTCGCCGACGACCAGCACTACAACTGGATCCAGTACGTCAGCTCGAACACGCCGTACCGGTTACACAGTGTCTGGAACACCTATTACGAGGACTACTACCTGTCGACCGGCGATCCCCGGGTAGCCTGGGGGACCGATCCGGACGTCCCCACCGCCGAGTTTGCTTACGTTCCCTGGTACTTCCAGCTCAAGTACCCGGAACTGGATTCACCGATGAACCTATCCAGTGGCCGGGAGATGGTGCTGATCCGGGCGGAAGCCGCTCTCCGCTCCGGCGACAGGGACGGTGCGATGGATCTGATCAACAGCCTCCGCACCGGTATCGCCGACGATACGGGCACGCCCATCCCTCTCTGGACCGCATCCAACGCCACGGAGGCATGGACGGCGTTGAAGCGGGAGCGGGGCATCGAGCTCTGGCTCGAAACGCGCCGGCTGGGCGACCTCTGGCGCTGGGTCGAGAACGACGTGCCGGGCGAGATGGAGGACGTCTCGGACCGCATCCGGCTCTGTTTCCCGGTCGGGCGCATTGAGCTGGAAACCAACCCGAACATTCCCCTCGACTACCGGGGGCCGGTCAACCCGCTCTTCACGGGCTGAATCGACTCGTCCACGCTGGCCGCCCGGACACTCCGGGCGGCCCTTATCGCGGCGACGCTGGTGCGGGTACCAGGTCGCCGCGTATCCCATCGGGTCGGATATGCGGCTGCTGGGCTACCCGAATCCCGCTCGCCATCCCCTTTCCCTGGACCAATCCCGTTCAAGATCGGGCACGACAATGGTCCTATCTTGCGACGACCCGACGCGTCTGCCGCACTTCGTTTCCCGGGAGTGACGCGACTGGCAACACGCGGCGATCTACTCTCGACCGGGAGGCCCTTCGCAACCGGACGGAACAACGGGATGTGAGGAGGAGAGGTACATGGGTCAGGCAATTGGGGGCGTCCTGTCCGAAGCCATCGGAGTCGCCATAAGTCCCGTCCCGATCATCGCGATGGTTCTCCTGCTTTCTTCGACGAAGGGCAAGAGCGACGCGGTGGCCTTTCTGGTGGCGTGGTTGCTGGGGTTGGCGGTCGTCGGTACGATCGTCCTCCTCGTCGCCAGTCCGGATGGAAGCGATTCCGGCGGTCGGCCGGCCTGGGTCGGGTGGCTGTTGCTCGGGTTGGGCCTGCTGGTCCTATTCTTCGCCTTTCGCCAGTGGCGTCATCGGCCCAAGGGAGACGAGTCGCCTCCGATGCCGAAGTGGATGGAGGCCATCAACGACTTCTCCGTCGGTCGCGCCGCGGGCATGGGATTCATCTTGGCCGCCATCAACCCGAAGAATACGACACTGACACTTGCCGCCGCGGCCGCGATCGCGACCTCGGGCGTGAGCTCAGGGGAGGCCTTCGTATCACTGGCTGTCTTCGTCGTCATCGGCACCCTCGGGCTTGCCGTCCCGCTCGGCATCTCTCTGTTCGGCGGCGACCGGGCGGCGGACAAGCTCGATAATCTCCACGACTGGCTCGCCAAGAACAATCCGACGATCATGACGGTCTTGTTTCTGGTGATCGGGGCGAAACTAGTAGGGAACGGCCTGCAGACGCTGCTGTGACCTACCAGAAAAGGGCAACAAAGTTGTTGATTCGGCGATCGGCGATTCGGTCATCCCGAGGCATCCAGAACTGATTTTCACGGCAGGGGCGCGGAGAACGCAGAGGACAACGTCCTTGCCGAGAGTCCTCTGTGCCTCTGTGATGAAGTGTAGTTTCTGATGGGGATTACAAACGGATCGAACGTCGCCGCCAGGCTCCTCTTTCGATATAGTGGATCCCCTTCGGCGTAACGGCGAGGCCCCGCACGCTCCCGTTGTCGTCCACATAGTGCCCGGAGAGTAGGCTCTGAACCAGGTCGTCGGCGCGAGCCTCCCGGAATCCAAGATCCCGTACGATCCGATTACAGGGTAGACCGCCGTACTCGGCGAGCAGACCGTGGGTGTACAGGTGGAGGAGTACCGCGTAGCGCTCCCTTTCGATGATCCTGTCTTCAGGATCGGATTCCCCATCCAGCAGCCCGGCGGTCGGTTGTCGGTCGCTGGCCGGGGGTCGGGAGCTGTCGAGCATTCGACGACTTATCTCTTGCATGGATCCTTTGAGGCCAATGGCATGCAATTGGGTTCGGACCTCCGTCGACGCGGGTCCGGCGAGCTTCGCTGGTGTTTACGGTCGCTCCGTTTCTCCGTGGCGTGGGGCCGCGTCGAGGGCGATCGCCGAGCCGGGAGAGCCGGCCGGCGGCCAGGCATGGCGCAAGATGTGTTCCAACAATGGTTTGCAGACTACGACCGACGACGGCGTCAGAGAGGTCCCCGGATGCGTCCTGGAGAGCCGAACCCCGAATCGGTGAGTTGACGCAGGTGCGAAAGGCGGATTAGTTTATAAGGTTGCCGAGGTGATGGCCTCGGCCTACGGGTGCGAGTGTCGCCCTCCTACCGCATCCTCGGCGAATCGCTGGTTCTGCTCGAGCGGGCGGAGCCGAGTTTTTCTTTTTCCGAACCTGGTCCATGGCAGCGCAGTCGATCGCAAGCCGCCCACGGCGGCCGCAGCAGGCGGAGCCGGACGACGCTATCCTGGCGCGGGTCCTCCAATTCACGGAGTGGGCGCGCAGGAACGTCGTCATCGTGGTGGGAGTGGTGGTCGCGCTGGCGGTATTGATCGGGGGATTGCTGTGGTGGCGGGCCGATCGAGCGCAGCGTCTGGAGAACGCGGCGATCGAGTTTCTGCAGGTCGAGCAGGCGGTATTGTCGGGGGACGAAGGGATCGCGACGCAGCAGCTCCAGGTCTTCATCCAGGAGCATTCGGGGACGCCGTATGCGGACGAGGCTCGGGTTCTGCTGGCGCAGGTGCATCTTCGAGGCGATCGGGCTGCACAGGCGATCGAGGTGTTGACACCGTTGGCGGCCCAGATGGACGATTCGCCGGTCGGAGTGCAGGCGGCGCTGCTGTTGGCGAGCGCGCAGCAGGCGGCGGAGGACGACGAGGCGGCGATCCAGACGTACCTGAACGTTGCCGACGAATCGGAGGTGGTATTCCGTCAGCAGGAGGCGTTGGTGGGCGCCGCATTGCTGCGTCAGGAGTCGAGTGACTGGGCAGGCGCGGCGGAGTTGTACCGCCGGCTGGTCGAGACGACTGAGGAGGGATCGACGCAGCGGGCGGTGTTCGAGATGCGTCTGGCTGAGGCCGAGGCGCAGGCGCAGGCTAGCTGAGTCGCCGATTCCATTTCAATGCTTTCGATCCTCGCGGTCGTTCTCGAGCTCCCCTATCATTTTCTCGATCCGGTCGCGATCCCGCTACCGGGCCCTGTGGACGTCCGGTGGTACGGGCTCGGATACGTGTTCGCGTTCACGGTCGGGTACTATGTCCTCCGCTACCTGAGCCGCGAGAAGGTCCTCCCGCTGGATTACGAGGCGATCGGCGACCTGGTATTCGCCCTGATCCTCGGTACGATACTCGGAGCCCGCCTGGGCTACATCCTCTTCTACGACTTCGGGTCGTTCGCAGCGAACCCTGCCCGGATTCTGCGAATCTGGGAAGGAGGGTTGTCCTTTCACGGCGGCCTGGCCGGAGTCGTGATCGCGGCGGCGTGGTTCATCCGGAAGCACAGGATCAACTTCATCTCACTGCTGGACTCGCTGTCGCTGGGCGTTCCGAGCGGCATCTTCGCGGTGCGGATGGCGAACTTCGTCAACGGCGAGCTGTTCGGACGCGTCACGACGGAGGCCGTGCCCTGGGCGATCCGGTTCCCCACTGATCCGCGCGCCATCGAGCTGCTCGGCATCGACCGCGTGTTCGGCATTCGCGAGCGGGAGTTGGCGATCCTCGCCGCCGAGGAGTCCGGCGCCTGGGCCGCGATCCGCGACCAGGTACCCCTTCGTCACCCGTCTCAGATCTACGAGGGACTGACCGAAGGCCTCTTGGTCGGGTTGATTCTCTGGACCGTGTTCCTCGTCGCGAAACGAAGGGGGATTCGGCTCCCGACTGGGCTACTCTCGGGAATCTTCCTGACCGGGTACGGTGTCTTCCGGTCCCTCATGGAGCTGTTCAGACAGCCCGACGCACAGTTCACGGATGCGAGCGATCCGCTCGGAACCGTGCTCGGGCCGCTGACGATGGGTCAGACCTTGAGCCTCGCCGTGATCCTTTCGGGGCTCTACCTCCTGTACTATGCCTGGAGGGGTTCTCGGAAGAGGGAGGAAACTGTCGCGACACGGCAGTGAAAAGAGGGCCTCACGGGGAGCGCGGAGGCCGCGAAGCCGGATGGGGTCGGCATTCCCGCGAAGTCGGGAATCCAGCGGCTGGATCCCCGCCTTCGCGGGGATGACAAGAAAGGTCGGGGATGACAAAGAGGGCAGGGATGACAAAGAGGGCAGGGACGACGAGGAGGGCAGG
>WHSP01000184.1 GCA_009380025.1 Gemmatimonas sp. | reverse complement strand
GCACGTGACACGCTCCACAGTTCTCGATCACCGCCTCACTCTCGATCACAAACCCGGTGTCGGCAACCGCCAACGCCGCCGATCCACCCCGACCCGCGGCCGCACCGTCCTGCGGAAACAGCACTCCGATCGATCCGAGCCCGCCGAACATCGTGATCAGCGCGGCGACCCACCTAGCAGTCCGCCGACGCTCGCCCGAAGACGGGACCACCAAGGGCTTCTCTCTCATTGGATCTTCTCGGGTCCTGGTCTTCGTCCTGGATCCCTGCGCACGATACCTCCGAATTCAACAAATGCGCGTTGGGAGGGCAGGGGTCAACGAAGTCGTCGGAGTTCGCCCTACCACCCCGCGGCCTGACCGTCCTTGCGATGGTCGGAGCCCGCGCGGTAGATGCCGTTGACCGGGTGGTCCTCGGCGATGCTCTCCGGCCCGAAGATTGGCTCGGGGAGGGTTGGGTCGAGGGTGAAGAGGATTCCCTGATAACCGCCGACCGAACCCCCGCTCACGCTCCGCACGTCGTGGCCCATCGCCTGTAGCGCGTCCCCGACGAGGTCGTAGAGGGGGGCCTCCAGGGAGAGCCGATTCGCTCCCTGGCTGTGAGTGAAGCGGGCGGCGTCGGTCGTCATCTGCACGTTCATCCCGTGATCGATGAGGTTGACCATGTGCTGAGCGTGGGTCTCAGGCTGCACGCTGCCACCCATGTTCCCGAAGGTCATGAGCGGGTTGCCGTTCTGCATGACGAACCCGGCGATGATCGAGTGGAACGGGCGCTTGCGCGGGGCGACGACGTTCGGGTGCGAGGGATCGAGCGAGAACGGCGAACCGCGGTTGTGGAGGACGAAGCCGTGGTCGGGCACCGTCACGCCGCTCCCGTAGACCGAGAAGACACTGTGGATGAGCGACACCATGTTCCCCCACCGATCGGCCGTCGTGAGGTAGATCGTACCGCCATCGAGGCCACCGCGGACTGCCGGCTCCGATGCGTTCTTGGTGTCGATCCGGTCACAGAGCGTCCGGGCGTACTCCTTCGAGAGGAGCTGCTCGACGGGGACGTCGACGAAGTCCGGGTCGGCGTTGTACGCCTGCAGGTCGGAGTAGGCGAGCTTCTTCGCCTCGACCATGAAGTGCCAGTAGTCGGGGCTCGAGGGGCCCTGCTCGGCGAGGTCGATGCCGTGGACCGGTGCGCACACCTCGAGGATGTTCAGCATCTCGAGGGCAGCGAACCCCTGACCGGGCGGAGGGAGCTGGAAGACGTCGTAGCCGTGGTAGTTGGTGGTGACGGGCTCCACCCACTCGGGCTCGAACTCGGCGAGATCCGCCTTGGTCATCACGCCGCCGCCCGCCTGGATCTTTGCGACGATGGCGTCGGCGATCGCGCCCCGATAGAAGGCGTCCGCACCCTCGCGCTGCATCAGGCGCAAAGCGCGGGCGAGGTCGGGGTTATGAATCAGGGAGTAGAGGGCAGGAGCCTCGCCCTCCTCGAGAAACGTCTGCTCGGAGTCGGGGTCGCCGGCAAGCTTCTCGACCGAGCCCACCAAGTCCCGATGCCGGCGCTCGGCCTGTCCCCATCCTTCCTCGGCGATCCGCGCCGCGCGCTCGAACGTTTCTTGGAAGGTGAGCGTGCCGAACCGCGTCAGCAGTGCGTCGTAGCCGGCGATCGCGCCCGGAACCGTGGCCGCATTCACGCCGCTGCCTGGCATATCAGTGAGACCCTGGTCACGGAAGAACTCCGGTGTCCAGCCGGCCGGAGCCCACCCGGCGGAGCTGAGCCCGTAGAGCTTCTTCTCACGAGCCACCCACACCAGCGCGAAGAGGTCGCCGCCGATCCCGGTGTCGTTCTGGGAGGTCACGTCGAGGGCGGCGCCAGCCGCGACCGCTGCGTCGATTGCGTTGCCTCCCTGCCGGAGAATCTCCAAGCCGGCCTCTACCGCGAGTGGGTCGCTCGTCGCCACCATCCCGTGGCGTGCCAGCACTTCCGACCGACCCTGCCCCTCCCATCCCTGCGCGCGCGTCCCTGGCACCGCCGTGATGCCGGCGGCCGGATTGTCCGTGCTCGAGGTAGGGCGACCGAACGCGTGTGGCGATTGCGCCGCCACCGTGGCCGGTAATGTCAAAAGCAGACTTGACAGCAACGTCGCCTTCCAACCCATCGGCGTCCTTGCCCCTCCTGTTTCACGGTACATCCGGACCTCCTCGCGGGGGATCACCAAAGCTCATCAACGGCTGACGGGGTTACGGTTGTACACTGTATTGAAGATGGTTGGCCGCGTGTCAAGCCGCAAACACTTCATGGCCGCCCAGCTGCTCCGAGCGGTCGCTTGGCCGTGTCCAGTTGGAATCTACGGCGACGGAGGCCGCTACGATCGCCTCATGGTGACAACGTGTCCGAGCTCCGAACCGCGACCTCAGATCGTCGCGAAGCTTCCGCGTGGCAGGGCTGCGGCCTCCGATCCGCGCAAGGATGGGCACGCGGCGGGATTCTGATTCACGGATCCGCAGGGATGGGCTCAACGAGCTCCATCGCGACGAGTACCGAGAGGGCGCCCAGGAGATCCCTGATCTCGACGGGCGCCCTTTCGCGTACCCACGCTTCGTAGAGATCGGGCACACGTTCGTGGGTGCCGAGCAGGTCGACCAGCTGCGGAAGGTCGATTCCCCGGACTGTGCCGATCCCACCTGACGCGGAAGGCGAGACCAGCTGCTCCTCGAGCACCACCTCGCACCCCCGGACCACTGGCCGCCGTTCTCGGCTCACTCCTGTCGCGAGTCGCAGTTGAAACCTCGGCGCGGAGCGAAGGTATTCGACTGCAGCCGGCAGTCGTGGGTCGCGGAGGACGCTCTCCGAGTCGGGCGAGGTGCCGAGCGGGTCGGAAGGTTCGGGTGTAGCGCGGGCTCGGGCCGTCCAGAACGGGTGTCGATGGTACTCGGCGGCCTGTGCGTAGAAATCAGCGGCCTGCGCGCTGTAGCCATCGTACGCGATTCGCTCGCGCGCCTCGAACAGCGAGATCGCCGGCCCTACCATCTGGGGGTTCTTGAGGGCTGTGTTCACGACGACGGCGGCCAGCCAAGCGGACGCCAGCGCCTTCTTGACCCCGAACGAGGAGAGGGGGTCGATGAAGGAGGCCGCATCCCCGACCAGGAGGAACCCCTTCCCGCCGTAGCCGCTCGCGCTGTACGGGGTCGCCGTGCACGCCCAGGGCGTGACGACGAGCTCCGCATCCTTCAGGAGGAGTCGCCGGTGGTGAACGGTTTTCTCCAACTCGGCCCGATAGGCTCGTTCGAGCCCCTCCCCCCGCTCGAAGTTGGTCTTGCGCGGGTCCACCATCACCGCGACATGCCGCTGAGCCGCCGATACGGGTACCGACCACGCCCAACCGTCAGGGTACGATTCGACGAGGGTGTGAGAGGGATCGCGAAGCTCCCAGGCCGAAGGGGAATTCCAGACGGCCGAGACGGCGAGCGTGGAAGGGACCGAGTGGCGCCGCCGCAGTCCGCGTCGCGCGACGACTCCCGCCCGGCCAGAGCAATCGAGGATCCAGTGGCCGCGAACGGTTCCCTCCGACGCTCGACCTGTCCAGGTTACTTCTCCCGGAAACGACTTCCCCTCTTCGTCGCCGAGGCGAACTGACCGGGCCACACCATGGATGGTGTAGACGCCGGCCTCGGCGGCCGCCGACTGCAACAACGAGTCGAATTGATCGCGACGGACCTGGAGGCCGCTGCCGCCCTCGCCGAAAGCCGTGGAGCGCAGCGCTGCCCCGGCCCACGCAACGGTGTTTCCGTTCGAGCGTAGAATTTCGGAATCGTCGATCGTGGACAGGAGGCCGAGCGCGCCCAACGGCTTGCGAACACTCGGCGGAAGGGACTCGGCCAGGGGAGGGTGCTGCGACGGCAGACCCACCAACATCGCAACCCGATAACCCCAGGAAGCGAGCAGTCGCGAGGCCGCCGACCCGGCTGGACCGCCGCCGACCACGACGACGTCGAACAACGGGTCCTCGCAGGGTCCGATGACTCCGCCCCCGTCGAGGCTGGAGCGCCTGGTTCCTTCTACGTCCACGTCATTCGCTGGATTGAGCTGGCAAATGGTTCCTCCGCGCAGTGTAGGGAGGGCTTCCGTAGGCGGCAAGCCGGGGAGACGGCCAAACTCGGAGGATCTACCATCACCAGGGTGCCGAAGTCCTGGCGCGTCGGCCGGGTAGCGAAGCGACCTTGTCGGTCCGGGAGCCCAGCCGTATATAGTATACAATACTGGCCGCCTTTCCCGGTCTCGCCGCTTCCACCCGCACCCACGACGGAAAACAAATGAAACGCCTGGTTGCGATCCCGTTCGCAGTGGTTCTGAGCGCCTTCTTTCTGGCGCTGGATCTCGGAGCGCAGGAGCTCCCGGCGGCCGAGGTTACCTCGATTCAGCGGGAGGTCGCCGAAGCGGTCGAGCGCTACTATAGTCTCTTCTCAGAGCACCAGATGGAAGCGCTGCCTGGCGATGTCTTCCACATCCCGTGGATCCAGGTCGGTGGCGGGTCGATCAATCCCGACACGACACGTGAACAGGCGTTGGAGCGGTTTGAGGCGTCGCTTGCGGGGCTGTTGGAGAGCGGGTGGGAGCGGTCGGTCTATACGACCACGAACGTCTGCGTCGTCAACGCCGATATGGCGATCACGAGCGGGTATAACACGCGGTACCGAACAGATGGAAGCGTGATGTCGGTCGGCGGGGTTTCCTACATCCTCGCCAAGTCGGACGACGGGTGGAAGATTATCTCCTACACCGGGATGCCGAGAGACAAAGTGATCTCGTGCGACTGAAGAAGGTCAGAAGGGCGCGTGGACCGGGGTGATGCATGCACGGATCACCCCATCGCAGCATCCCAGCGCCCCAAAGACATTCCCGCGAAGGCGGGAACCCAGCCGTTGGATTCCAGCTTCCGCGGGGATGACGGGTCGGGCGTGGTTGCCGCTTCCTGCCTCCATGGGATTGGCGGCAACACTGAGCTTGAGCTTTCAGGAGGAGCGATGACGCAGGTACTCACGACGGCAGTGGACGCGCCGCCCGCACCGGAGAAGATTCTGAACTTCATTGGAGGGGAGTGGGTCGCGAGCGAGTCGGGGCGATCGTTGCCGCTTTATGACCCCGCGACGGGGGAGCACCTGGCGGAGGTGCCGGTGTCGAGCGCGGCAGAAGTCGATAGGGCCGTGCAGGCCGCCAGTCAGGCGTTCCGTGGGTGGCGAGAGACGCCAGTCGTCGAGCGGTCACGAGTGCTCTTCCGGCTCAAGATGCTTCTCGAGGAGAACGTGGACGCGCTGGCCGCCTCCGTCGCCCGTGAGCACGGCAAGACGTTCGGTGAGGCCCGTGGGGAAGTGCGCAGGGGGATCGAGAACGTCGAGCATGCGTGCGGCGTTCCGACGCTGATGATGGGCGAGACGCTGGAGGGGATCGCCCGAGGAATCGATTGCGAGACGGTCCGGCAGCCGCTCGGCGTCTTTGTCGGGATCACGCCGTACAACTTCCCAGTGATGATTCCGTGCTGGTTCTGGCCGTATGCGGTAGCCACGGGAAACACATACGTCCTTAAGCCGAGCGAGCAGGATCCCCTGAGCCATCAGCAGATCGTTGCGTTGGCGGACGAGGCCGGGCTGCCGCCGGGCGTCTTGAACGTCGTCCACGGCGATCGGAGCGTTTCCGACGCACTGATGGAGCATCCGGAAGTCAAGGGAATCTCGTTCGTTGGCTCGAGCCCTGTGGCGCGGCGGATCTACGAGAAGTCGGCGAAGACCGGCAAGCGGGTGCAGGCCCTCGGGGGAGCAAAGAATCACATGATCGTTCTCCCCGACGCGGATTTCGACTATACCGGGGGAATGCTGCTGGACTCGCTCTTCGGTTGCACAGGCCAGCGGTGTCTGGCGGGGAGCGTGGTGGTCGGCGTCGGTGACGCCTACGAGCCGATCCGGGAACGGTTCCTGGACGGGGCCGCGTCCCTGCGGATCGGCCACGGTCTGGATGAGGGCGTGGACATGGGTCCCGTGATCTCTCGTGCGCACCGCGACCGGATCCGCGGCTACGTGGAAGCAGGAAGGGTGGAGGGCGCCCGCGTTACGCTCGACCGAAGCAACGTGGACGTCGAGGCCTACCCGAACGGTCATTGGGTGGGGCCGACGGTATTCGAGGACGTCACCCCGGCGATGTCGGTGGGGAGGGATGAGATCTTCGGACCGGTCGCAACCCTTTCACGCGCCGAAACCATTCAGGACGCGATCCACCTCATGCATCAGAGCGAATACGGCAATGCGACCTCGCTCTTCACGACCAGCGGGAAGGCCGCCCGCGAGTTCCGCTACGAGGCTGGGATCAGCATGATCGGGATCAATATCGGCGTCGCCGCACCGATGGCCTTCTTTCCCTTCGGCGGTTCACGCAACTCCTTCTTCGGGGACTTGAAGGCCCAGGGCAGCGACGCGATCGAGTTCTTCACCGACAGGCGAGTCGTCATCTCCCGCTGGTGAGAGGCGGCGCCCACGCCTTCGAATCCTTTCGAGCACCTGTCCAGGAAACGCAGGAGACAAGGATGATTTTCGATCTACCGTGGACGTCGTGGCTGCTCATCGCAGCGGCCGCTCTGCCGAGCTTCGCTCTTGTCCTGACGTTCTATCTCGCTCACCGCGAGGTGCACGAGACCAACGCACCAGACTGAGAGAGGCGCTGGAATGCAGAATCCCATCATCCTCGCGGTACTGGTCGCCTATCTCCTTCTGCTGCTGGTCATCGGGCTCTGGGCAGGGAAGGATAGTAGAGACGTTTCCGGCTACTTCGTCGCGGGCAAGCGCCTCCCTTCCTGGGTCATCGCGTTCAGCTCGAACGCGACGGGGGAGAGCGCGTGGCTTCTTCTCGGGCTGACCGGGATGGGATACCTGGTCGGGATCCACGCTTTCTGGGTGGTTCTCGGGGAAGTGCTGGGAGTGACGTTCGCCTGGGTCTTCGTCGCCCGTCGGTTCAAGGAGTACACGGATCGATACGACTCCATCACGGTGAACGACTTCTTCGAGGATCGCTTCCGCGACAAGGCCCAGACGATCCGCCGAGTCGGGACGCTGATCATTCTCAGCATGGTGGCCGTCTACATGGCGGCGCAGCTGACAGCCGCGGGCAAGGCGTTCGAGTCTTTCCTCGGCCTAAACTACATGGCGGGCGTTCTTCTCGGCACCGCAGTCGTCCTGTACTACACGACAGTCGGTGGCTTCAAGGCGGTCGCTTATAGCGATCTGGTCCAGGGAGTCCTGATGTTCAGCTCGCTCGTCCTGCTCCCGATCGTCGGGATCCGGGCGGCGGGCGGTTGGTCGGCGATGATCGGGGAACTTCGGGTCCAGGATCCCAGCCTCCTGGTTCCGATGGGGAGCTTCGGAGTCAGTACGGCGGGGGTGATGAGCGCGCTCAGTTTCGCTGCAGTGGGCCTCGCGTTCCTGGGTGTTCCCCAGCTTCTGGTGCGGTTCATGTCAGCGCGTAGCGTTCGGGAGATCCCCAACGGAGGCCTGATCGCGGTTTCGAGTATCATCGTCTTCGATTCCGGAGCGGTGCTCGGAGGGATGGCGGGACGGGCGATCTTCCCCGGCCTCGCCGACTCGGAGACGGTCCTGCCGACGATGGCGGATCAGCTCTTTCCCGCACTCTTCACGGGCATCTTTCTCGTCGTCGTTCTCGCCGCCATCATGTCGACGGCTGACTCGCTTCTCATCCTCGCCTCCTCAGCAGTCGTCCGGGACGTCGTTCAGAAGATCTACCGCCCGGACCTCTCCGAGTCGCGCCTCTCGATGTACGCCAAAGGGACGACGATCGTGCTCGGTATCGCGGCCGCTGTCGGCGCCCTGACCGAGGCACGGCTGATCTTCTGGTTTGTACTCTTCGCCTGGTCAGGCCTCGGGTCGGCCTTCGTTCCACCGATTCTCTGCTCGCTGTTCTGGAAACGAACGACGCGCGAGGGCGTCATCGCCGGGATGCTTACCGGCTTCGCCGTGACGATCGTCTGGGTGCTCGTTTTCAAGGCGCGATTCTACGAGCTCTACGAGATGATCCCGGGCGTGGCGGCGGGTCTGATCGCGGTGGTAGTGGTCAGCCTCTTGACTTCGCCGCCCGAGGGAGCCGAACAGGAGTTCGACGAGGTCTCCGAAGCCCTTGGGCCGGCGCTACGTCGCCGTCCGGCTGCCCAGCGGCCGGCAAGCCTCCCAGCAGTTGGATCTCACGCGGAGACGCGGAGAAACGCGGAGAGAAGCCTATCTTGAGTTTTTTCTCCGGGCCCTTCGCGGCTTCGCGTGAGGCCCGTACTAGTCGTTCAGACGTCGTC
>WHSP01000183.1 GCA_009380025.1 Gemmatimonas sp. | reverse complement strand
GCTTCGGCGGCGGCGAGTTGCTCCCGCGCGACCCGGAGCTCGAGATTCGCCTCCTCGGCAGCCCCCAGAGCCTCCTCCAGGCTGATTCGATTCCCCCGCTCCATCGCAGGCGCCTGGGCGGCCACGGGGTTCAAGGCGCCGACTAGCAGAGCGCACACGAGCCACGCCCATTTCGTTGTTGGCTTCATGTACATCCCCTCCCTGGGGTGGCGCATCGGAACGGTCGGCGTGATACGACCGAACGCCGCTGGGGTCACAGGCGGTGACCAATCGATCGCACCGTGGCGCGGGCTAGGCCGCCACGCGTTCGGCGGTCCCGTGTTGTCGAATGAGAAAACGGATCGGCTCCAGGCACGACGCTCGTGTGAGCGTCTCGTCTGGAGAGAAGGGTCAGACGGAGGGGGGAGATCGGGCGCGGTCCCCGCCAGGCGGTGCCCGCGATGGTGCGCGAGGTACAGGATGGATCACCCGCATCGGCGCGGACGCGACAACCGTCAGCTCGAAAGCGGGTTCGGGCACAGCATCTGAAACCTCAGGACCGCTCCGCTGGACCGGCACGTACTCGTCATGCAGTGCGAGCGGATGAACCTCGTCGTGCGGATGGTCGGCTTCCGGCCCCACTCGCTTTTCGGCAGGATGTTCGTGCTCCGCCTCGTGAGCCCAAGCGTGCACGACCGGCTGGCCCACCGCGGCGAAGTTCGCGAGGATCGCCAGGTGAGCAAGTACGGTGCGGAAGCCGCCGCGGAGCGGGCCGGAGCCTTCGGTCATGGCCTGAACGTATGCCAGACTGCGAGGAGGTGTCAAACTCTGTATACATGTTCATCATGAAGCCCAACATGATGACAGCCATAGATGCCCCCATCACGAAGGCCATCCAGAAGCGGGTTTCGCTGAAGAGGACGTGCTCCCAGGCATAGGTGTTCACGTACATCAGCCCGAACATCGCCGCGGTGGACGTTCCGATCATCGCGAGGAATCGCCGGTACGTCATCCCCCCAACCTGTTCGTTCATCTCGTTCCTCCGTGCGTTGAAATGCTCTCGGGGGCCCGGCGATATGCAGGAAACTCGCCAACCCCCGCGCCTTGGAGGACTATGCTGCCCTCACTGAAGAATCGCTGAGCGTCGTGCGGGAAATGAGGAGCGCTCATTGGTTCGTTCGCTGCTCGTCCGGCCGTTTCCGGAGCAATGCCCTACGCTGCTCCTCCTCCTTACGCCACCCGTACCGGGTCATGCCGCGCGGCTTGTACACATTGAGCACCGTGATCGCGAGCAACACCAGCAGGCCGCCCCCGGCGTGGAGGAGGTCGCCCCCAAGCCCGCCGAGGGCGGCACCGTCCGCCTCTCGCGCCACCTCGGCCAGGGAGCTCACGGTCGGCATGTGCAACAGCAAGACGATGGTGGAAAGGATGGTCAGCACGAGTGTGAACAGGACCCAATAGTGCCGAAACAAGCCCCACGGAGTGCCCAGTGATATGACAATCCCGGTCAGAAGCGCGGCGAGGGCTAACGGGACGATCGCGAACCACCCGGTCAGCTCCATCGCGATCCAGGCGGCACGCACCGTCTGAGCATCCTGGCTGGTCACCGCGGAGACGCCGAGCGCCAGGTACGCAACGGCGGCGCCGATCCAGCCGACCGAGGAAGTGAGATGCGCAGTGAGGGCGAACTTGCGGAGGCCAGGTGGCAGGATCATCCGTGGACATGCTCGGATGGCGTGTGGGCACCAAGCCCACCGCCGGACGATCTGTGGTCTGCCGTGACGCTTGAAAGCAGTGCCGAATCACCGGTCTCACCTAAGGATAAGTGGCGACCAGGGCCGTGGCCGCCGTGGCCACGGGAGAACAGCAGGATTACAAAGATCACCACGACAAAGACGATAATCGCGGATAGCTTCACCCAGCGCGGTGCGCCGGGGTAGTCGCCGATGTCGCTCTTGGGTGCCGGCGAGCGGGGCGAGTCAGCCATGTGCAGCTCCTCCGTCGTACGTGGTTTCCGAAATAGCACGCATCGATGGCCAATCACGCTGACGGGCTGTTGTGCGAGAGTACCTCCGACGCCATAGCCAGACCCCCCATCGCCTGTCCGATAAAGTCGGGGTGCCCGGTCGCATCGAAGAGGGGGAGAGTCATGAACAGGACGAGGACCGCGGCGCTCGCTACGGCGAGCGGCACATGATGGCGCACGAGACGACGCCGCTGGTCGCCGCTGGTGCCGAGCGGCTGACTCGAAGATCGGGCTTCTGGTTGCGCGAAGCTGCGGAGGCGGGGAATCACGTCAGCGACTGCGGTCGTGAGCTTCGGGCAACGCGCCGTTCGCACCTCCCGTGTGCAATATCCCGTGATCCATCGGCCCGCCATGCATGCGGTCCATCATGTGTCCGTACTGCTCCTGCATCCACGCGCGGAATTCGGGCCTGGCAGCGGGCGGCAGAGCCGCCTCAATTCGGAGCTGCGCGTTCCGAACCGCCGCCTGTAGCGAGTCCGGACCCTGGTCGATGGCCGCGTGGATCTCCGCATGCAGGCTGTCGCTGAGCAGCGCCTGGACATGCGCCGACTCGGCGGCGGACAGGCCAAGGCGGGCCGCCATTGCCTCGGCGGTCAGCGGCGTCGCGTGGGTCTCCGGTGGAGAGACCCAAAGGCGGTCCACCAGAACGCCTGTTGCGCCGCCGGCCACGAAGAGGAGCGCCGCGGTTCCAATAGCCCGCCACCGGGTCCGATCACTCCACTTGTTCATCGGTTCTCTCGCTCCAATTTGACGGGAGTCACGCCCTGTCCCGCCCTATTCCGCTGCCCCTGAAACGCTATCCGTGCGAGCACCGGATCCGCCGGAATTCCGAACGCTCCCCAGAGCGTGACTGGGTCACCTTCCGCGGCGATCAGGCTGAGGGAGAGCCCTTCCGTTCGGGGCTCCGAGACGGTCGGGGGGCCGATCAGAAGGGGAAGCGCGATCGCGGCCGCAGCTAGCGCCGCCGCGGGTTTCCACCACAGCCCGAATACAGACCACGACGTGCCCGCCGCCGCGCTCCGGGTCCTGAGCCCGCGGAGCCCCGGATCGGCCGCGGCCATGATCCGCTCGAGCCTCGTGTCCCACGGCTCAGCCCCCTCGGGAGGCTGGGGATCCGGGAGCCATTCCCAGGGAAGGGGGGGCGGGACGCCGCCCTCCGATCGGTCTCTCATGGCACTATCCTCCTGTTCTTCGCTTCTTTCCCGCCCTCCGCGAGGGCAGCCCTGAGCGCTCTGCGGGCGTGGTGCACGTGGGAGCGGACTGTTCCGGCCGAAAGGCCCATGATCCGGGCGACGTCACCGGTCGGGTACCTCTCCACGTCGCAGAGGCGGAAGGCAGTACGTTGCCGCTCGGGGAGCCGGGCGATCGCCGCGTCCACCCGCGCCCGGACATCGGAGCGTTCCAGCACTTCGTCCGGGCCCGGCTGCCGCGACGGCAGTTCGCCGGAAGGGAGCTCCTCCCGCCACCGGAACCGGGCAGCGAGCCGTTTGCGGGCGATGTTCCGGGCGATCTGGTAGAGCCAGGGCGCAAAGGGCCGTCGGGGGTCGTAGGCCTCGATCGCACCGAGCATGCGCAGGAAGCTCTCCTGAGCCGCATCCTCCACGTCCATCGGTTCGGACAGGTACGAGGCTGCGACCGCATGAATAGGGCGCAGGTAGCGCCGGACGAGCTGCTCCATCGCGTCTCTTTCCCCACGCTGAACCCGGCGCGCCAAGTCCTCATCGGGCTCAGCTTGGAGCGGCTCCTCGGAGCCGTCTCTGGGATTCTCTCCTGTCGCCATCGGCGCTCGGCGGGGTGGCTACAGAGTGTCGTCTGGGCTCCGAGCCTGGTCCTCAGGGGGTCCGGCGCTCCGGGCACTGCCCCCATCGCCTGGATCAACTTTCGGGCTCAGCCCCCTCCTAGTGATGCCTGCCCCCACCTCCCCCGTGCCCCGGCCCGTGGCCGCCGCCTGGGGACCGCCCTCCTTGCCCCCCTCCGTTGCCTCCGACGGTGACGCCTTCGACAGAAATACCGTCCAGCAAGCCGCCCAGTCCCTCCAGGAAGCCGCGCAGACCGCGGCCTTCCCGTTGCCCTTCCTCCTCATCCCCCTCCAGGGCCGCCGCCGCGATGCGCGTTTCGTTCACGCCCTTCAGGGAGAGGTCCGGCGAGGGCGCCCGGCGCCGAGGCTCGGCGGCCAGAACAGGGAAGGCGGGGGCGCCGGCTCCCGAGGCCGCCGTGGCGCTGGCCTGTGACGCGGGCTCCACCGGCTGGGGCGGGCCGACGGTCTCGGTCGCGGGCTGCGGGCGCGGTTGCGGCACCAGCGCCACAACCTGCAGCGCCCGGAACGGCTCGGGAACGGGACGGACCGCGTCCTCCTCGTCGGGGAGGGCAACGTGCATGCTCCCCAGCAGGAGGACCGCCGCATGGGCCGCGGCCGACGCCGTGAGCCCCACGGCGAGGGCCTACCGGTGGATGCGCTTGTGTCGTCCCGATCTGCTCATTGGACCTCCCCATAGTTATGCGCGCCGTTGTCCGCTCCATGGTCACGTGAGTCGTGATCCGCCCCATGGTCCCACGTGCCGTGGTCCTTGCCATGGTCACGCGCGCCGTGGTCCTCGCCATGATTCCACGCGCCGTTGCCCGTCACCTGTTCCCCGCTGGCCTGAAGGCCCGCCACGGGGCTATCCTCGGATTCCAGCCCTTCCGCAGTCGGAAGCTCGGCGCACCCCGAAGCGGATACGACCGCTACCGGGAGGAGGCTGCCCAAAAGGAGGGTGCACAGACGTGCGAAGCGATCTGGATGCATGATGGTCTCTATTCTCATGATGGTCTCCTTCTTTCCGAACCGATCACGCCAGGTTCGATTGCCGCGGGTGGGTCCGAGCCCAAAGGGGGCGGACTCGGTGAAGCACGGATCGTCCCCTCGCGTTACCTATATCCCCGGTGGCCCCAAAACGTTGAAGCGGCTGTCGCAGTCACTCTCCCCTATCGAATACCGGCCGTGATCCGAGGTGCCGTCCGGGGCCACCGAGCGAGTCAGCGGGCCCGTTCGCCTCCAGGATGAAGTGATGGTGCCATTATCCACTGACGCGGCCCGCGAGGCTTTACGCGGCATCAAGCGGGAAGTATCTTCTCCTGCGAACCACTGTCGTTCTTTCCGCTCCGGAGGCCGGATGGGCACGAAGAGACCCAGCGGAAGCGAACCGAAGCCTCCCCGACTTCACGACACCGTCCGCCTGTCCGCTGAGGGGTTCGCGAAGGTCTTGGGCGACCTCGAAGCACGAGTGATGCAGGCGGTGTGGGAACTGGGACGCCCGGCGCCAGCCCGGGTCGTTCATGAGCGGGTGATCCGGGAGCACCCGGTGGCTCTGCTGACGGTGGTGACGGTGCTGAACAAGTTGGTGGCGAAGGATCTCTTGCGCCGGAGCAAGCGGGACGGACTCCTGCACTACGAGGCGTGCTGGGCCGAGGAGGAGCTCCGCGCCTATGTGGCCCGCCGAGTGGTGGACGGAATCCTCTCGTTCGGGCCCTCCGCGTTTGCCGCGTCCTTCGTCGAGGCGCTGGCGGAGACGGATCGCGAGAAGCTGGCCGAGCTGGAGCGACTCATCCACCGCCACCTGCACGAGGAAGAAGAGCGATGAGGGGTGCAGCTCGGTCGCAGAGGAGGACGAATCTGATCGCCCGGGAAGAGGCGCGGCGGCGCGTCATCTTACTGGGGCTGGCTATGCTCATCCTGCTGGTCGTTAGCCCACTGTTCAGCCACCACCTGTTCCGCGGCACGGAGGCCGTCCTGGCCGGAAGGGACCATCTCGGCGCGCTTTGCCTTGTTGCGCTACACACTCTTCTCGCCCCCGTCCACGAGCTGTTCCACCTGCTCTTTGCGGTGGGGCTCGTCTACGCGGCCTGTGACCGATTCCGCACCTGGTACGGCGGCCACCGCGTGCTCTCTGCCCTCCAGGTGGAGACGCCATCCGCGGACGATACGTTCTGGAACGCGGCCCGGTCGGTCGGGCTCAATCCGGAAAAGGTCCGGGTGGCGAACGGGCTTCCGACACCAGCGTTCACCGCCGGCTGGTTCCGCCCGCACATTTACGTTTCCCGCGAGCTCTCCGATCGTCTGGAGGAGACCCAGCTCGCCGCCGTGCTGGCCCACGAGGGCGCGCACCTCGCACGCCGGGATCCCCTGCGGCTGTCCATGCTGCGCTTCCTGACCTGCACCCTGTTTTGGATCCCAGCGCTGCGTCGCTTCGCCCGTGATATCACGGACGAGGCCGAGGTCCAGGCCGACGACGCGGCCGCCGAACGAAACCCCCTGGTTCTGGCCAGCACGATCGTCGCGCTCTCTCGCCCGGCCGGCGAGCCGATGCTCCCGTTCCCCGGCGTGGGCTTCCACCGTCCGGACCTGCTCCAGCGCCGGGTCCGCAGGCTCCTGGGCGAGGAACCGGACCCTGGCAGCCATCTCACGATCCGATCGCTCGCCGGTGCCGCCGGGGCGCTGCTCCTGATCTTCGTGTCAGGCGCAGTCATGGCGCATCCGGTCCCCACGCAGGTGGCGCCGCACTCCGTGGAGCAGTGCCCGCATCACTCACACGCGTCCAGCGTTCGGAATTTCGATCTGAGCGAGCCCTACGGTTTCATCGTCCATCGCTGCGATCGGGTGTCGAGCCGGCCCGATCGTTCGCTCGCTTCGATCGGTACCGCTCGAAACGGCTCGCAGGAGGCGCCAACACCCGTCTGATCCGGCATCTTTGCCATCATGCTGTCGGGTCGTCGGTCGTGTTGGTAAGGGCGACCAGCGCGGTCGCCCGCGCCCGGCGTTCGTGATGTCACATTTCAGAACGGGGCGTCGACGACTCGCCCTTACGGCGAACCCGTCACGCACTGATGCGCTTCGGCAGGTCGCGGGGCGGCGGCGAAGCACGGTTGCCGCACGGGTACGCTTTATGCCCCATAAAGCGCGCTTCCGAATTCGGCCCGCTTGGCTGCGAAGCCGTCCAATTTCAATGAGAACCGTGCTGATATGACCAATGGTTCAATCCGATTCGAAGTCGTCGACCGGGCCGCCATGAGAGCCGTCGCCGCGGCGGCGGGGATATCGCTGGGGGCGGTCGCCCCCGCGGGCCCCCTCGCCGCGCAAACGGACTACTACAACACCGATTCCGCCCGGCCCGTCCGCATCGAGGACGCGTATCCGGTAGAACGCTACGCCTTCGAGCTCCAGATCGCGCCGTTTCGATTGGAGCGTTCCGACGACGGCGAATACACCTGGGAGTTCGAGCCCGAGTTGGCGTACGGCATTCTTCCGCGCACGAACGTGGAGATCGGCTTTCCGATCGCGGTCACGGATGGCGAAGGCGAGGAGCAGACCACCGGGTTGGGCGGAGTCGACCTCTCGCTTTTCCACAACCTGAATGTTGAGACTGGGAGTCTGCCGGCTTTCGGTATCGCGGCGGACGTGCTGCTCCCGGTCGGCGGGTCGGCTCCCGGCAGGGCCTACCCGTCCGTGAAGGCGATCGCCACCCGGACGTTCAGCTTCGTTCGAACGCATCTGAACGCGGCGTACACCTTCGGTTCCACCCCTGACGAGGGCGAGCCGCTGGGAGAAGTGTCGCGGTGGATGGCGGGGGTGGCGATCGACAAGACGTTTCCTCTACAAGCGGCGCTGTTGATCGGTGACGTTTTCGTTGAGCAACCGCTGGACGAGGGAGAGAACCCGACCTGGACCGTCGAGGCGGGTACTCGCTACCAGCTCGATCCATTCTTCGCGCTCGACGCCGGCGTGGGGCGCCGGCTGACGGGTGAGCATCAGGGCTGGTTCATCACCTTCGGGGCCGCCCGCGCCTTTGCGATCCGGTCCCTGTTCCCGGTCGGGCGACAGTGAGGTTGCACCAGGATCAAGAGTAGATGAGGAGAGGATCCGCACGGGAGCACTGGCGCTTTAACCAGGGTGAAGGACAATGGAGTTGAATTCCGACGTTCCCAGGAGTCACATGAAACAGCGATTCTCACGTGGACGTACCCTGCTGGGCGGTCTGGCGCTGGCGGTGGGCGGCACTTGGCTAGCGCCACCGGCCGACGGTCAGTGGGTACAGGCGCACGAGCAGTTCTATCTTCCGGCCTCGCACAACTGGGTGTTCCGCCAGAATTACTCGGGCGCGGATCGGCTGTTCAACGCCTTCGACTATGGCCATGCGATCCTGTATGAAACGCTGTACTCGAAGCCGCAGGCGCCGGTCTCGGAGCTCGAGGTCGACCGGTACCGGTTTCTGACGGAAAATTTGCTGAGGCGGCCGCCGCGAGTTCCGCTCGAGGAAGGTGCCATCGAGATCGCCTACGCCAAGCTAGCCCCCGAGGCGAAGCTGATGTTCGAATGGGCGCACCTCCTTCACCGGCAATTCTACGACGTCCTGGCCGACGAGCGCCTCACGCAGACCGAGAAGGACGCCCAGGTTGCCGAGCTGATGGCGTACTACAGGACGCGTCCAGACGTCGCG
>WHSP01000182.1 GCA_009380025.1 Gemmatimonas sp. | reverse complement strand
CGAACGACATTCGCCTCCCCCCGCGGACGTACTGGGGCAGCACAGGTGTCTACGACATCCACGAGGAGTGGGTCTACGACGCGACCTACACGAAGCTTCGAGAGGTCAAGCTCGCCTTCAACCTGCCACCCCGCCTCGTCGAGCGGCTGCCGGTGGCCTCGGGCCAGGTAAGCCTTTTCGCGCGCAACCTCGCCCTCTGGACGGACGTGCCGCACGTCGATCCGGAATCGTCGCGGGACAACTCCAACGCGCAGGGGATCGAATACTCGCAGTACCCGACCCCACGGAGCATCGGCTTCACCTTCAGCGTGACCCAGTGATCCTCGAGGAGAGCACGATGAAAAGCACACGCAATAGATGGCTCCTCGTTCTGGGCCTTCCCATGGTCATCGTCGGATGTGAATCGGACCTGACGGGGATCAACGAGAACCCGAACGGACCGACGGACGTCGGACCACAGTACCTGCTTCCGGCCGCGATCCAGGAGTCGGTCAACGACCTCCTCGGAACTGGACTCGACCGGAATGCTGCCTCACTCTGGGTCCAGCACATCGCGAGGCTTCAGTACGGGAGCCCAGATCGTTACGACCTGGGCAGCACGTTTGCCGACAGCTATTGGGAGGGGCTCTGGACCGAGTCGCTGCCGGACGCACAGCTCATCATTGAGCGATCGGCGGAAAACGAGCAGCCGAACCTCGAGGGTATCGGCAGGGTGCTCAAGAGCTGGATCGTGCAGAACATGACCGACCTTTGGGGGGACATTCCGTACTCCACCGCGCTCCAGGGCCATGCGGAGGATCGGGTCACCACGCCGGCGTATGACACGCAGGCGAGCATCTACGCGTCGCTGCTGACCGAGCTCGAGGCGGCCGCCTCCCTGGTGGTCATGCCGGGCGAGGAGATCGGGACGTCGGATCTGATCTACAACGGTGACGCGGCGAAGTGGGCGAAGTTCGCGAACTCGCTGCGACTGCGTACTGCGATGCGCCTGTCCGAGGTGGACGCTGCCGCCGCGCAGGCGGGGGTCGCTGCGGCGGTCGCCGCGGGCGTCTTCGAGGGCGCGGTGGACGAGGCAAAGCTGTCCTATCCGGGCACCGCGCCGAACGAGAACCCGATGTACGTCGCCTTCCGGGACCGACCGGGCGACTTCCGGGCGAGCGAGACGATGGTGAACACACTCACCGCCCTGGCGGATCCACGCCTCGAGATCTATGCCGATCCCGCCGAGAGCACTGGTCTCTACGTCGGCATGCCGAACGGGCTCGACGATTCGCACGGGATCGGGTTCACCACCGTATCCAAGGTGGGGGCGTGGTTCCTGAAGCCGGACGCCCCGGCGATGATCCAGTCGTACGCCGAGGTCCTCTTTCTGAAGGCGGAGGCGGCGGCGCGTGGGTGGATCGCGGAGGATGCCGCGTCGCTGTATGCCGCAGGTATCACCGCGTCGATGGAGCGGTACGGAATCTCGCAGGCGGAAATCGCCACGTACCTCGCACACCCGGAAGTCGTCTACTCTCCCGGTCGCGGTCTCGAGCAGATCGCTCTACAGAAGTGGATCGAGCTCTACGACGTCGGCCCGGAGGCGTACGCGGAATGGCGTCGGACGGGGTTTCCGAACCTCGTTGCAGGCCGAGACAATGTGACAGGCGGCATGATCCCCCTCCGATTCCCCTATCCCACGACGGAAGCCTCGCTGAACCGCACGAACCTGGAGGCTGCGAAGGACCGGCAGTCGGGGGCGTTGATCAGCGTGCCGATCTGGTGGGACGTCGATTGATCCTCAGGCAGGCGCGCTGTCGCGCGTTCGCCCCTACCGACCTTACGGAGATTGTCCGATGGATCGATTCAGCTGGCGGCTGGGCCTGAGGGGCCTGGCCGTCGCCCTTTCGCTTGCGGGAGCATCCGTTCCCGCGCTCGCCCAGACCTCGCCGCACCCAACGATGCTGGGCCGGCCGGGAGATCAGCTGCCTCCGGGACAGCGCGGAAGCTCCAATCTGCACCTGCTCTCGAACCTGCCGCTCGGTGGCTTCCTCCACGTGTCCGACATCGAGATCGAGCAGGAGCTCTCCCGCCCGTTCGTCTACATTTCGAAGCGCTTTCATCCCTACGGTCTCGACATCCTCGACATCGAGGACCCGACGAAGCCGAAGCTGATCCATTCCTGGAGGATCGAGAACTCGGAGCTACATCAGGGGTCGGGCCCGCTCGACGGAAAGTCCTTCAAGCATGACGGACGCTACTATTTCGTCCAGTCCGTGCAGTTTCAGCAGGGTGGCCCCGACTCGGACCTGGCCGCGATCGTCTTCGATGTGACGGGTTTGCCCGACCCGACCAAGGTCCAGGAGGTCGCCCGTATCCACGCTCCCGATACTCCGGGCGGCTTCCACAACATCTTCATGTACAAGCATTCGGACGGACGGCCGCTGCTGTTCACCACAACCAATGGGCCGCACGCGAATGTGTACGACATGAGCCTCGTCGTCTCCGGCAAGGTGGAGGAGGCACTTGCAGCCAGAATCGACGTCCCGCAGACTGCCTACTGGGCCCTCCAGGGCGGACAGGCGAGCTATCATGACTTCTACGTCGCGTACGATCCGATCAGCGGCCAGGACCGGTTCTGGGGCGGAGGGACAGGCGGCTACTTCGTGTTGGATATCTCGAATCTCGAGCAGGCGGAGCTCCTCGTCGCGCTGACAGGGATTGCCGGCGTCAACCAGGGACATACGTTTACGCCGACCCCGGACGGACGGTACGCCGTCGGCGAGACCGAGTACCAGTACGCCCCTCTCCGCGTCTTCGACCTCACCCCGGCCTGGGAAGAGGGGGAGCCTACGATCAGCCGCCCCGTTGGCGCGTGGACGGCCAACTGGAAGAATCTCGCGCACAATCACGAGATGCGTTGGCCGTACGTCTTCGTGTCCGCCTACGAAGACGGGCTGCAGATCTTCAACATCATGGATCCGACGGACCCGTACACAGTGGCCTACTACGATACCTACGACGGCCCGCACATGGCTCGGGGGTCCAACAATGTGAACATGGGCGCCTGGGGCGTCGATATCCGGAATGAGGACGGGCTCATCGTGGTGAGCGACATGATGACCGGCTTCTGGGCGTTCCGGATGGACGGGTTCTCGACATGGAGCGGCGAGCAGTGGGGGATGCCGAACGTCTCCAGTGTTCAGGATTGGGAGAACGGCCCACAGGTGAGCGACGACCTGTAAATTGCCGGCGGCTGCTGGAGGTCATCGACCGACTTGTCTCACGCGAAGAAACGAAGGGAGTGCGAAAGGCGTACGACAACCGCCATAACTTCGCGAATTCGCGTCTTCGGGTGAACCTTCCGAATGGGATACCGCCAAGCGAAGCGGCACTCAGTGCTTGCTCGGTCTCCGCAACGAGGGGTAACTTACCGGCCCATTCGGCAGTAGGAGAGGGCCGTGAGAGGAGCGACCAGCAGGGCGATCCGAGGTCGATGACGCGTATTTTGACGGGAATCCAGCCCTCGGGCGGCTTCCATCTGGGCAATTACTTCGGGGCGATGCGGCCGCTGATCGAGATGCAGGATCGGGGGCAGGTTTTCGCGATCCTCGTGGACCTCCACGCCCTCACCAGCGTCCGCGACCCCGAGGCACTCCGCGACTACACCCGTCGCGCCGCGATCGACTTTCTCGCCTGCGGCATCGACCCAACCAGAAGCGTCTTTTTCCGGCAGTCGGATGTCCCGGAGCACGCGGAGCTGATGTGGGTGCTGAGCACCGTCACTCCCATGGGCCTTCTGGAGCGCTGCCACGCGTACAAGGACAAGATCGCACGGGGGCACGGAGCGACGCATGCTCTGTTCGCCTACCCGGTGCTCATGGCGTCCGACATCCTGTTGTACGATGCGGACATCGTTCCCGTCGGCAAAGATCAGAAGCAGCATCTCGAGGTCGTTCGGGATATCGTGATCAAGATCAACGAAGCGTACGGCGAGGTGCTGAAGCTACCGGAGCCAGAGATCGCGGAGCACGTCGCGACGATCCCCGGGCTCGATGGGCAGAAGATGAGCAAGAGCTACGGCAATACCATCGAGCTGTTCATGGAGGAGAAGAAGCTCCGGAAGCGGGTGATGAGCATCGTCACGGATTCGACGCCGTTGGAGACACCCAAGGATCCCGACGGTTCGACGATCATCGAGTTGTACCGCCTCGTAGCCAGCCCGGCGGATGTTCAGCGGATGGTCGACGACTTCCGCGCCGGCGGCATCGGCTACGGTGAGTTCAAGCAGCGCCTCTTCGAAGCGATCCGGGACTATTTCGCGCCGTTTCGGGAGCGTCGCGAGGAGTTGCTTCGGGACCCCGACAGCGTCGACCGGATCCTCGCCGAGGGTGCGGGACAGGCCCGTGACATTGCCACAAACACCTTCGGGCGCGTGCGTCGCGCGGTCGGGTTGAGCTGAACGGCGCCCCCGGTGGCCCGTGGATCGCACCATCGCTCGGTACACCTTGTGCACACCCTGGGCGGTTCCCGGCAGCGGCACGAGCGAAGGAGGGGCCGATGGCAGACCAGGAAAGGGGAGAGCGGAGCAGCCTCGAGGGGGATCGGGCGGCTGAAGAGCGACATCGTGCGGGACGGGAGGCCGTCGGCCGAACCGGCGAGCCGGCTGAAGGCGTGATGACTCTGATCTGCTTCAAGTGCGGCACCGAGTATTACTTTGAAGATAGAGGCCCTCCGCCGGAGATGTCGTGCGAGAAGTGTGGCAACACCGTCTTCCGTCCTTTCTTCACTGCGGAGGGAGACGAGGCCGCGGATGATTTCGAGGAGAGCACTCACCGAGATCTGGATCCGGACGATGCCGAGGGAGAGGCACTTCCCGGCGACGTTCGCGACCTGGACCCGGGTTGAGTACGGGTAGGGACCCTTCCCCGCTCCCCGCCTGCGGGGACAGGTTTCGCGGACATGACGATGCCTGGCTCCGAGCGGATCCTCCACAGCACTCAAGCGGGCCGATGAACAACGCGCTCTTTGTGGGTTCAGGTGTAGCGCTCGTCACACCGTTCGACGACGGTGGGGTGAACGAACGCGTGTTGCGCGAGCTGATCGAGTTTCAGCTGAGCGAGGGCACCGACGCGATCGTCGTATGCGGGAGCACGGGCGAGGCGTCCACGATGACTCCCGCGGAACAGGAGATGGTGGTGCGCGTCGCCGTAGAAGCCGTCAGCGGCCGGGCCCCCGTGGTCGCGGGGGTTGGCGGTACGGACACGGCCGTGGTTTCGCAGCTGGCACGGAATGCGAGGGCTGTGGGGGTCAATGGCCTGCTCGCCTCTGCTCCGCCATACAACAAGCCGGGCCAGCGGGGTTTGCTGGCGCACTTCCGGGCCGTCCTCGCCGCTGGCGACCTCCCGATGATCGTCTACAATGTTCCGAGCCGAACTGCTTGCAACATCCTGCCGGAGACGATCGAGGAGCTTGCCGGGGATTCGCGGGTCATCGGCGTCAAGGAAGCGAGCGGGGACATCTCGCAGGTTGCCGAGCTTGCCCGTCGGGTTGCCGACCGTCTCGCGATCTACAGTGGAAATGACGATCAGGTGCTCCCGCTGATGGCGCTCGGTGGCCAGGGCGTGATCTCCGTGCTCGCGAACGTCGCGCCGGCCGCAGTGTCGAGAATGGTGCGGGCCTTTCTGGATGGCGACCTCGAAGCTGCCCGTCAGATCCAGCTGGGCTATCTTCCGCTCACCCAGGCGCTATTCCAGGAGCCGAATCCCGTCCCGGTCAAGGCGGCCGTCCGGGCCCTCGGATTCGAGGTCGGCGACGTGAGACTTCCCCTGACGCCGGTCACGAACGAGACGCTCCAGCAGTTGAGAGATCGGATGCAGGCACTGGGGCTCGCACTCGAGGTCGGGGTCTAGAAGTGTCGGTCCCGACCAGGATCCTGATCAGCGGTGCAACGGGTAGGATGGGCCGGACGGTAGCTCGGCTGGCCGCTGCTGATCCCGATTTCATAGTCGTCGGCGGGCTTGACCGCGAGGGCGCCAGTGATCCACCCGAGGAAGTCCCCGAGGTTGCAACGCCCGCGAATCCAGGCTCATTGCTCGGGTCTGCGGACGTCGTCATCGATTTTTCCGCGCCTGCTTTCCTGCGGCAGGTGCTGACTACTCGGAGCGAATCCGGAGACACCACCGGCCTTGTCGTGGGCACGACCGGTCTGTCCTCAGAGGATCGCATCCTGCTCGAAAGGGCCTCCGAGAGCGCACCGGTGCTGACGGCGGCGAACTTCAGTGTCGGTGTGAACTTGCTCCTGATGCTCGCGGAGCAAGCCGCGGCCTCGCTGGGTCAGCGGTTCGACGTCGAGATCGTGGAAACCCACCACCGGCGCAAGGAAGACGCACCTAGCGGTACGGCCCTCGCGCTCGGCGAAGCCGTCGCGAGCGGGCGATCCGTCGATCTCGACGAAGTGCGGCGTGACGGGCGGTCCGGTCGCCCCGGGCCCCGGCCGGACGGCGAGATCGGCTTTCATTCCCTGCGTGGTGGCGATGTGATTGGCGAGCATCACGTTCACTTTATCGGTGAGCTCGAGCGAATCGACCTCACTCACCGCGCTGAGGATCGGGCGGTTTTCGCCGCCGGTGCTCTCCGGGCCGCTCGCTGGCTGGCCGCCCAGAAACCGGGGTTCTACTCGATGCGTGACGTCCTCGGTCTCTGAGGTCCCATCGTTCCCCAGACGTAACCTTCGCGTGCATGACTTCCTTCCCGGCATCGCCTTCCAGCAGTCTTGGATAGGGACACTGCAGCTCGAACTGCTCGGCCGACTCGCGCTTGCCGGCATCCTCGGTGGAGCGATTGGTCTCGAGCGTGAGCTGTCGGGGAAGGCAGCCGGGCTGCGAACCAACCTGCTGATCTGTGTCGGTGCTGCCCTTTTCACAGAGCTGTCGATCGGGGTGGCGAATCTCGAACGGGAAACCTTCGAGCTCGTGGTTTCCGCACAAACGGACCCTGGCCGGATCGCCGCCCAGATCGTTTCCGGCGTCGGATTCCTCGGTGCCGGCACGATCATTCAATCGCGCGGTTCGGTAAGAGGGCTGACCACTGCGGCGACGATCTGGGTGATCGCCGCAATCGGCATGGCGGTTGGATCCAGTGCGTACGGGCTGGCCATCGGCAGTACCGTACTGGTCGGATTCACGCTGGTTCTTCTCGGGAAACTCGAAAACCTGTTGGCAGAACGCCGCGAGAGGCATTCCTGGACAGTCACCATGGATCCCGACCCCGAGCTGGTTAGCGAGCTCGAAGGACGGATGGAGGCGGCCGGCCTGAGGGTGCGGTCCACGTCTGTCGCGAAGGGCGAAGATGATTTCGAGGTCCGCTTCCAGGTCGAGGGCGCGACCAGAGCTCACCGCGAGCTCTCGCGCTTCGTGCTGGCTCACTCGCGGGTTCGGCGGGCCACGCGCGTTTCGTGAGGATGCCGAGCCTGGTGATCAACCTGCGGGACTCAAGACCCATCTGGAGTGTTCCGGACTGGGTGATCGAGGCGATCTCGAAGGCTGCACCTGATCGGCTCGCACCCGTAGTCGTGGATGCCCCCGCGGACGGTAAGGGTGATGGCGGACCGGCCGTGCCGGAGGCAATCGAGGCAGTGGCCGGCGCGGAAATCTACCTCGGCTTCGGTTTCCCAAAGCCGCTCTTCGAGGCCGCCGCCCGCTCGGGGGCCAACCTCCAGTGGGTACACTCGGCTTCAGCCGGCGTTGGTGGCACTCTCTACCCAGAGATGCGCCAGTCCCAGCTGATCCTGACGAACTCCGCCGGCATCCATGCCGAGCCGATGGCCGACAGTGCGCTCGCGATGATCCTCTACTTCGCGCGGGGGTTCGACTTCGCCGTCCAGGCACAGCACCAGGCTCGATGGGACAAGGACCGCTTCGACGCGACCGACTCGCCCCTCGTCGAATTGGAGGGCTCGACCCTCGGAGTCCTCGGCTACGGTGGTATCGGTCGCGCTATCGGACGCAGGGCTACCGCGCTCGGCATGCGGGTGCTTGCCCTGCGTCGCCGCCTGGGCGACACCGACCCCAGTGTCACGCCCCTCACCGGGCGCGCCGGCCTCGACCGACTGCTCGCAGAGAGCCAGTTCATCGTCCTTTCCCTTCCCCGAACCACCGCGACCGAAGGGTTGCTCGGTCGAGAACAGATCGCCAGCTTGCGCCCCGACGCGGTGGTCATCAACGTCGGGCGCGGCGAGCTGATCGACGAAGTGGCCCTCGCCGAAGCACTCGCCCAAGGACGCATCCGGGGTGCCGGGCTCGATGTCTTCATGCGTGAGCCACTTCCACCGAAATCGCCGCTCTGGAGGCTTCCCAACGTGCTGATCACTCCGCATGCTTCGGCGACCTCCCACCGCTTCTGGCAGCGCGAGCTCGACCTGATCCTCGAGAACCTCGACCGCTACCAGCGCGGCGCCAAGCAGCTGAACGTCGTCGACAAGGGCGCGGGCTACTGAAGGCCGTTGATAAATCGCGCAGCTCTGCGTTACGCTTCCTCGCCGCTCCCTGC
>WHSP01000181.1 GCA_009380025.1 Gemmatimonas sp. | reverse complement strand
AGCCCGTTACACGAAGGTCGGTCGATATCA
Source organism: Gemmatimonas sp. (assembly GCA_009380025.1). GTDB lineage: Bacteria > Gemmatimonadota > Gemmatimonadetes > Longimicrobiales > Longimicrobiaceae > WHSP01. The sequence continues at coordinate 8,525 of WHSP01000181.1, read as the reverse complement.
AGAAAGACACCTAGCCCGGAGACGACAGAATGCGGCGGTTCTGGTTTCTAGCTCTTCTCACGGCCGGCTGCACTAACGGCGAGAATGAACGCGGAGCCGCGGCGCGACCAGAATTTAGCGCCGAGGAACTGGCGGGCTGTTACCGCATTGGCGCAGGTGGATGGGACCCACCGATTATCAGTGGCGACCAGCAGTTTCATCAAGTTCCGGCCGCGGCGGAGTTACGGTTGGAAAACGTCGATTCGGTGGGTGCCTATCGCATCACCGAGTGCTTCTTCCTACCATATCGACAGGCCTCGTGTTGCGATCGGGTGAGGTAACACAACCAGGCAGATGGCTCCTCCCGGCTCCGGATTCGCTGGTGCTGTACTGGACTGACGGGTACACGGGTGTTTCGATACACGCGGCGCTGAGCCGAGTGGATACGATAGCGGGAACAGCAACGATTCTCCACGACAGCTGGGTAGGGCCATGGCCGCAGAGTAGCGTTGCTCTCGTCCGGGAGCCATGCTCGTGATCGAGATCGGCAATGGGGTCGATCATCGTGTAACACGTAGGAAGCCGGCTGAGGTCACGCCCGAAAAGATCAGTCAGCGCATCCCGAAAGCGATCGCACCGCATTCCAACGAGGAGTGGCGGAGCGGCTGGCCGAATGGGGTTCCCAACCTCGCGTGACACCGTCCGCCGGTACCGTGAAGGCGTCGCGCAACGAATCGATGCTGGCTTTGTCGCGGTCTTGTGCGCCGTCTTTCGACTTCATCCGCACAGCCGCGACATCCGTGGTGGAAAACTTCTAAACCATCAAGCGGAGGGCCAGGGATTCGAACCGGGATATCCTTTCGGATGCCGATTTTTTACGTGGGATGACATCGAATATTTTGAGCGTTTGCGTGGTCGCCTGAGTTATGCGCAATTTATTTATGTGACGGAACTTACGCACCGATTTACTAAAATCTCATTTGCGATGGATTAGCGTTGGCTTCTCCGATGGCACACAGGAGGCACGCAACGCAAAAAGAGCCGTTTAGGGAAAATCTAATGCTGTGGGCGAGAGTCGCCCGGGTGGCTTGACGAATCGAAGCTTCCCGCCGCCCCCCGCCGAGGTGAGGCGAAACGGCGCGCTGCCCTGGGTATGGTCAGATCCCCTCGCGCTCTGCGACGACGCGGGTCGTCCGATCGAGGCGAGAGAGTTTGCGGTGGCCGGCGAACGACTCAGAAGCCATTCGGAAGTCGATTGCGTCCGAGTCGAGACCCTGCGTAGGCCACCTCTAGGAATCCAGGGCGTCGGCGGTCGTTGCCTGACGCGATGACGGACGGTGAGGACGACGATCTGGTCGCGATCGACCTTGTAGGTGACCCGATAGTCGCCGTCGATCACTTCCCGGAGGTCGCCCGATGCTCGACTTCGGGCACCGTCTGCCCTCTCTCCGGGAAAGACTCCAACCGACGAACCGAGGCAAAGAGCTGGTTCACCCATTCACGGGCCGCACGAGGCCGGTCCCCGGCAATTCGCCTCGCGATCTCTGCAACACGTGCGATGGCGAGAGGCGACCAAACGACTCTCACCGATCAAGCCGCGAGAGCAACTGGGCTCGTGCCTCATCATGGTCCACCCCTTCCCCGCGAGCGATCTCCTCGGCAGTCCGGATTTCCTCGAGCAGCTCGGCGCGCTCGACGAGTCGCTCATATTCCGAGACATCGAGGAAAACGGCGCTACTCCTACCGAGCTGCGTGAGAACGAGGGGACGACGGGTTTTCCGCACCTGCTCGACAAACGCGGCGACATTGGCGCGGAATTCCGAAAGCGAGCGGATATCCTCACTCACACGGATGCTTGGCGTGGACTGGCTCTCCCCAGAGTACGCAGTATCGTACATAACGCTGTACGACACCGAAGCTTCGGAAGCAACGAAACCGGAAGAGGACTAGAGGCCTTCGAGCTCCGATTCGGAGGTCCACACCTGCGGCCGCTCGCGCTAGGCTTCATGGGCGTGCGAGTTCGCGTCGACGCCCGCGGGACCGTGGCAAGCCCGGAGTCAGCTACCGGCCGTCCGATCAGCCCGCGGCCCCCGCGACGCCTGCCGGCTGGTAGCGAAGCAGGAGGCAACGTTGGCCGAGCGGTCGCGACTGCACTAGTTGCAGCCTCAACGGCTCGGAATCAGGCTTGAACAGCGGGCTGCCCTTGCCCAGCGTGACCGGCACAAGGCCGATGCGGAACTCGTCGAAGAGCCCGTGGCGGATCAGCGTGGCGGAAAGGTCGGCACTGCCGAAGACGAAGAGATCCTTCCCAGGCTGCTCCTTCAGTTGAGCCACCGCATTTCCGGCGTCCTCCTTCACCAACGTGCTGTTGGCCCAGTCGGCGCGGTCGAGCGTGCGGGAGAACACGTACTTCGGCACCGCGTTCATGAAGTCGGCGGTTTCGCCCTTAGTGGTGGACCAGTGCGCCGCCATGCCCTCGTACGTGCGGCGGCCGAAGATGAGCCCCTCGACCTCGGCCGCCTGCTCCAGCGAAAACTTCTTGAGCTCATCGCCCCAGGCGTACTCGTGAAAGTCGAGGTCCCACGGCTGCGGACCCTCGAACATGCCGTCCAGGGTGATCAGGTTCCACATGATGAGCTTGCTCATGACTGCTCCTCGCGTTCGGTATGGAGGTGAGTTGGGTCCAGCTGGAAGTGGCCGTTCCGCCGTCGTTCCTCAGGATCCGACTGACCCGAGCTCGTGGACATACTCCTCCAGCTGCTCCAGCGTCTCCCGTCCACCTTCCACAGCGCGGTAGTGCTCCGCCAGGTAGTCCCGCTGCGCCTTGCTGTTGAGGAGGGCGCGGAGGGTGATCTCGGTCCGTCCCGCACGGTCCGCGAAAGTGACGGTCGATTCGAAGGCGTCCGGATCGTTTTCATGCCCGCCCTGCCGAAAGGTGATCCGCTCCGGGGGCACGATCTCCCGCCACTCGATCCGGTTCGGGTACGCGGTTCCATCCGGACCGTGCATCTCGAATTCCCACACGCCGCCCGGCCGGAACTCGAACGCGTGCGTCGTGGTCGTGAACCCGCGCGGTCCGAACCAGCGGGCCAGGTGGCGCGCTTCCGTCCACGCCCGAAAGACGAGATGCCTCGGTCCGTCGATTACCCGCGTGGTGACGATCTCCCGGTCCTCCTCCCGCTCAATACTTTCATCCGTCTGCATCGCCGCTCTCCATCCGTTGAAGTTCGCCTACGTACTCGTCGAGCCGGTCGAAGCTCTCGCTCCAGAATCGCTCGAAGCCTCCGGTCCACTCATGCACCTCGTTCAGCCCCCTCGCGTCGAGCGCGTAGTGCCGCTGCCGCCCCTCCTCGCGCACCCGTACCAGGCCCACCTCTCGCAGCACCCGCAGGTGCTTGGAGGTCGGTGACGCCCCGAGTCCCACCGCCGTCGCGATCTCGGTGGCCGGCCGCTCCCCCGTCCGAAGAAGGGTCAGAATCCGCCGCCGCTGTGGTTCCGCGATGGCGTTGAACACGTCCGAAGTCGTCGTCGCTCGTGCCATGGCGTATTTTATTTCCTATATAGGAAAGTGTCAAGGCCGGTATGTCGCCCTGCCGAGCCCTGATTTTCGTCGCCGCCCTGACACGTTTCCGAGATCGTCCCGAGCTCACTTGGCGTAACCTGAACGAGGCGATATCCTTGGTTCAGGATAAACGCTTAAGCTGAACTAACGACGAATTGAGGGTTCAGATGGGTGGGCGCTACATCCCCCTGGTCTGGCAGCACGAGCCGACACTCTACGCGCCGGCGCGCTACCGGCGCGCGTCTAAGTACGAAGCGTTCCTACCAGATCCGATCCGGGGGATGGAGTTCTCGCTCGATGCGCACATCGCCGGCGTGGTCTCAGAAGCGGAGAACGCCATCCGCGACCTCAATGCGGTCGCCCAGCCGGCTCTGGCGCCCCTCGCGAGACTGCTGCTCCGGACGGAGTCGATCGCTTCCTCCAAGGTCGAGGGGATGAACATCGGCGTCCGTGAGTTGGCGCGCGCCGAAGCTCGATTCGAGACCGGCGGCAAGGCCGGACCCACGGCGCTGGAGATCCTGGCCAACATCGATGCAATGGAGGTCGCCATCCGCGAAGCCACGGATGCCGGGGCCTTTTCGCTGCGCGAGATCCAGTCGATCCATCGGGCTCTCATGGTGGCGGCGCCAGGCGCAGCACGAGCCGGTCGGCTGCGGACGGTGCAGAACTGGATCGGCGGAAACAACTACAATCCGTACGGCGCCGACTTCGTGCCCCCGCCAGCCGAGCATGTCACCGACCTGCTGGAGGATCTCTGCGCCTCCGTCAATGACGACACGCTCTCGCCCCTGGTCCAGGCCGCTCTGGTCCACGCCCAGTTCGAGACGATCCACCCTTTCGACGACGGGAACGGAAGGACCGGCCGCGCCTTGATCCACACAGTGCTGCGCCGACGCGGACTCGCCCCGGCGTACGTCCCCCCCATCAGCGTCGTGCTGGCGTCGCAGCGGGATCGCTACATCGCGGGGCTGACGGGTTGCCGCGCGGGCGACATCGGACCCTGGATCGAGCACTTCGCTGCCGCCGCAGCTCGCTCCGCGCGGCTGGCTTCGGCGTACATCGAGGCAGCTAACAACCTCATGGGCGACTGGCGCACGCGCCTCGCCGCCACCGGAGCCCCACGCGCCGACGCCGCGGCATGGGCAATCATCGACGTGCTGCCGGCGCACCCGATCATCACCGCGCCTGTCGCCGCAGCGGCGACCGGGCGCGCCAAATCGGCGATTCACCAGGCAGTCGGCGAGCTCGAGACGGCTGGTGTGCTCCTGCCACTCTCCGAGTCCAGGCGGAACCGTGCGTGGGAGGCAACCGGGCTATTGGATCTTTTCGCTAGACTCGAGGCCGGGGAGCTTCCCCGGCGGGAGGGCTGAGTACACCGAGTGGATAGAGCGCTTCAGCTGGTGCGACCGCATACCATCCTGGGCGGAGGAAGAACGCTCGCCCGGAATCCTCCGACGCGAGCGAGAACTGACCATGCCAGCGTCGCTTCGCTCCGACCGGACGATTTCCTTCGGACTCAGTGGACGCCTTCGGCCGCATTCGGTGCACGACATCGCCGGAATACGCAGCTTCATGCGTATCCGGCGGATTTTCGATGGGATCGTGGGCGTGGCGCGCTGGTCGGCTTCGGCATCAATCTAATTGCGATACGGAAACGGTTTCCCTCCCGGCATAGGTGCCCCTCCCGGCACGCCGGTCGCACGCACGCTCCAGAAAAGCTGTTGTTGCCGATCAATTCGGCTAAGCCGGGAGCTTGGTGAGACGTTTGTCCCTCGCGCGACCGCCCGATCGTTCAGTTGTGAGCCTCAAGATACCCATACGCGGGCTTGACTTGTCACCCCGTGGTGACATATTAAGTCACCAGATGGTGACAAGGAGCGGACGGTAGATGGCGAAAGGTAAGGCCAGGGATCGGCAAGCCACCGAGGCCCGGCTGCTCAAGGCGGTAGAGACGGTGTTGACCCAGGAAGGGTTTTCCGGCCTTGGCGTGAACGCCGTCGCGCGCGAGGCCGGGATAGATAAGGTCCTGATCTACCGCTACTTCAACGGGATGCCCGGCCTGCTGCGTGCGTTCGCTTACAGCGACGCCTTCTGGCCGACCGTCGAGGAGGTTCTCGGTGAGGGGTCGTCCGATCTGTCGAAAATGCCCGTCGCCGACCGCTGGTCCGCCGGACTGGTCCGATATGCCCGCGCGCTTAGACGCAGGCCCATCGTCGGCGAAATCCTGGCTTGGGAACAGGTCGAGAAGAACGAGCTGACCGAAATCCTCCGCCTGCGGCGGGAGGAATGGTTCGCGGCGCTGCGGGAGCGGCTGCCCAGGGACGACGACCCGACCGATGCCGTTACGGTGTCCACCGTTCTCGTGATCGGCACCGCGATCCACTACCTCATCGCCCGCAGCCGCCTCCATGGCGATTTCAACGGGCTGGCGATCGAGAGCGACGCGGATTGGGCACACATCGAACAGATCATCCACACCATGTGCAGCAGGACGCTGCAACCGAGGGGCGAGGCCTGATGACCGAATCCATCTACACCGTATTCGACACGTCCGACCGCCCGCTTTCGGCGATCGATGCCGATGCCCCGCCAATCCTCGAGGCGTTGCGCATCGGCATCACGGCCCCGAGCGCTCACAATACCCAGCCCTGGACCATCGACATCCGGTCCGGCACCGAGGCAAGCCTCTATTTCGACCCAGCACGATCTCTGCCCTTCACCGATCCGCTGGGCCGCCAGGTCCACATCAGTCACGGCACTCTGCTGGAGATGACCGCGATCGCCGCGACGAGCCTTGGGTATCGCGCCGAGTTCAATATTCTGCCGGAAGGCGAGATGAGCTTTGCCGAGTTCGGCACCAAGCCCACGGCCCATATCAGGCTGGTCCCGGCACCGGATATCGAGGTCGATCTGCTGTTCGGCCGGATTCTGCATCGGCGCACCAGCCGCCGTGCTTACGAGGGCCAGCGCGTCACCGAGGCTGAATTCCGGAAGATCGTCGAGCAATCGAAGCGCGAAGGCGTCGATGCCGGCATGATCCCCGAGGATCGCTTTGCCGAGGCGACCGAGATCATCAAACAGGCCGTAGCGGTCGAGGTGAACGACCGCCCCCTCTATGGAGAGTCGCTCACCTGGTTCCGGTTCTCAAAGCGGGAAATCGCCGAGAAGGGGGATGGAATCAACCTGTTCACCATGTCAGGTCTTACGGGGCTGATGCTTCATCTGGCCAGACTGACGATGAGGCCGCGCACCTTCGATGCCGCGCTGAACCGCAAGAGCTTTCTGAAAACCTTCGATCAGGCGGCGGCATCGGCGCGCGGCCTGCTCACGCTCGTAACCCCGACGAACACCATGTCCGACTGGATCAACACGGGCCGGGTCTATGTCCGCGCCCAGTTGGCGGCCGACGCGCTCGGACTTCGGTTCCAGCCTGTCAGCCAGTCGCTTCAGGAGTTCCCCGAGATGGACAAGCTCCGGGCCAAGATGGACGCGCTGGTTGGCGTCACGACCCCCGCGAAGCTGCAGATGCTTGTCCGCGTGGGGCGCAGCCAGCCCCCGGCTTTGTCCCCCAGGCGCGAACTCGGCTCGATTATTCGCGGGTGAAGCCTCCATGCCCCAGATGCTTGCCCACGTCGCCCTGATCGTCCGCGATTATGATGAAGCCATTGCCTTTTTTTGTCGAGAAGCTTCGCTTTGATCTTGTCGAGGATAGCTACGAAAATCTCTGGCATTTGGTTGAGTTCACGGACGGCCGACCATGAGCGGAAACGGAGCAAGCGGACGCCCTCCATACACACCTCGGAACGCTTTCGGCCTTTTGCCCAAGGAGACGAACCGGACGTTCGGCGGCTTCCAGCCAAAGATACGGCTGCCGGAGACAGGTTCGAAACGTCGCGGCCGCACACCACGTGCGCCTTCCGCCAGCTAGGTGAGCCTATGCGAAGGGGGCGACAAAAAGCTGCTTCCCCTGGCGAGCCGCCTCAACTGCTCGGTGGGCGTATTCCTATGGCGTCTCTGCTCCAAACGCTGGCGGTTGCCGAGTAACTTAGCGTCCGCCACGCTGCAAATGCCCTTGGTATCGGTCAGCGGAGCGATTCGCATTAACCAACGCGGCAATCTGCAGCGGAAACTCGTCCAGCTCTAGGCCGAGCGCCCAGGCGAGCGTGGCCGCGCTGTCCCTGTGAGCCGAGCGATCCCCTGCTCGATTCGCCGCACATGCCGCTCGCTCAGACCCTTGATATCGCGCTCCCGAAGCCCTTGATTCTCCCGTAGCTCGGCGATGAGAGCTGAAGTTGCCCCGAGTTGGTGGACACTTCCACATTGCGGTAGAAAAGGGAGGTGTCACAATGCCGAAGACACGAAGGCCGTACCCGGCAGAGTTTCGAGCCAGAATGGTCGAACTGGTCCGAGCAGGTCGGACTCCGGAGGAGTTGGCGAAGGAGTTCGAGCCGACGGCGAACTCGATTCGTAACTGGGTGCAGCAGGCTGATCGGGATGAAGGTCGCCGGGAGGATGGCCTGAGCACGAGCGAACGCGAGGAGCTGCGACGTCTGCGCCGGGATCTCAAGCAGGTGAAGTTGGAGCGGGAGATCCTGGCAAAAGCCACGGCCTGGTTCGCTCGGGAGACCGGCTCGATGCCGTCCGGCGGTTCGAGTTCGTGAGAGCCAATCGGGCCTGCTACCCCGTGACGCTGATGTGCCGCCTGCTGGAAGTCTCCACCAGCGGGTACTATGCGTGGCTGAAGCGAGCGCCTTCGGCCCGCTCCGTGGCCGATGCGGAATTGTTGGAGAAGATCCGCGCGATCCACGACCAGAGCGACGGGACCTACGGCTCCCCGCGGATCCACGCCGATCTCTCTGCCCATGGAAAGCGCGTGGGCGTGAATCGGGTGGCTCGCCTGATGACGGAAGCGGGCCTCGAGGGCGTGAGCCGGCGCAAGGGGACGCGGACGACGATGCGGAGTGAAGACACGCGGCCAGCCCCC
>WHSP01000180.1 GCA_009380025.1 Gemmatimonas sp. | reverse complement strand
CTGGTCGTTGAGGTGGGCGGCGACCTCGACCATGCGCCGGGTGTTGCAGGAAGGGCAGACCGCGCGGCCCTGCAGGAGAAGGCGACGAGCCGTTCAGCGCCACAGTCCGTGCAGCGAGCGCGCGCGAAGCCGTGAGCGGCGTTCTCCACTTTCACGGGCGGGGTCTTGCTCACCAGGCACGGCAACCTCGTCAATTGGATTGGCGCTGTGCCAACCTGGGCGCTGAGCGGTCTCGGTGCGGGATTGCTCGTTTTCGCCGCCTGGGTCGGGTGGGTGGCTTGGCGTCCCACTCCCGCACGTGCGCTGGTCATCAGCGCGCTCGATGTTGCCTGGGTGGTCAGCACGGTCCCCCTCGTGTTCGTGCCCGGCCTGCTTACGGCGTCGGGTGTGAACGCAGTGTTGGCAGTCGCCTTCGATTGTGTGAGCGCTCGCGCTTGCTCAGCTCGCTGGGGTGCGGCGCAAGGTGCGCAGCCCGGACAGGGGTTGTGGCGAGACTGCGTACGGGTGCGTGTGGACGCAGCATGCTGGCGTTCTGGGCACGCCGGCAGAAAGCGGACACGGCGTTAATCCGGCTCATCGCCCGAGAAGGCCTACAGGATTCCGGCTCCCGTGGAGGCTGCTGGTCGGGAGGACTATTACGGGCGGCAAGTGGAGGTGATTCGCAAGCTCCAGGAGGAGGAAGCGATCGATGCCCGCTTCGACCGCGACGCTCTGTTCTACGCGTTGCTCGTGCTCACGGTTGGACCGGTGCTGCTACCTCAGATCCAGCGCCTCGCGATGCCGATGCCCGACCGCGAGGCGCGTTGGGAGCGCCTCCTCGAGGACCTTGCGGTCATCCTTGCCCCTCGCTGAGGCCTGATTTTCAGGGCCGTCTGGCGAACGCTTCTCCTTAAGCTGGTCGACAGTAGGGTGAGCGGCAGTCTCGGCAGCGGATACATCGGCTGGGGCTTAGTTCACTACGGATGTGGGGCGATGTTCAGGACGCGAATCATCCCGCGGGTCGGACCGTAATACCAGAATACTCTCCAGGCGCCGGGGGTCCGACTTTCGACATACGCTTCAAAGACTTTCTCGCCCGCCGGTCCGGCGAGAGAGGTGAACTCATGGGTGGACAGGCCCGGATGCCGCGGATTGGTTTCCAATAGCCCGAGCGCCTTTTGGACCTTCTTCAGCTTCGGATTGTTCTCGGTCTCGAGCCGCTTGAGAACCGACGCGGCTTCAGGCGTGAAGGAGAGCTTGAAGCGCACCGCTTATTCGTCCTCATCAGCGAACTGCGCGAAGGATCCGAGATCCTCGAACTCGTTTGTATCCGCCTGATTCAGTGCCCGCTCCATGGAAGCGCGCAGCGCTGGGTTCTCCCACAGCCAAGCCTCGCTCGCTGGTATAGGCACCACCGGGTCAAGGAGGATCTGCCCTTTTTCGTTCACGAGCACGCGGTAGTCGGCATCCTTGGCCACCGAGCCCAGTGTCAGACGGCCTCTTCCATCTGGATGGACATAGCCCTTGCGTGCTTTGAAGCCCGAACTGCTGATCGTGTCGCGCGGAGTGGTCATGCGATCAATCCCGATCGAGTGTCGGCTTGTTGCTTCCCCAAGATACATCGAATCCCACTTATGGGCAATGCCCACCAGCCTCGAAACTCTCGATATTCACCGAATCTCCACTTGCCGTGGAATTCTGATTTCGTGTGCCTCGCCGCTTCGCGGGCTTCGCGTGAGGCCTTGTATTCGGGGGCCGCAGCGCCGGACCTGTGCCGGAAGCCCGCAGCTGACCACGTACGGCGTCGGTATTCTCGTTCTTATCGCCACTGACCCAACGCTACGGCTGGTGTGTACATATTGACGCAAAGGGTAAAATCGCCCTCTATGCGGTCGATTTTGCGGAATACGAAATGCTCGCAAGCGATACATCGTTAAGGCAACTAAAAGGCAATCGGTCAAAGCGCAAGTAAGGAAAGTAGATGAGCAAAATCGAAATGCTGACAATCGGCGTCTATGGCTTCGACGGCGAGTCCTTCCTGCAACGACTGCAGCAGGTGAACGTCCGGCTGCTGCTCGACGTACGCCAGCGCCGCGGTGTCCGCGGACCCGAGTATGCCTGGGCGAACTCACATCGGCTGCAGGCGGCCCTCGCCCATGCCCGGATCGCCTACGAACACCACCCCGAGCTCGCCCCAACCACCGAGCTACGCCAGCTCCAGTACGCCGAGGATCACCGCCAAGGAGTTGGCAAACGCTCCCGCCGCGAACTCGCTGCCGAGTACACCCGCCGCTACACCACCGAGATCCTCGACCGCGCCGACCTTACGCCGATCGTGTCGGTGTTGCCGAGCAGCGGGACCGCAGCGCTGTTCTGTGTCGAGCGCGACCCAGAGGCCTGCCACCGCTCGTTGGTCGCCCAGCGGCTGGCCGAACAGCACCACGTCACGATCGAGCACCTGCGCCCGCTGGACCACGGATGATGGACGAATTAGATGCCAGGCTGCACCTGGTCGGGCAGCACCGGTCCCGCGACGAGAAGCGTTCGACGCCAGTGATTGCATCCGAGGTCAGCATCTTCCGGCCCGATGCTGTGCCGGATCACGCGAGTTTGGCGGCGCGTCGGTGGGGTTGGGGGTGTCGAGGTGAGGAGACGGGACGAGCCTTGCGTAGCCATGATTGCTCCTCCATGGAAGCCCGGGCCAAGAAGGAACAGCTTCGTATGGCCTCTAACGCATATTGAGAGGAAGCCCCCTGTTGTTTGAAGTACGCCGCACAAGAAAACCTGCGGCGCGACGCCGGGATTGCGGAAAAGAACCGCTTCCGGAAGAAGACTCGGCTAGTGCTCCCGATCACGCGGCGGGTTGGGGTCGCGGCCGGGTGCGATCGTATCCTTGCTCCGGATCCTCCCGTCCAGTCCCTTCGTCGTCAGCTCGCCGCCTCCCTGATTGAAGAGCATCTTCTTCGCCGTGCGCTCGGCCCGACCCTGCGTCGTGTGTAGGCTCGACGCCTTGCTCGCGTCGTTTCGCTTGTTGACCCACGTCCCGTCCTCCCTACGAAAAACCGTTCGATCTCTGTTCTTGCTCATTTTGTCCTTCTTCTCCCGATTCAATGCGGAGATTGTGCGTGTTCCGGTACAGCTGAGCGCAGCCTTGGCGTCGCTCGGCGGTCGAGCTGAACCGGCGCGCCATTCGATAAGCCATGCAGAATCGGTACCTGATAACCCGCCTTCGCCTGGTCGAACCGGACAGCCTTCAGCCGGGCGACACATCGGAATCGCTGCCCCGGGAATCCGGCTACTGAAGTCACGGATTCGCCTGGGCCTCGAGCACTTCATCCTTGTCCGCGCCGAACGGAAGCTCGCTCTCCGTTGGTCGACCGCGAAGCAGGTACGCTACGAGAGCCAACTGGAGTATCAGGCCCAAGTTGACGGCGAGCGCAGCAGGGCCGACGGCGTCGGTCCCGAATCGGAAGAGATGGATCGTCAGGAGCGCCGCAATCACGGCAGCCCAACTGAGAAGGAGCCCTCGGCGAACGCCCACCGGATCCTGCCGTTTGAGACTCCACACGACGCACAGTGCAAGCACCGACCAGAACAGAACGGGCGAGATGAATCCGAGGGCGACCTGCGACGTCGCGCTGACGAATAGAGCGACGGGAACTCCCCAGACGATTCCCGCCCAAAGGTCGTTCAGCGCGTCGCGGTGCCTGCGCTTCGCGAGCCAGATGTTCACGCCCGTGACCGAGATCACCGTGAGGGCGAGCCCGAGGAGGCCGTAGATCAGCTTGACGGCCCAGCCGCCGAAGTGGCCGAAGTGGAGGTAATACATAGAGTAGACGATCTGCTTCCCCACCTCGCCGTCGGAGAAACCGGCCTTGTCGAGGTACGTCCCCGCGCTGTCGTAGCGGTAGTTCTCCGAGTAGATCATCCGTTGCGGATAGCTCGCGTGGATCTCGACGAACTGCCGCTCGGTTCCGGCTCCATGCACTGTCAAGGCGAAAGGGTTTGCCTCGGGCGCGCGGGCCGAGAGGTCGCCGAGGATCGAGGCGAGCTGGACCTCGCCCACGGCCTCGATCGCCGGCTCCTCCCCGAACACCGATGCCGCGATGGCTTCGGCATCCCGTCCGGTCGCATCGGCGATGACCCCCAGGACCGGGATGACCAGACCGAAGTATGCCCCCGTGACGGCGATGAGGAGATGGAACGGAAATCCCCACACGCTGAGGCGATTGTGGATGTCGACCTGCTCCAGTCGCCCCCCGCCTCGCAGTCGCAGGTGAAAGGCGTCCTTGAAAAGCCGCGGGTGCGCGAAGAGTCCGGAAACGATCAGACCGACGAGTAGAGCTCCGAGAGCGCTGACCAGCACAATCCCAAAGGTCTCCGGAAGGGTGAGATAGAGGTGCGTGTCGATCAGGAAATGGGTCCAGTCATGGACCACGGGGTCACCGAGCGAGCCGTCCGCCTCGACGAACCAGCCGCGCTCCTCGTTCGAGACCGAAGCCCGTGGGATCTCTTCGGTGGGCAGGTTCAGGTACACGTGCTCCGTGAGCAACGACTCCCGCGAGAGGAGATCGTTGAGAGCTCTCCCCATTGCGCCAACGTCGTACGTCAGCGACTCGGGGGCTCCCGGCTGCTCCCAGCGTTCGAACTCCGGATAGAACACCGACAGCGTTCCCGTCAAGCAGACGATGTACATCAGCGCTCCGACCAGCAGCCCGAGCCAACCATGCGCCGCGAGCGAACGTTTTACCAGGTCCGGCGTGAGTGACAGCTTCATCGGATCAGAGGGCGAGGATGGTGACGAGTCCGAGGCCGGAGAGGGCGGCCAACGAGAGTACGGAGCGTCGCCGGGAGGGGGCCGCGAGCATTCTGTAGGCGAACAGTCCCCAGACGATCGGCATCACGCAGACGATGAAGACCAACTGGTTCAACTCGCTGATCGGCAAGAGCAGACCGGCCGCACCTGTCACAACGGTGCTCGCCACTGCACCGAACGGAACAACCAGGAGAAACGTCCCCATCACCTTCCGCACTGCGGGCCATCCCGGCGCGGCCACGGACCATCTGGGCAGCGGTTCCGCCCGCCGACGCCGACGGTCGGCCACGAGCCAGAGGATCAACCCCGCGGCCAGGGATGGGACAGTGATGGCGTAGATCGCTCCGAATTCCCATCCGTCGAGAGCGAACCAAGGGACGGCGGTCGCCCCGAGGAGCAACCATCCGACTGCGGCCACGGCGCGCGCTCCGTCTGGCCGGCGCGTCCAGGACCGGTAGAGGAGCGCAACGCCGGATATCGTACATGCGATGGCGAGGGCGATCAGCGACCACGCAGCCATTGTGGGGATCTCCTGTTTCGGTTGCCGAGAATTGGGCGTCGCAACGGCGTTGACGAGGATCGCAGGGCGGGTGGATACGAATGACGATTGCACCACCGGCGCGCTCACAATCCGTCGGCGACGCGCCTACCAGCGATAGGTCAGGGTTCCGAGAAGGCCGCGGCGGGCACCAAACCAGCAATCTCCGCGGGCGAGGCAGCTGGCGATGTACGACGTGTCCGTCAGGTTGTTGAGGTTCAAGGCCAACCGCCACGACCCACGATCGAGCGCGGCCATTGCGTCGATCAGGGTCACTGCGGGCACGAAGACGTTGCCCGTCCCATCCCCGATTCGACCGACGTAACGAAGCCCGGCGCCTAAAGAGAGGCCCGGAAGACCCAGTCGCCCGAATTCGTGTACCGCCCAGGCGGACGCAGCGTGCTCGGGAATCCCCTCGATCTGCTGATCTGGATCGAGATCTCCGCCAAAGCCATCGGCGGAAGCACGGGCACGCGTGTACGTGTAGCTGCCCAACAGGTTCCAGTCGCTCACCCTCCCCTTGGCATCCAGTTCAACTCCGCGGGTCCGCGCCTCACCGATTTGAATGCTCTGACCCACGTTGTCGGGATCGCTCGCCAGCCGATTCTCTTCTCGGATCGAGTAGAACGCCGCCGACGCCTGAATCGGAAGGAACTGCGCCTCCCACTTCACACCTCCTTCGACTTGCTCCCCGCGCTTCGGCTTGAAGGCGTTCCCTTCCTCGTCGGTCCCCGAAACGGGCTGGAACGATTCCGAGTAGCTCGCATAGGGAGCCAGACCGGGTAGGACCTCGTAGACCACGCCTACGTTGCCACTCGTCGCCCAGTCCGTGGCAGCCTCACCGCCCACGATTGTGTTGCGTACCCGATCCCGGCGAACACCCACGCGGACGCTCAGATCGGCGAGCCTCATGTGATCCTGGGCCAGTAAAGCCGCCCGCTGGATTTCGTTCTCGACCGGGGCCGTTCCGTTGAGCGACGGTTCCGGAAAGGTTCCGTAATCGGGGGTGTAGACGTCGAGCGGGGTGCCCTCCCCGCCTGCGGAAGCCAGCATTGCGTCGTGGACCAGGCCGTCCGCGCCAAGGAGGAGGGTGTGGGATACGGGGCCAGTCTGGTGATCGCCCTGCAGCAGGAGCTCGGCGGCGGTGAGCCGCGACTGGTCGTCGTAGACATACCACGCGCGGCCCATGTACCGGCCCGCCTCCTGGGGATTCCCGATTCTTGCGCGGCGCCGCGAACGATTCGGCGATCCGCACCGCGATGTGGCTTTGGCGATGCAGTGGCTGGGGCTGGTCCTGACGGACAAGGGCGACTTTGCGGCGTCCGAGGCCTATCTCCGCCAGGCTCTCGCCATGCAACGTGACATGCTCGGTGACGTGCATCAGGACGTGGCCGTCTCGCTGTTCGGGCTCGGGCTGCTCGCAATGGAGCAGGGCCGATACCGCGAAGCCGTGCCCTGGCTGGAAGAGAGTATCGCCATGACCCGCCAAGTGCTCGGCGAGAACCACGTGGACACCGCGCTGCATATGCAGATCCTCGGCGAGGCGTACCGGCTGATGGGGAACTACGAACGGTCAGAGACTTTCCTACGAGATGCCCTCCGCAGGAACCGACAGGTGCTGAACGCGCCGCACAAACGGCTGGGGAATATCCTGGTCTCGTTGGGAAGAACCCTCAGTGCCGCGGGTGAACTAGAAGCGGCCAAGGCCACGCTCGAAGAGGCGCTGGAGATGTTTCAGCGCGAGGGAATTTCCCGGCAGCGCGGTCGGCTGGAGGCACTGGTGGCGTACGGTGAAGTGCTCACCCGTACGGGGCAACCCGAAGAGGCCGAACCCCTGCTCCGCGAAGCGGTCTCGGTATTGACCGAAAAGATCGTTGCTCCGCACAACCGATACGTGATCTACGCCCGGGCCGCGCTCGGGAACTGTCTCGCTGCTCAGCATCGCTATGGCGAGGCCGAACCCATCCTCTTGAAGGTCTTCACGACCTACCGCGACCACTATGGTCCGAGCGATCCACGCACGCAAACGGCCCGTACGTATCTCGCGGACCTCTATGCGGCATGGGGCAAACGGGTCGAAGCCCGACCGTATCGCGCACGGCCACCTGCGGTTACCGCCGTGGCCGTGCTGCCTTCCACCCGCACCACGGCACCGGCAAGGCCCGACCGGCCCTCGACGTGCCCCACCCGCCCGCACACCGTGCCCGCCGTCTGCGCTTCCAGCGGGCGGGTCAGTCCGGCCAGCGCTATCAGCGCCAAAGCCCCGGCGAGCGACACTCAGTCCTCGAACGCGAGCACAGCCGTTGGATCGCCGGCCGTCGTCAGGACCGGCCCGTTGCTCGCCTCGTTCGTCGCGAGGTCATAGGTGTAGATGCCGACGCCGCTCGCCGTGGACAGGCCGAACAGCACGAGATTGTCGAGGAACGTGACGCCTGCCGAGATCCCGTTGTTGAGGGGCAGCGGCAACACGTCGATCTCGCCGGTAGTCAGGTCGACGCGCGGCCAATTGCCGGGAAAATGATAAGTCGTTATTGTTTTTCAACCTCGGGCCTGCCCTCTCGCAGGGGCGCCCGATCGAGAAACGTCGCTTGCCGCGGAACCTTTGCGTCCGACCCGGATGGGCCAGATCCTGCGGCCCATCTGTTTTTGATAGCTCCGGGTATGCCGACTTCGCGCGGGTGCTCGGTCAATCCCCGAACAGATAGGAGAGTTGATGACCGAAACTCGTTTGGGACAACGGAAGACGAAACAGCGAGATACGATCCTCGAAGTGATTCGAAGTGCCTCAGGTCCGTTGACGGTAGAGGAGATCCACCAGCGCGGCCAGCACGACGTTCCAGGACTCGGGATTGCGACCGTCTATCGAACTCTGAAGCTCTTGCAGGAAGCCGGTCTCATCGAGACAGTGATCCTGCCCACGGGCGAAACCCGATACGAGCCCACCGAGCTTGGACACCATCATCATTTCCACTGCCGGACGTGTGATGTCGTCTTCGATTTGGATGCGTGCCCAGTCGAGATTCCGGGTGGAGGATCATATCCTGGTGGGTACATCGTTGAGGATCACGAGATCACCCTTTATGGCACCTGTCCGGCGTGTCATGTCTGACGAGCGCACACGCCTTCGCGCGTGGTGCATAGTGCAGTAACCCGTTTCAACGATCATCAGACCTGATGCATCAGGATCAGGATCAGGACCTGACCGATAGCCGCCGGGCTCGTCGGTG
>WHSP01000017.1 GCA_009380025.1 Gemmatimonas sp. | reverse complement strand
GCGCGCCTCGACCTGCACGATTTCTCTTCGGCCTTCGCGCAGCCTGTCTTTCAACCGCCTTCTTGTACCTCTCATCACAAGTGCGGCTACGTTTTCCGAGTCGACACGTCGTGATTCCCGCGCTCGTTGGAGCGCGATCCACTCTCAAACCAGGGGTGACCGATGAACGGAAGCACGGCTGGGCTGGTCGATCGGATGAAGGGAGCAGCGATGCTCGACGTGAACACGTACGAAGCCGTCGAGCACGATGAAAGCGCTACCATCCAGGCCGCCGGCGTCGTGGCGCTCGTCGCCGTGGCCCAGGCGATTGCGGCGATCGGCAGCGGAGGGGTGGGGATTTTCGGCGGACTCATCGCCGCGCTGCTGGGCTGGGTCGTCTGGGCGGGGGTCACCTACCTGATTGGTGACAAGCTCCTTGGCGGCACTGCGACGTGGGGCGAGCTGTTGCGAACGCTTGGCTTCGCACAGGCTCCCGGGGTCCTCATCCTCCTCGCGATCATTCCGATCTTCGGCTGGCTTGTGCGCGCAGTCGTCGCCATCTGGATCCTCATCGCCGGAATCGTCGCAATTCGACAGGCACTCGACTTCAGTACGGGGCGGGCGATCGGTACCGCAGTACTCGGTTGGCTCGCGATTGCGATCCCAACTGCGATCCTGGGAGCGATCGGCGGAGGTTTCGGTTTCTCTCCCTAAAGCCGTTCGCAGGTGGGCTCTCGGTATGCGCGCAACAAGGCGGGACCCGTCGGGTCGAGCTGATCGCCCGCTCGACGGGTCCCGCCGTTCCATTCGTTGCTCCCAGATTGCCGATCGCCACTCAGCGTCTACAGCGCAGCGACCGTCCCGCGAAACTTCCCCCGGCGGCCTCGGGCACTCAGGGTGATCCTCGGGTGAAGTCCCTGGTGCCGATTCGGTCAGCTCCTGGGAGCGATCTTATCTACGTAGTCGTCGATCCGACTCACCACCTGCATGATGTCGGCTCGACTTTCCGCGTCCGCGAAGTCACGCGCGAATTCGAGGAGGACTGTACGTACTTTGTCACGATCGGCGGGTGGCTCTGGCTCTGTCCCGCTCCCGCGTCCGTCTCGCTGCCGAACGACAGGCGTCTTCGGCGCCGCAACCTCCACTCGACCTCGCCGACCGGTCACCCCGGCTCTTCGACCACCCCGCTTCTTCGATCGGGAACTCTCCTCACGTTTAATTGGCAACACGTACCGGGCGTGAAACTGCTGGAGGGTGTCTTGCCCGATACTTTGGTCCCAATTCTTCGCCATCTGGTATAGCTCACGCGAGCCAAGCTTGCTGCTCTTGGCCAGCTCCTGTCGAACCCGCTCGAACACCTTCTCGTTTCGGTCAGCCATCTATCCAGTCCGTCAAAGGTTTACGCCGGCTGTCGTGGACTGTGCATAGCTAATAGGCGACTACAAATAGCACAAGGAGATTCTAAGCCAAACTTAGCTCACTATTCGCCGTACGACAGCCGCGAAACAAACAGTCTATAGTGTATCTTGCGTGACTACAGTAAGATGGAGAATTTCCGAACCAGATCATCTCATGAACCCGTCCCAGCACAAGTAACGCGAGTAAACACAATGTTGTCCGTTTTACCCATGATAACGATCTCCATTTCAGACGCCCGCCGCATCGTCCTGCGCGCGCAGGGCCTCGACGTAGGGTGGCCGCTCTCCCCCGGAATCGCGGGGGCCGCCGAGGCGATCGCCCGACTCGGCTACGTCCAGATCGACACAATCGCCGTAATCGAACGGGCACATCACCACGTGCTCTGGACTCGTCACCGCGACTACGTTCCGGCGATGCTCGACGTCCTGCTGAGCCGCGATCGGAGCGTCTTCGAGTCCTGGACGCACGCCGCCGCCTACCTCCCCGTGTCGGTCTATCGCTACTACCTCCCGATGATGCGCGCCTTCGCGCAGCGGCCCAAGATAAAGGCGTGGCGGGCCGGGAACCGCAGGGTCGTCCGGCACGTGCTGGAGCGCATCCGGGCCGAAGGCGCCCTTCGCTCTGCGGACTTCGCCCGACCGCCTGAAAAGCGTGGTCCTTGGTGGGATTGGACGCCGACCAAGCGAGCGCTCGAGATCCTCTTCCGGTCGGGGCAGTTGATGATCGCGGGACGGCACAACTTTCAGCGGGTCTACGACCTGACCGAGCGCGTGCTCCCCGCCGGAACCGATACCTCGCGTCCGCGGCCGGCGGAAGTTGCGCGCTACGTTGTGCATAGAACTCTTGCCGCGCAGGGAATCGCCACGGACCGCGAAGCGGCGTGGTGGTCAGTGGACCGGAAGACCGTGGCGGCCGCCCTCGCGGAACTGGTCGACGCGGGGAAGGTCGCCGAGGTCCGCGTCCGTAGCCTGGATGGTACGCCGTACTACGTAGCCGCCGACGCGCTCGACGCTGCGCTCGATCGGCCGACCGAGGTCGCATCGGTCCGCCTGCTATCCCCCTTCGACAACCTGATCATCGATCGCGGCCGCACACTCCGATTCTTCGATTTCGACTACCGGATCGAGTGCTACACGCCCGAGCCGAAGCGAAAGTACGGGTACTTCACCCTACCGATCCTCTGGGGTGACCGCCTCGTGGGTCGACTCGATCCCAAGGCGGACCGACGCCGTCGAACGTTCATCGTCCGGAATCTCTTGCTCGAGCCGGGATTCCAACAGGTACGCGAGCTCGCTCCCGTACTGGGCCACGCCGTTCACGAATTCGCTGCCTTCCACGGATGCGAGCAGGTGACCGTCGAGGCGCCGGAGAGTCTGGATCGAACGATCGTGGACAGCCTGGCACGATCGTGAAACCGGTTGCCAGACTCCTGTTGTCCGGTTGCCGGCACCGAGAACCCGGCACCGGCAACCCCTTCCATCGCTACTTCTCCCAGTCCTCCGCCGTAGCGTACATCAGCGACCCGGGCGTCGTGAGCGTCTCGCCCGTTTCGAGCAGCGTCTTCAACCCGGAGAGGATCATCGGCCACCCACCATAGAGCTCCGCGTTCGCTCCTTCCCGCAGCTGGTCGTGCACCACCGTCAACCGACACGAATCCTCGATCTGCTCGATCTCCCACGTAACCCGGGACGTCCCCTCCGCTTTCACCTCGTCACTCCAGAGGGCCCGATAGCTCTGCACCAACCGCTTCGGTGGGTCGACCTCCAGGTTCTCTCCCTCTACGATTGGCAGGCTCGGCGACACCGTCGTATCCCCCACAATCCCCCGATACGCCGATCCCGGCTCCCAGTCGGACTCCACGAAAACCCCGAAGCTGTACTTCCTTCTCATCTCCGGGTCGGTGATCGCCTGCCACAACCGCTCCGGAGTCGTCTTGATGTAGATCTCGAATACCCTTTCCATGGTCGCCTCCAGCTCCCTTTTGAGGTCGGTCAGGCCCGCCGCCCACGGCGCGCGAAACTTGTCGATCCACCGATCGTGGATCTCCCGGATCGGGATCGAATTCAGATAGTGCAGCTTCTTCCGTCCCGATCGCCGCGTGACGACGAGATGCGCCTCCTCCAGAACTCGAAGGTGCTTCATCACTCCGAACCGCGTCATCGCCAGCTCCTCCTCCAGCTCCGTGAGCGTGCGGCCGTCACGCTCGAAGAGCCGGTCGAGGAGAAGCCGTCGCGTCGGGTCCGCCAGCGCCCGGAACACCGCATCGTCGTCGCTCACGTAAGTGAGTATATGTGACTAATTGGTCACATGTCAAGAGGAGCCCTGCCCCGACATTCCGGGATTTCACTCCCGGTCGGAACCCCCGGCCGAGGGCATCGCGGCCCGGTAGAATTCGAATGTTGTGGATATGCCGGCGCCCGGGAAGCCCGAGCGTGGGCGCTCCGGGGATCGATCCCGGGGTGGACGGATCCGATTCCAGCCCGCCGAAACGCCCGGGGAGCCATCTCTCGATCGGGGGTGGCAGTCAGCAAAGCCTCGCCCCTTCAAGACTTGCAGCTATGGCTGAGCGTGGGTAGCTTGGCGCATCTAGCCTAGTTGGGTGTGTTCGTTCCGTGCGAGAGATCTCCATGAAACAATCCCCACCTCGCCCCTCCGCCATCAGCGCCTCGGCGCCGGTCGATGTCGAGGACGCCCTTCTCGAGCTATCCGATCTTCCCGACGACCCGATAGCGGCAATTCAGGCCGTTCTGGCGACGACCCATCGTTCCCTGTCGCTAGGGAGGATTACGCTCTGGATGGAGCCGGAGGGAGGGGGCCGGCCCAGCTGTCTTGCGCACCACCCGACGACGTCTGAGCCCCTGGGCGGCGAACCTGGAGTCAGGCAGCAGCGAGGCGAGCTACGCGTCGCTACGGATTCGACGATCCAGGTGCCCGTCCGCAGCGGCTCGAAGGCTGGAATCCTGGTATGCGAGCGAACGGACGGGCTCGACTGGTCGCGGGAGGACCGCCTCTTTCTCTTCGCCGTCGCCCAGTGCATCGCGGGGCAACAGGAGCGGGGGAGGAGCCGCGCGACGGAGGCAGCGCTCGCCGATCGGGCTCTCCGGGCCGACCAGGTCGAGGAGTTGGCCGGCCTCGGGAGTTGGTTTTGGGATGTCGTGACAGACGAGGTCACCTGGTCCCGGAGGCTTGCCTCATTGGCCGGAATCGACCCCGGGGAGCGGATTTCGCTCGATGGTTTCCTGCGCTTCATCCATCCGGACGATCAGCCGCGAGTTCGCGATACGATTCGTGAGGCGATCAAAGGCACTCGCCCGTACGAGTTCGAGGCGCGCTCGATCCGGGCGGACGGCACGCCCGGATGGACGGTCGCCCGAGCGAACGTCGACCGCGGCCCGGATGGCACCGCGATCAAGGTCTTTGGAACGGCTCAGGACATCACCGAACTACGCCGGATTCAAGAGGCTCTCCGCGCTTCCGAGTCCCGTTTCCGTGGATTGTTCGACCAGTTCCCCTTCAGCGTCCAGATCTTCGACACGAACGGGAAGACACTTCAGGTGAACGCGGCGTTCGAGGAGTTCTGGGGACGTAGTCTGGAGGATCTCGGCGATTTCAACCCCCTGGCCGAGCCGCGGTTGAAGTCGATCCGCGACATACTTCGGCGAGGCTTCGCGGGCGAAATGGTCTTCCTCCCGCCGGTTCTCTTCGCGGGCGATAAGCCGCATCCCACACCGGAGTCGCCGGGAGCGCGGTGGATCCAGGCGTTCATGTTCCCTGTCCGGGATCCCAACGGAAGGCTGCGGGAAACGATTATTGTCCACCAGGACGTAACCCAGCAGCAGACGGCCGAAGAGCAGCTCAAGATGTCGGAGGAGAGCTACCGGACCATCTTCGATCTCGCGAACGATGGGATTTTCGTTCACCACCCGGTCACCGGGGCGGTACTGGACGTGAACCGGAAAGCCTGCGAGATCCATGGGCTGAGCGTCGACGAGTTGAAGGCGAACGGGTTGGACGCGCTCAGCGGCCCGGCCGGTGGCGACAAGAGGAAGGCGGCGATCGATTACATCCGCCAGGCGGCCGCCGGTGAGCCGCAGCGCTTCGAGTGGCTGGTGGATCGACATGGCGAGGCCCTCTGGCTCGAGGTGAGCCTGAACCGGGTCTCGATCCTCGGTGAGGACCGCGTCCTCGCCAACGTCCGGGTGATCCACGAGCGCAAGATGGCCGAGGCGGCACTTCGTGAGGCGAACGAAGCGCTGGAGGCACGGGTCGCGGAACGAACCGCTGAGCTGCAGGCCGCGAACGAGGCGCTCAGCCGATCGGTCGCCGAGCACGAGTCGGCTCGCGAGGAGCTCACCCATCGGACCGAAGAGCTCGAGGGAATCTTCCAGACCCTTCCGGACCTCTACTTCCGACTCGCCGCGGACGGCACCATCCTGCATCACCGCTCGGGGAGCGGTCAGGCGCTGTACGTTCCACCGGAGGAGTTCCTGGGCCGGCCGATCACGGAGATCATGCCGCCGGAAGTGACGAAGCTGATTGGTGCAGGGCTAGAGGAGGTGGCCACGACCGGTCGCCTCGCCGTCGTCGAGTATCCGCTGACTGTCGGCGATGAGACGTTCGAGAACGAAGCCCGGATCCTTCCCCTCCCTGATGGCTCCCTCATCGCCATCGTTCGTGACATCACCGCCCGGAAACGGGCCGAGCGGACCTTCAAGGAACGCGAGGAACACTTCCGGAAGCTCATCGAGAACGCCCATGACCTGGTCCAGGTCCTCGATTCGAAGGGACGGGTGACGTACACCGGCCCATCCGTCGAGCGCCTCCTCGGATATACGCCGGAAGAGCTGATGGGAAGCAATCCGGTGGAGCTCATCGACAGCGAGGACGCTCCTCAGATCGGGGCGGCGCTCGCTGAGACGCTCAACTCGCCCGGTGAAGTTCGCTCCGTCCGCTATCGGATCCGCCACAAGGATGGCAGCTGGAGGGTCTTCGAGGCTTTTGGGCGCACCTTCCTGCCCGATTCGCCCGATGCTGGCGTCGTGGTGAACGCTCGCGACGTCACCGAGCGGCAGGAAGCCGAGGAAGCGCTGCGGAAGAGCGAGCAGCACTTCCGGAGGCTCATCGAGAACGCCCACGACATGGTGGTGATTCTCGATGCGGAGGGACGGCTGACGTACGGCAGTCCGTCGGTGGGTAGAATCCTGGGCTACGAGCCAGAGGGCTTCATGCAGGAGGATTCGCTCGCGTTCATCCACCCGGACGATGCCCCTGGCGTGTTGAAAGGACTCGCGAAGCTGGCCGAGGATCCCGGCACATCCGCTTTGATCGAGTGCCGCTTCCGTCACAAGGACGGGGGCTGGCGCTTCGTCGAGGCAGTCGGGAGTCCGCTCGTCCCGGATTCCGCCGCCGGAGGTTTCGTCTTCAATGTCCGGGACGTGACCGAGAGGCACGCTGCGGAGGACATCCTCCGCGAACGCGAAGAGCATTTTCGCACGCTCATCGAGAACGCGCACGACATCACTTGCATCTGCGACGAGGAAGGTCGGATCCTGTACCAGAGTCCGTCGTTGGAACGACGGCTGGGGTATACGCCGGAGGAGATGATCGGCCAGGTTGGCTTCCCGTACATCCATCCGGAGGACGCCGAGCTCGCGCGAGAGAAGCTTGCACGGATTGCCGCCGATCCCGGCACTGTGCTCCGTCTCGAATACCGGTTCCGCCATAAGGATGGGAACTGGAAGATACTCGAGGCGTTCGGCCGAACTCTCTTGCCGAAGTCCGCTTCCGAGGGCGTCGTCCTCAACATTCGGGACATCACGGAACGGATGATCGCCGAGCGCGCTCTCGCCCAGGCGAAGGAAGAGGCCGATCGGGCGCGCGACGCGTCCGAGCGGGCGAACAGGGCGAAGAGCGAGTTCCTTTCCCGGATGAGCCATGAGCTGAGGACGCCGATGAACAGCATCCTCGGCTTCGCCCAGCTTCTCGACCGGTCCGAGATCCTGCCCGAGCAGCGTCGCAGTGTCGGCCACATCCTGAAGGCCGGGCGGCACCTGCTACAGCTCATCAACGAAGTTCTCGAGATTGCCCGGATCGAAGCCGGACGGCAGAACTTCTCGCTCGAGCCGGTGAAGGTTCACGGCGTTCTCAACGAGGCAGTGGGCCTTGTACGACCGTTGGCGACTCAGCGCGACATCGACCTCGACGACGGCCCCAGGCCCTACGATGACCTCTTCGTCCGAGCCGACCGCCAGCGCCTCGTTCAGGTGCTGCTGAACCTCCTTTCGAATGCCGTCAAGTACAATCGGCCAGGGGGGTGGGTCCGCCTCACCTGCGTCCAGCCGGACCCGCGGGACTCGAGAATCTCGATCCGGATCGAGGACTCTGGACGCGGAATCCCCGCCGATCGACGAGAGGAGCTGTTCACCCCCTTCTCCCGCCTCGGGGCCGAGCAGTCCGAGGTGGAGGGCACCGGACTGGGTCTGGCGCTATCCCAGCGTCTCACAGAGGCGATGGGCGGCGAGTTGCTGCTCGAATCAACCGGTGCGGGGGGGAGCATCTTCCGCCTCGATCTCGTTTCGGCTGCCGATCCAGTCGAGAGTTACGAGGAGGTCGGCACGATCACCCCTGCTCCTCTGGAAGCCGACCATGGGTCGGCCACCCTGCTCTACATCGAGGACAACCTCGCCAACCTGAGTCTGGTCGAATCGATCCTTTTGATGCGACCCCGGTGGCGGACGATTCCGGCGCTCCAGGGTCAACTCGGTGTCGAGTTGGCGCGCGAACACTCGCCGGATCTCATCCTTCTCGACCTGCACCTGCCCGACATCTCGGGCGACGAAGTCCTCCAACGGCTCCGCTCCGACGATCGGACCGCGTCGATACCGGTCGTCGTGATCACCGCCGACGCGACGCGCGATTCACAGGACCGCTTACGCCGCGCCGGCGCCGACGGATACCTGACCAAGCCGCTCGACGTCGACGACTTCCTCGAGACCCTCGAGCGCTTCCTCGTCGACCCGTCTTCATGATCCCTCAGGAGCTGGCCGACTGCGCCCTGCTCGTTGTCGACGATGAGGAAGCGAACCTCGACCTGCTCGAGGGGCTCCTGGTTTCCGAGGGGTACCGGCGGATCGCCCGCGTTTCCGACGCGCGGGAGGTTCTCGCCAAGTGGAGGACGTTCGAGCCGGATCTCATTCTGCTCGACCTCCACATGCCTCACCGCACCGGATTCGAGCTTCTCGCCGACTTGAGGGAGCTCGCGCCGCCCGGCGACTTCCTGCCTGTGCTCGTGCTCACCGCCGACGCCACACAGGAGGCTCGGGATCGCGCTCTTTCCGAAGGCGCCCGAGACTTTCTGACCAAGCCGTTCGACGCCGTCGAGGTCCTGCTGAGGGTCCGCAACCTCCTCGAGATCAGGCTGTTGCACAGATCGCAGAGAGAGGCGCGACTGCGGGCGGAGTCGGCCGAGCGGCGGGCGAGCTTGCTGGCCGAAGCGAGCCGGGTGATGAGCACGTCACTCGATTCGGATACCGCCCTGGCACAGATGGCCAACCTCCTCGTTCGGGAGTTCGCCGATGAGTGCCGCTTCCTCCTGCTTCAGGCCGGCGAGCTCAGAACTGCCGCTCACGCCGCGCTTGGTGGCTCTGGCCCGTCGATGTTACCCGTTGGGAGCGACATCGCGGCCATGACCGCAGCGGCGATCGAGGAAGGTTGCGCGCGGGTCGTCGAAGATGAAGCGGAGCCGCTGATACTCGCACCCATTATCGGCTCTTCCGGCCCGATCGGGGCGGTCGCGCTCTCGGTATCGAAGCCGAGGCGAATCCAGGAGGCGGACCTGGAGATGATTTCCGATCTGGCCGCACGCACGGCCCTGGCGATCGAAAATGCTCAACTCTTCGCGGACGCTCAACTCGCGAGCCGGGCCCGGGAGCGAATGCTGTCTGTCGTCGCTCACGACCTCCGCAACCCGCTCGCCGTGGTCGGCATGTACTCCGAGATGCTGATCGGCTTGCTCCCGCCGGACGGCGATGCCTACGAGGCAGACGCGCTCGCCAGCATACACAAAACCTCGCGCCGCATGCAGCAGCAGATCGAGGATCTTCTCGACATCTCCCGTCTGCAGCATGGAACCTTTTCGTTGCGCAGAGGGAGTTGTTCGATCGAGGCCCTGTTCCGGGACGCAGAGCTGCTCCTTCAGCCCCTGGCCGAGTCCTACGAGATCGAACTGGTCGTTCAGTCCGAGTCCGAGGTCGCGGACGCCACGGCGCGCCTGGACGCCTCGCGCCTACAGCAAGTCCTGTCGAATCTCGTCGGAAACGCCCTCAAGTTCACCCCGCCTGGGGGTCGTGTGATTCTTGGCTGGACTATCGGTGACAACGAACTCCGCGGCCACGTCGAAGACACCGGACCCGGTATTGCCCGTGATCAGCTCCCGCATGTCTTCAGCGCCTACTGGCAGGCCAGGGAGGGGGATCGTCGCGGGATCGGACTCGGGCTCTGGATTTCCCGAATGATCGTGGAAGCCCATGGTGGCAGGATCTGGGTCGATTCCGTCGAAGGCGCGGGCGCGACGTTCCATTTCACGGTTCCGCTCGCACTCGCAGCCGAGGGCGAGGACGACGCAGGGGGTCGGATGACCCATGTCGACCTCCCTCTGCCCTCCTAGCTTCTGCCCCTGGGAATCTCGATTGACTGAGTCCAGCACAATACCGAAGGTGCTGCCGCCGGCCGGACAATCGGCACTGCAGTACAATCCCGATGGTCACAGCACTTCCAACCCCTCCGACCGATGGATTCAAAACATCGAGTCCTCATCGTCGAGGACTCTCCCGATCTTGCGGAGGCGCTGCAGAAGAACCTGTCTCTGGATGGCTACGAGGTCTCGCTGGCGACTCGTGCCGCGCAGGCGCTCCCCCTCGTGGCAAGTGAGCGACCGGAACTGATCATCCTCGATCTCGGGCTCCCCGACCGCGACGGCTATTCCGTCCTTAAGGAGCTCCGTGAGCGCGGCAATTCCTGCCCCGTCCTGATTCTGTCGGCTCGAAACCTCGAGGCGGACAAGCTCGAAGGATTCCGGCTGGGTGCGGACGACTACGTGACGAAGCCGTTCAGCGTGATGGAGCTCCTGGCGCGGATCTCGGCGTTGCTGCGTCGCGCCTCTGCCAAGTCGACTGCCGAGTCAGCCACGGCCGCCGTCGTCGTTTCGGACGACGATCTGCATGAACGGTACGGGCTGACGGCTCGGCAGACCGCCGTTGCGCGACTTCTGGCCGAAGGCTGCAGCAACGCCGAGATCGCGAGGCGTCTCTCGGTAAGCTACTTCACGGCTCGGAATCATACGGAGCAGGTTCTGGCAAAGCTCGGCGTTTCCAGCCGTGCTGCGGTCGGCGCGGTCGTTTTCGGGCAGGTCTAGGTGCACTCGAGCGTTGCACGCTCGCTCCTCATTGCCGCGCTGTTGCTCGCCCTCGCGGTTGCGGTCGTCCTCACCGCCATCAGTGACTCGGAAATGCTGGCCCTTCTCGGCTGGCTCCTCGTCTCGGTACTGTTCGCGTCGGGCGTCGTTGCCTGGATCCATCAACGCGAGTCCAATCGGCTGCGTCGCTCGCTCGCCATGGGCCTCGCACATCATCTCCGCACCTCCCTTTCCCATATCCAGGCTTTCAACGAGATGTTGCTCCTCGGCAGCGAGTCGTCCGAGGAGCAACGTCACGAGTGGCTCGAAGTCGTAGGGCGCGAGGCGCAGCGGCTCGGTTCCTCCGTGGAGAACCTTCTCTTCGTGATGCAGGATCGGGAGGGACGGGAGTTCCCAGCCCGTCGCGTTGTCGATCTCGGCCTCCTCCTCGAGGACGTGGCCTGCGATCATGCCACTCTCTCGAATCGCCCCGTCGATCTCGACATCGCCCCCGGCCCGGACATCGTGGTGGTGGCCGACCCGGCGGCGCTGAGGCATGCTCTCGGCAACCTGATCGATGGTGCGACCCGAACGGCGCGGGAGGGCTCCACGATCTCGGCAACCGCTGCCGCGGACGGCTCTACGGCAAGCGTCGTCGTGCTCTTCGATCCCGTGGAGAGCGCGTTCGGGAGGGGACGCTGGCGCCTGCGCGACGAGCGGCTGCTACACGGGGCAACCGCGGAAGGGCTTGGGCTGGAGTTCGCCGTCGCACGGCAGGTTGCCAGGCAGCACGGAGGCCGCGCTGCCTGGATCCATCGGCTCGACCACATAGGCTTCCGGGTGGAGTTGCCTCTCGCCATCCAGTAGCCGAGGCCGCACGGGCATCCTCGTGAGGTAGGTCTGCGACGGGGCTCGCGCGGAGAACACGGAGGACTGCGGGGGATTACTGATGGCTTTCACTCTGATAGCTGATAGCTTTTCGACCGATAGCCGATACCCCTCACCAATATACCTGTCATGAACGCCTTTCTCCGTAGGGCAACACCAGTTCTGGCGATTCTGACGGCCGTCGGCTGCGAGGGTACGTCGCCGGCCGAAGGTGCGTCGATGCAGGCTTACGTCGGCGCCAGGTTGATCGACGGAACTGGGACCACTCCTGTCGACCCTGCTGTCATCATCGTGCAGGACGGCGTGCTTCAGGCCGTCGGTCCGGTGGGCGAGGTCGAGATCCCCGAGGGTGCGGAGCGCATCGACCTCTCGGACCGTACCGTGATTCCTGGCCTGATCAACACCCACGGACATGTCGGCGACGTACGGGGGCTCGAGAGCGGCAACTATTCGCGAGAGAACGTGCTCGAGCAACTCGGGAGGTTCGCACGCTATGGCGTCACCACGGTCGTCAGCCTCGGAGACGATCAGGAGGCGGGCGTGCAGATCCGTGACGAGCAGGACGACCCGGCGTTGGATCGGGCACGAGTCTACGTCGCCGGTCCTGTCCTGAACCCGAGTTCGCCGGAGGAGGCAGTCGAGCAGGTCCAGCGCCTCACCGAGTGGAATGTCGATTGGGCAAAGATCCGGATCGACAGCAACCTGGGGGCAAGTGACAAGATGGCACCCGAGGTGTACGGTGCCGTCATTGACGAGGCGCACCGGCAGGGGATCCCGGTGGCGGTCCACATAGTCGAGCTCGCCGACGCCAAGGGAGCCCTGGAAGCGGGGGCAGACTTGATCGCCCACAGCGTACGCGACCAGCTGGTTGACGACGAGCTGATCGCCCTGCTCCGCCAGCAGCGTGTCTGTCTCGCTCCGACGCTCACGCGCGAGCTCTCGACCTTCGTCTACGGCTCGCGACCGGACTTCTTCGATGATCCGTTCTTCCTCGGGGAGGTCGATCCAGCTGTCCTGGAAGAGCTCCAGGATCCGGAGAGGCAGCGTCAGACGCAGGAGAGCCGGAGCGCTCAGTACTGGGAAGATCAGCTTCCGGTGGCGCTGGAGAACGTCAAGTTGCTATCGGATGCCGGCGTAACGGTCGCCATGGGAACGGATAGCGGTCCAGCCGGGCGGTTCCAGGGGTACTTCGAGCACCTCGAGTTGGAAATGATGGCCGACGCCGGCCTGACCCCGATGCAGATCCTCGTTGCGTCGACGGGTGACGCCGCGACCTGCGTCGGTCTGGAAGAAGAGCTCGGAACCCTCGAACCCGGCAAGCGGGCTGACTTCGTCGTGCTCACTTCCAATCCCCTGGACGACATCGCCAATACTCGCACGATCGAGTCCGTATGGATCAACGGAAACAGGGTGCCCGACGAGGATCCCTGAGCCGCCGCCCTCTCTTGGTGACGCTCTTCCGATTCGCTTGTGCGCGAGGCCGTTCGCTCTAGATTTCCGCGGCTCGCAATTCTCGAAGACCCGAACCCGGTGGCGACGCGCGGCGCCGTCCACCGATGCGACCTATGGGAGGTCGATTTTGGCAGATCGTGAGAGAGCGCCTGAGACACGCGCGATCCGGGAGCAGGTAAAGACCACGGCTCAGCGTGAGCACTCCGTTCCGCTCTTCCTGACGTCGAGCTTCGTATTCGACTCGGCGGAGCAAGCCAGAGCGCTCTTCGCGGATGAGATCCCCGGCAACGTCTATAGCCGGTACTCCAACCCCAACGCCGAGGAGCTGGTTCGGAAGCTGTGCGCGATGGAGGGGGCGCAGGACGGGCTGGCGACCGCCAGCGGGATGGCTGCGGTCTTCGCTGTTTTCGCCTCCCTCCTCTCCACCGGTGACCACCTCGTCGCTGGTCGGGCGCTATTCGGTTCAACCCACCAGCTCCTGACCCGAGTCCTTCCTCGCTGGGGGATCGAGCACACATACGTCGACGTCGAGGCGACCGACGACGATTGGCTCCGGGCGATCCGTCCCAGTACCAAGCTGGTCTTCGTCGAGACTCCGTCCAACCCGGGGCTCGCCCTGATCGACCTGGAAATGGTCAGCGGGATTTGCCGCGAGCGCGGAGTGCTGCTGGTGGTCGACAACTGCTTCACGACGCCGTACCTCCAGCAGCCGATCCGCTTTGGCGCCGATCTCGTCGTCCATTCGGCGACGAAGTTCATCGATGGACAGGGACGAACGCTGGGAGGAGCCGTCCTCGGACCCGAAGAGTTGATCGGGGAGTGTCGATACTTCATCCGCCACACGGGGCCCTCGATCTCCCCCTTCAATGCGTGGGTGCTCTCCAAGTCCCTGGAGACACTCGCGGTCCGGATGGACCGCCATTGCGAGAGCTCACTCGGCTTCGCCCAACACTTCGAGGGGCATGCGGAGCTCGAGCGTGTTCTCTATCCCTTCCTCCCGAGCCATCCGCAGCACGAACTCGCGAGAAAGCAGATGAGCGCTGGTGGTGGAATTGTCGCTCTCATCTTGAAGGGCGGCCTCGACCGGGCACGCCGCTTCCTCGATGGCCTCGACCTGCTGTCCCACAGCCCAAACCTTGGGGACACGCGGACGATTGTGACCCATCCCGCGTCGACGACCCATTCCAAGCTCTCCGGGGAGGAACGACAGCGGGTCGGCATCACACCCGGAATGGTGCGCGTCTCGGTCGGGCTGGAGCGCCTCGATGACATCGTCGAGGACGTCGAACAGGCGCTGGCTCGCTCGCGATGACCAGCGAGCCCGGGGCAGGGGCCAACGGCCGGACGCGGCCCGACCCTCCCCCGACACCGGTTCGGGCGCTGCTTCGGGCGTTCCTCATCGCCGCGATCCTCGGCTTCCTTCTGACGCTGGTATACGTCGCCCTCCGTTAGCGCCCCGCGCCCGGCCGCGACTTCCGATCCGCCGACCAACAAATCGCGAAGGCCGTCCCCACGCGTTGAGTGGGGCCGGTCCCTTGTCAGAGACCGCAGGTGCCCCGATCTTGCAGTCGCCTGGGGCGAAAGCCGGCCGGTGCCGATCCCATGAATAGAACGACCATGCGTCTCGACTTCCATAGGCTTCTCCCGATCGCATCCTTCCTCCTGCTGACCGCCCCATACGCGGCTACTGCGCAGGAGCCGGAACCCGTCGCGGGATGGATGGCCGCTCTCGGACTGATGCAATTCGAACTCGACGGCACCGGGCTCGCTCCGATGGTCGCGCTTCGAGGCGGCACCCCGTTGAGCTCCGTGCTTCTGCTGGAAGGGAGTATGGCGGCAGCACGGCCAGAGCAAACGACGGGCACGTCCAGCGTTCTCATTCCAGAGGCCCAGCTCCAGTTGAGCCTACCCTTCACGTCGGTCAGTCCCTACATGGGCCTCGGCGCTGGCGCGATCGTCGACTTCAAGAACACTGATTCGGGTGGGACGCAGCTGGACCTGACCATCTCGGGCGCGGTCGGTCTGCGGGTATGGATCGGTGATCGCTTCGGCCTCGGCTTCGAGTTCCGAGGCCGTGGAATCGGCGCGGACTTCGAGAGAAATACCGGCGAGTACATCGTCGGCGGGAACCTCCGCCGCTGACCTCCCGGCGAGTCGATGAATCGGCTGGTTCTGTTCGATGTCGACGGAACGATCCTGAGCTCCCGCGGCGCCGCCCCTCGAGCATTCCGTAGGGCCCTGCGCGAGACGTTCGCCACCGACGGACCCGAGGACGGCTATTCGTTCGCGGGTCGCACCGATCCCCAGATCGCACGGGACCTCCTTCGACTGGCAGGGATAGAGGACGGCCAGATAGACCACGGCCTCGATTCGTTCTGGGATCGCTATGCGTCGTTGCTCGCCGCCGAGTTTCGAGCCGTCGACGCTACGCTCTACCCGGGGGTGCGTCAGCTTCTCGACCGAGTCGACTCGGTTCCCAACGAGGCTGTGCTCGGGCTCCTCACCGGTAACGTCCGCGCGGGTGCCGAACTCAAGCTAACCTCGGCCGGCATCGAGTTCGATCGTTTTCGCGTCGGCGCCTTCGGCTCCGACCATCACGACCGCTGCGAGCTCCCAGCCATCGCCGTGGCCCGAGCGAAGGCTACCTTCGGACGGACTTTCGAGGGCAAGTCCGTGGTCATCGTCGGCGATACGCCCTTCGATATCAGTTGCGGAGAGCACCTGGGTGTTCGCACGATCGCTGTCGCGACCGGCACGTATCCGTTGGACCAGCTCGCCAACTGCAATCCCGACCACCTGTTCCCCGATCTCTCTGATACCGACACCGTCTGCGAAGCGATTTTTCGCTGAACCACGGTAAGGGCGAAGCGGGCCCGCCGCTCGAACCCGCTCCGTCTTGACGTTCGTCAAAGCCCCCTAACCAGATGTTCATCGCGCTTCTCGGGGTTCTGCTGCTTCCCCTTCCCGTGGACCCTGGAATCCTGGTCGAGCGCCGCCTGGCCGAGGAACTGCCGGCCAGCGTCGGCGATACCGTGATTGCGAGGGTGTTGGGCGGAACCGCCGAGCGAGCGTTCGTGGTAGCGGGGATCTTCGAGCGAGCGCCTGACCCGAACCGGATCGCGCGCAACGACTACGAAGTCCGATTCCATCTACCGGATCTCGAGCAGATGCTGCCGGATCACGATCGGGTGGATCGTTTCGCAATCGAATTGCGGTCCGGGGCCGATCCGGAGGCAACGGCGCGTTGGGTGGAGTCGCTCGCATTCGGCACTCAGGTATACGAATCGGTGACGCTGGCTGACCGATCGAGTACGACATTTCGGGTCGTCAGTCGCTTCCATGACGCCATCGGCCTGGTGACCCTGCTGGCGAGTGGGATCTTCCTGCTCTGCCTGATGGTGATCCGGGTCGACGGGCGCCGTCCGGACGTGCGGACGATGCGTCTGATCGGCGTCTCCCGCCGCACGATCGTTTCCGCGGTCGTGGCCGAGGCCGTCCTCATCGCTGCTGTCGCGAGCGTGCTGGGGGTCGCCATGGGGGCGGTGTTGACGTTCGGCGTCAACACCTACTTCGGGGCGTACTATGATACGACGCTTCGATTTGCAATCCTCTCCCCGCGAATCGTGGTTGTGGCCGCAAGTCTGGGCGTCGCATTGGGCCTTATCGCCGGCGGTTTAGCTGCGGTCAGGATCGTCCGGGTACCCCCACAACGACTCGGCGAGCGATGATCGTCAGGGCGTCTCTGCGTGGGCTCCTTCACCATCGTGGCCGCACCCTGTTGGCCCTCGCCGGAATCGGCGTCTCCTCTGCGCTCTTGGTGGACATGACGATGTTGGCGTCGGGCCTGACGCATTCGTTCGCGGCGCTGACGCGGGCACAGGGTTATCCCGTTCGCGTAACGCCGGCTGGAACCCTCCCTTTCGACAGCGAAGCCGGTATTTCCGAGGCGGCCGCGGTGTCGCAGCAACTGCGGGAGGTGCCGGGCGTTCGCTCGGTGGCCCCGGTGTTGGGCGCGCAACTCTATCTCGTCCGCAGCGACTCTGCGAGTGAGCCCCTCTTCACCAGCGGAATCGACCCGGCGGCCCAAATGCTCTACCTCCTCGTTGAAGGAGAGGAGCCGGGGGATGATGAAATCGTGGTGAGCGGACCGCTGGCGGAGGCGTTGGGCATCAGCGTCGGAGATACGGTCTCGCTCGCGGTCGAGCTGGACGTCGCCCTCGGCCGTCCCCGTGGCTCCGCATCCTACCGAATCAGCGGGGTCGGAGACTTCCTTTTCAATTATGCGGGCGAACGCTCGGTTGCCCTCCCGTTAGCACGACTCCAGGAGATCACGGGTCGATCGGACGAGGTCTCCCTCTTCGCCGTGGCGCCGGCCGCCGACGCCGACGAGGAAGCATTGGTCGAAAGGATCTCCGCAGCCGCTCCGGAACTCTCCGCCTATTCGACGCGCGATCTCACCGCCGCACTCGACCAGCGGCTCGCCTACTTTCGGCAGCTCTCCACGATTCTCGGCTCGATTTCGTTCGGCGTCGCCACCCTGCTGGTGGCGACCATCGTCACGATCGGCGTCCGCGAGCGCTTCGGTGAGATCGCAACCCTTCGCGCTATCGGTGTGGCCGGGCATCGCGTGCAAATTGGAATCGTCGTGGAAGGCCTCGCGCTCTCGGCCGGCGGCGCACTCCTCGGTCTCCCGATCGGCCTCTGGATGGCCCGTCGGCTCGATCAGATCCTTCTCACCTTCCCGGGCATTCCCGCACGGGTATCGTTCTTCGTCTTCGATGGGATCTCGGTCGCCCTGGCGATCACGTTGATGGTTGGGATCGGTGCCCTCGTCGGGGTCATACCCGGCGCCCAGGCGCTCCGGGCGCCCCTCGGCTCGGCCCTTCGCGAGGAGGCGGACTGATGAGTAGAGCCGGGCGACTCCCTGACGCTTTGGAGCGAGGCCGAGCCGCGTCGAATCTCGCCGACCCGGTCGAGGTCGTCATCCGGGCGAGCGGTGTCCAGAAGGTCTACGGACGTAGCTCATCGGAAGAGGGAGGCGTAGCGGCACTCCGAGGCGTGGACGTCGTCGTCGCGTCTTGCGAGTGGACCGCGATCGTGGGTCCCTCCGGGTGCGGCAAGAGTACCCTACTGAATGTGCTCGCGGGAATCGACGCTCCCACGGCCGGCACGGTGGAGCTCCTGGGCAACGACCTCGGACGGCTCGATGAACGAGCCCGCGCCCGCCTCCGGCTCCTCCGTGTGGGCTTCGTGTTTCAACGCTTTCATCTCCTTCCGGTCCTCACGGCGGCCGAAAACATCGAGCTCCCGATGGCCGAGGCAGGAGTGGCGAGAAGGGACCGACGCCAGCGAAGCCGTGAGCTCCTCGACTTCGTGGGCCTCGGAGGACGTACGGATCATCGACCGCCTCAGCTGTCCGGCGGGGAACAGCAGCGGGTCGCGATCGCCCGCGCCGTGGCAAATCAGCCCGACGTCGTATTCGCAGACGAACCCACGGGCGAGTTGGACAGCCGCACCAGCGCCCAGATCCTCGAGCTATTCTCGAGTCTCAACGCACATGGGACGACGCTGCTGACGGTTACCCATGACCCGGAAATCGCCCGGCGCGCGAGGCGCGTGATCGAGATGTCCGATGGCCGCATCGTATCGGACGGGAGACCCGCACGATGATTGGTCGAATCGTTTTTTCCGAGATTCGCCACCGACCGGGTCGCTTCGCCTTTCTGCTCTGTGGCTACGCGCTCGGAGTAGCCGTCATGGTCGTGCTCCTCGCCGTCGGCGAAGCGATGCTTACCCAGGCACGGGATCGGTCCCTGGTCGGTGGCGGTGACCTCATCGTCGTTCCGGCTGGGATCACCCCCGAAATGCTGAAGGCCGGGGGAACCAGCGCGCTCTTCCTCGGACTGGAACAGGCACGTTTCATCCAGCGGCAGGTTCTCGAATCGCCCCGTGGACGAGACTCCTTCGGCGTCGAAGCGGCCAGCCCGCTCGTGGACTCGCGCATCGTTCACATCTCTCGTGGCGGTAGGGAGTTGCCTGCGATAGCTACGGGTGAGATCCCGAGCCGTTCGGCCGCCGTGGGCGGCGCACCTGACCTCATCGCCGGATCCTGGTCGGATAGCGATGCGGACCGCCGCTGGGCGGAGCCCGAGCCCGGCCAGCTCTACGACGAAATCGACTCATTCCACCGTCCGTACGGCGCGGCACTGGGGGACTCCACCTGGGCCGAATGGCACTATTTCAACATCCTCATCGATTCGAACCGATGGGTCTACCTCACCTACATGATCGGCGGACGTGTCGGTGAACCGGGCGAATGGGGTGGCCAGCTACTTCTCACCTCCCGTTCCGCCGACGGCGTCCATCGTTCCTACACCCACAACTTTCCAGATACGACGATCGAGTTCGATACCGCGCGGGCAGGCCTCGTCCTCTCTCCGGGGATCTCCGTCAGCCAGACGGGCGGCGCCTATACCCTCACCGGATCGATCGAAGGTGCGGAGCTCGAGCTCCGCATCAGCCCATCGCCCAACCACATTTTCCCGCCCACGGAGATCGGCGGAGGCGACCTGGTCTCTGGCTACGTCGTGCCTGCACTTTCGGGAACCGCCAATGGCCGAATCTGCGTTCCTTCCGCAGCCGGCCCGATCTGCGACATCCTGAGCGACGCACCCGCCTATCACGACCACAACTGGGGCGTCTGGCGGAACGTTGCCTGGGAGTGGGGGGCAGCTTCGGACCAGACCGTAAGCCTTCTCTACGGGAGCGTCGCCGCGCCCGGGGAACCCGATCCCGGCCTCTTCGCCTACCTCGTCGATGGCGCCGGCGTGCGCGGCGTGTTCCGTCCTGAAAGGCTCGACGTCACGGAGGCGGAGGCCGTCGAGGTCGACGGCGTCGAGCTCCAGGTCCCGACCGAACTGCTTTTCGAGGATTCACGACGTGGCCTCGCCGTCAGGATCGACGTGCACGACCGTCACATCACCGACATGCACCGCTCAGTTGCCCGGTACTTCGTCCAGATGCGGGGGTTGGCGACCGTGACCGAGGCGGGACAGCCGCCTCGCGAGCTGGAGGGGTTCTTCGAGACGTACGTGGATCCCGCGGATGTCAACTAGAAGCGCAGCCTGTTTTTCAACAGCCTTCTAGTCCAGTGGCACGATCAGCTTGAAGGTGCTTCCCTGATTCGGGGTGCTCTCGACGTCGATCTCCGCTCCGACGAGATCGGCCAGCCGCCGACTGATTGTCAGTCCCAATCCGGTCCCTCCTGCGCGCCGAGTGATCGGACGTTCGACCTGCCAGAAAGGGTCGAAGATCCGATACAAGTGGTCGGCGTCCATCCCGATCCCGGTATCGATCACTTCGAACACGAACGAGTCCCCTGCGACTCGCCCGACGAGCCGGACCTCTCCCGTCTCGGTAAACTTCACCGCGTTCGACAGCAGGTTCAGCAGAATCTGGAGGAGTTTGTCAGGATCTGAGTGAAGGAGCGTCTCCCCTTGGGGGTAGCCGACGCGTACGGGAAGGTCCTTGAACCGCGCCATGGGCTCGATGATCGATGAGGCGCGATGAAGGAGTTCGATCACGTCGACCCTTTCGTTCCTCAGCTTGCTCTCGCCGGAATCAAGGGTAACGAGGGTGAGGATCTCTTCGATGAGTTGTAGGAGGTGGCGAGCGGAGACTTCGATCCGCTCGGCCTGCTCGTGCTGACGGGAGGTAACCGGCTCCGGGACTCCGAGCTGAAGCAGCTCCGCGTACCCGATAATGGCCGTGAGGGGCGTTCGCAGCTCATGGGACATCACGGCGAGGAAGTCCGACTTGGCTTCGCTCGCCGCCTGCGACTCGTGAAACAAGCGCGAGTTCTCGATGGCGAGAGCGGCACGCGCCGCGAGTTCCTCAGCCATCTCGAGCTCCTCCAGTGAGTAGAGCCGCCCGGACTCTGCCGAAACGAAGGTGATGGCGCCCAGAGGGCCACTGCGGGCGATCAGCGGGACCATCATCAAGGATCGGATCCCTAGCTCTTCGAGCAGCTTACGATGTCGGGGCCCCTGTGCGAGCTCGTCCAGAAACGTTGAAGTCACATCCCGGATGAGCTCTGATTTTCCGCGACGAATCGCCTTCGCCACGCCCACGGGAGCCGTTTGTGACGGAGGGTGGCGTTTGGCGAGCTCCGTCGCCGCCCGCGCCTTACGTCGGTCGATGTGCTCGACCGCAACTCTCTCGATCTGACCTTCGCTGTCGATCAGATCGATCGTACACCAATCCGCGAGGGTCGGCACGGCCAGTCGGGCGATATTACGGAGCGTCGTGACCGGGTCGAGGCTCGAGGAAAGCAGAGCACCCGCGTCGGAAATGAACTTTCGAGATGTGTAGCGCCGCCGCTGCTCGCTGATGTCGAGGCAGGTGAGCACCGCGCCCACCACCTCGCCTGATTCATCGCAGAGTGGAGTCGCACTGGCACGGACGACCGCGTGACTGCCGTCACCGCGTACGAGCTCGATCTCCTCGTCGGAGACGGCCTCTCCTCGCGAGAGTGCCCGGACGAGCGGCCACTCCTCCGGCGTGTACTCGGTGCCGTCGTCGTGGAACCCCTTCAGGGCGGGCGCGGCCGTCCCCGCCTCGAGCTCCATCCTCAACACCTTCTCCATTTGCGGATTGGCGAGGACGATGCGGCCGTCCGGCGCCTCGGCCAGCAGAGCGCCGGCCGGCATCACCCGCAGGAGGACCTCGAGCGGAGAGGCACCAGGTCGTTCCTCGAGCATCAACCGTCCCAGACGTTCCAGATCGGAGCTTTCCATCTTTCCGGTCAAACGGATCGGCGCCGTTCGTGAGGCCAGTAACCGCCGTGCCGCGCAGCCGCAGCCACGCCTGCATCAGGGACAGAATCTCGGAGGATACCGGCTTCCCTCGGTGGTCGCAACCGAAACGAATGGCCGAAACGAATGGCCGGCGGCCCATGAGAGAGAAGCGCCCACGGTGTAGCAAGCTCCACGCCCTCGACGCGGCGACCTTCGTTCCACCCTCGGCAGGCACTACTCCTGCTGTCTGGAGAGTCCCCTCGACCGGATGATCGGCGAGGTTGCCGCGGCCCCGCGCCGTCGCCACACCTTCACCCTCGAGAGAGTCGCATGAGCCTCGATGTGACCGCTGACGTCCGCGCGCTATACGAAGCGCTCTCTGCGGGCGAGTACGAGAAGGCCGCCGAGCGCATACCCGACACCATGCTGTTCCTCAATGTCGCCACAGGCGATGTCGGCCGCGGCCGTGGCGCCTTTCTCGAATACATGCGGGGCTGGGCGGCGGCCTTCCCCGACCTCCAGTGGACCTCGATCGACGTGGCCGGAGCCGGCGACAGGGCCATCGCGGAGTATGAGATGACGGGCTGCCATACGGGTCCGCTCCTCACCCCCCAGGGACACGTTCCACCCACGGGCATGGACGTTCAGCTCCGCTTCTGCGATGTGCTCGAGTTTGGCGAGGAGGGGATGAGCCAGCTCCGAAGCTACTTCGACAGCAATACCCTGCTGCGGCAGCTCGGGCTCGTGAGCGGCAGTCCGTTGCATGCTCCCGACCGCCGCGCACCACTCGAACTCTACGCGCAGACAGTCGATGGCACCGCGCGGGAGAGGCACAAGTCGATCGTCAGGCGCTTCGTGCTGGACGTCCTCAATCGCCAGAATCCCCAGGCCGCAGTCGACACCTGCAGCAACGATTTCCGGTGGCACGGTGGGTCTCTCGGGCAGGCGAACGACCTCAAGGCGTATCAACGCGTGCTCGTCACGCTCTTCACAGCCTTTCCGGACCTCGAGGTCCAGGTCCTCGATACCGTCGCCGAGGACGACCGCGTCGCCCTTCGATTCGCGATGAGCGGGACGCATCTCGGGGAGTTCCAGGGGGTTCCACCGACCTTCAAGCGGATCAGTGGGAGCGGCATGAGCACGTTCCGGATCGATGAGAGTCGGATCGTCGAGGAGTGGTGGCAGGGAGACGTTCTCGTGATGCTTCAGCAGATGGATGTGGGCCCGGCCAAGCTACGCCTTTCGCGGTGACTGATCGAGGGATCGAGTACCACGTGCTGACAAAGTCGGGCGACGCCTCCGCCGAGATCGAGGAAGCGGTGAAAGCGCTTGGAACGAGGGAGAACGCCGGACTGCACCGGTACTACTACGTGAAGAGGGCGAACCAGACGGTGGTGATGGCCAGCGGCGTAGACTCACCTATCGCCCGCGTGCTCAGGGAAAGGGCCGGGTGGAAGGAGCCGCGAGGGCAGGAGTAACTTGATCGAAGACTCAACGGATTGCTGGCTGTCTATCTATTCAGGATAGACGGCGAACGCCTCGACCTCGATGAGCCAGTCCGGATTGACCAGCGCCGCAACGCCGATCGTAGAGCGCGCGGGCCGTGTGGGATTGGTCGGGGTCCCGAAGACCTCCTGGAATGCCTCGTTCCACCCTGCCGTATCGATCCCTCCCAGCTGGGGGTCCGGTACCAGATAGGCGCGGATGTACACCACATCCCCGAGTGCCAGGCCCAGGTCGCCGAGCTGCTCCTCGATGCGACGCAACACGCCCTCGGCCTGAATCTTCGTGTCACCAAAGCGCTCCTGCGTTCCCGGCTGCGCCCGCTCGTTGAAGAGCGGCGGGCCGGTACCACTCGTCCAGACGACCGATCGACCTGCCGGAATCACCACCCCTCCGGCGATGCTCGAGGCGTCGGTCAGTCCGTAGAGGCGAACCGAATCCGGAGGTGTATCCTGCTGCGCGGCCAGGTCGCCCCAGGTGAACATCGTGATCGCACAGGCGAACACGATCCAACCCGAAGTCCTCATCCGCGGTTGTCCGGAATGGCGGTCTGAACCGGCTCCTCCGCAGGTCCGATGAGCTCGCGCACTTCTTCCAGAACCCGGCGCGGCTCGCAAGGCTTGGGGATGAAGGAGGCACACCCCGCTTCGCGGGCCCGGCGACCGACCGAACCGTAGGCATGCGCCGTCAAGAGGATGACGGGGATTGCGCTGGTCTCAGGGTCTCGTTTCAGCTCCCGAGTTGCGCTCAGACCGTCGAGGCTCGGCAGGGAGAGATCCATCAGGATCACATGCGGATGGTGCTCCCGCGCATAGCGTACGGCCTCGAGGCCGTCCTCTACAGCGAGCACATGGTAACCGTGCCGCTCGAGGTTTGCCCTCTGAACCGCACTGAAGTCGATCTGGTCCTCGACGAGCAGTATCGTCTTTGCTTGCATGGCACTGCCAGGGAACACTACAAGGAGGAAGGGCTCCTCAGCCCGGCTGGCTTGAAGCTTGTATCGCCCCACGCCACGTTTGTTCCTCGAGCCGCACCTCAGGTCACGCCCAGAAGCTCGACATCGAACACCAATGTTGCGTTCGGTGGAATGACTCCACCCGCTCCCGCCTCTCCGTAGGCGAGCTCCGGAGGGATGACCAGCTGACGTCTACCCCCCACGCGCATCCCCTCCACCCCCTCGTCCCAACCCGGGATCACCTCTCCACCGCCGACGGCAAACTCGAAGGGCGTGCCCTCTCGGCTGCTGTCGAACTGTTCGCCGCTCGGAAGCCAGCCGGTGTAGTGAACGGTCGCGCGTTGCCCGGCCGAGACCTGCTCGCCGGAGCCCTCCTGGATGTCGCGATAGTAGAGCCCCGACGACGTGGGCTCCATCTCGTCGATCTCAACCTCGAGCTCCGGGGCGTAAGTCAGCGTCGCAGGGCCGGCGTCCACATTGGCCTCCTGATCAAAGTCCCCGCATGCCCCCGCAACGACCGCGACGACGAGGAATGGCACGGATATCACCCGAAACTGGAGCGGCAGAATGCGGGTGTGCTTATGGCGATCGATCATCACGGTGTCCTCGATTCGACGCGTTGGAGGGCGAGCGTCGTAATCTGCCGTGGCTTCGTGCCCTTGCCAAGAGCGATCTTCGTCGTCAGGTCGTGGGCGCTACGGGTTCCGCGTCGACGACCGCCGACTCCTTTCCACGCGCCCCATCGATCGCGAATCGACCCGGACCCGCCGTCGCGAGATAGAGGAAGATGACGAGGTACAGCAGGGCCAGCTCGCCTCCGTTCTG
Source organism: Gemmatimonas sp. (assembly GCA_009380025.1). Classification (GTDB taxonomy): domain Bacteria; phylum Gemmatimonadota; class Gemmatimonadetes; order Longimicrobiales; family Longimicrobiaceae; genus WHSP01. Next base: position 25,202 of record WHSP01000017.1, on the reverse strand, counting down.
AAGCGGCCAGAACCCCTGCGGCAAGTGCGCCATGAAGTACGCAACCAGCATCTCACCCGCCAGCACAATCGCCACCGGTCGAGTCAACAGCCCCAGGACGATGAGCAACCCACCAAACATCTCGAACACTCCTGCCAGTCCCAACAGCGACATCAGCTCCGCTTGCGGGCCTCCCAGCCAACCGAAGAGCTTTTGCACACCATGCTGCATGAAGAGAAGGCCGGCCACAATTCGCAGGATACCGAGGATGGTGTGACCATATCGACTCAAGCTCTCCATTGCCGTTCCCCTTGGATGTGAGTTCCCTCAAGGTCGGCGATAGCCACCCTGTGGATCGCCGGTGGCCCCGCCATCGTCTTCCGCCTACCTTCGGAGCGCGCTCGATCGCCGATTCGCACGGGCAGGCCCGCCATGCAATGTTCAAACCTCCGGACTCCCCTCACCACCGCAGTCGGCCCTGGCCGCAGCCAGACCAAGGCGCCGGAGCAACCCATGGGCGATCGCCTGTTCATCGACCGTCAGCTCCGACATCATTGCCTCGATGCAGGCCGCGTGTTCGGGAAAGATCCTACTGATCAGCTCGAACCCCCGGTCCGTAAGGGCAGCGTATCGCGCTCGTCGATCCTCACTACACGTCCGACGCTCCACGAGGCCCTTGCTCTCCAGACGGTCCACCAGATACGTCACACCACCGCTGGAGACGAGAATCCGTCGCTGAACCTCCCCCAGTAACATCGGTCCCTTGTGGTACAAGACCTCCAGGATGCCGAACTCGGTCAGCGTAAGGCCGTGGCGCGTCACGTCCTCCTGCAGGCGCGAGGCGATCGCCTCACGTGCCCGGGAAAGGACTACCCACAGTCGAAGTGCTTTGGCCTGTTCAGCACGTGGAGCTGGGGCGGCCCCAGGGTCGCTTGGGGAGTTGGAAGTCATCTTACTTCTAAGGCATACTGGGTCTCATTCCGCCACCGAGCTCCGCGACGTCCGATGGGGGATTCCTACCGCGCAAGAACCGGACGTCACGACTTGACGATCAGCCTTGGTCCAATGGGCTCGCTCCGCTCGATCGAGGTGGAAGCGAGGGAGGTAGCCGCCAGCAGGACGACCGCGATCCAAAGCAGGTCCGCCAGAAGGAGGTGGATCAGCTGAAGCCAGACCGGAGCGAGAAGAACGATGTTCACGGTGCCGGCAAGGAGCTGGCTTACGTAGAGGCCGGTTGCCATCGCGGCCAGGATCCGGACGGGACTGGAAAGCGTCGCCCGCGTGAGATACCGACCGAGCGCGACGACGTAGATGCCAACGAGGACAGCGGCAAGGGGATGATACTTCCTCAGTTGGATGAGGGGGTGCGACTCGCTGGAGAAGCTGTCACGGAGCCCATCGCCGAGGGAGGCGGAGGGATAGAGCGTGTCTCCGAGAGCGGCGATCGCACCGGTGGCGCCAACAAAGGCGAGCGCGGTGAGGGCGACGCCGAGGCCGACTGCGCGACTGGGACGTGCACGAAGGTCGATCGGGGGTCCACCGGACGCCCACCACGCGGTGATCGCCAGGACCGTGACGAGGACGAATGTGTTGAGCAGGTGGGCGACCATCGAGAACGCCCGCAGCGCGGTATCGTTGTCGGCAACGAGCTCGAAGAGGACCAACCCCGCGCCGAGGAGCGCCTCGATGACGATGAAAAGGAGCGAGGAGGTGGCGCCGGCCCGCACGCGGTGGCCAGGATCGTACTCCCTTCGCGCCCACAGGAAAAGCCCGACGACTGCGAGCAGCGCGATCCCGCTCGTGGCGCGGTGCGCGAACTCGATCAAGGTCTCGACCTGCGCTGTGCGAGGGACGACATCGCCATTGCACAGCGGCCAATGGCTACCACATCCGGCACCGGAGCCCGTCGCACGGACGAACGCTCCCCACAGGATGACCCCCAGGTTGAGCCCTAGCACTCCCCAGGCATACCGTGCGAACCGACCTAGCCTCACACTTCCCTCATTCCGTCTTTCCGAACTGGTAGAAGCTGGTCATAGACAGGCCTCAGCCAAGGCCGAAATCGGGCAGGTCGAGGCACGCGACGGGCCGCGACTGAACGACGCACGAGGCGCTCGCAGGGACCGCCGAGGTCACTGTCCCGTCGGGAACCGCCCCGCCGCTTGGAACATAACTCCTCTCAACCGCAACTGGCAGGCGTTGTCGCCATCTCCACGGGCGATGTCCAACTTCACGAGCCCTGTCGTGACGACCGCTTCATCCCTATCATGCCCGCGCTGACATTCGGGGCCCCATTGTGGGATGCTCCGTCTTCGATGCGAGCCAAGCATCCTTATGGAATTCCACGCCCGTCCGATCTTACCGGCCGGCTTCCGGTGTGCCAGCCGCAACTGCGGATTGAAGCCCGTCGCCAGGGACCTCTCCGTGTTCGTCTCCAGCGTCCCTGCTGCAGCGGCTGGCGTCTTCACTCGCAACCGCTTCCCCGGCGCCCCGATCGTCGTCGGCCGGGAGCTACTCGAGAACGGACGCCTGCAGGCGATCGTCGTGAACAGCAAGCTCAGCAACGTGGCCACGGGCGAGACCGGCATCCTGAACGCGCGCCGAATGGGGATTGCCGCGTCCGCCGAGCTCGGCCTCCGCGCCGATGACGTCCTGATGAGCTCGACCGGGGTCATCGGCAGGCAACTCGCTATCGAAATGATCGAGGAAGGCCTACGCGGCATCGGCAACGAGCTGGTTGACGATCCGCTGGTAGGGGCCGAAGGCATCATGACGACCGACACACGGCCGAAGGCGATCTCCGCCTCGGTCGGCGGAGCCACGATCACCTGGGTGGGCAAAGGCTCCGGAATGATCGAGCCCAACATGGCGACCATGCTCGCCTACATCTTCACCGATGCCCGGCTCGACGCCGCGGCGCTCGACAGCGCGCTTCGTTCGGCCGTCGAGGATTCGTTCAACATGCTATCGATCGACTCCGATACCAGTACGTCCGACACGTGTGTCGTCCTTGCCAATGGACTGGCCGGCGAGGTCGATGAAGGTGCATTTCGGCGTGTGCTCGAGGCTGGTTGCATCCGCATGGCCGAGATGATGGCGCGGGACGGCGAGGGGGCGACGAAGCTGCTCCGCGCCGCCGTGCAGGGTGCGGCAGACCGCGATCAGGCCCGCAAGGCTGCCAAGTCGATCATCAACTCGCCGCTGGTGAAAACGATGGCGTTTGGTGCGGATCCGAATGTCGGTAGGGTTCTAATGGCCGTTGGGAAGTGCTTCGACGTCCAACAGGACCCCGCGATGACCGCGGTCTGGATCAACGACGTGGCGGTCTTCGCTGAGTGTCGAAAGCTCGACTACGACGAGTCGGTCTTGCGAAGAGAGCTCTCAGGGGACCCCGTCGAGATCCGCGTCGATCTCGGCATCGGAAACGGTTCCGCGACCGGCTTCGGCTGCGATCTGACGCACGGCTACATCGATGAAAACGCCGCCTACTTCAGCTCGTGACCCGTGTCCGCAGCCGAGCGTCCGCATGCGCGGCAAAGGACTTCAGTACCAGACTGCTCGGCGAATTCGTTCGCCCAGTGTCTCTGCCTGCTGTCCCGAACAACTCGCCGGATCCGGCAACACGTTGTACTCTCCGGCGCTCTTCTCGACCACCGGAAATTCGCTTTCCATCACCTCTTTGATGGTCTGCGTCCCGTAGCTGATCAGGAGGCGGTCCTCGTCGCCGATCGGCAGGTTCCGGATCGAGCTCACCGGCCGCCCGTTCAATACGAACTTCACCGAGTTCTGATCATCCTCTTCCAGGCGCTCGCGATCGGTTTCCAGGTAGTCGTCCCCCACCCCGAAGCCGAGGTTCGCCAGCAAGTGATCCCAGCTGACGCCGGAAGCGTGGACATGCACGACGTCCTGGTTGTTCTCGTGCATGTGGGCTCGATCCTCAGCCCGCTGCTGGGAAGGATCGGCCAGGCACTGGAAGACATCCTCCATGTACCAGTCGTCCGTCAAATCCAGGCGCTCACTGTCGACGAAGATCGCCCAGTTGGCGTGGTAGTGAACGTGCTCGTGGGGCGGCTGGCCCGCAAAGCGTAGTGCGCTCAGCCCAACGACCCCGATGATCGCACCGAGCACGATCAACCCTGCCGATCGTACGCTGAAGCCCGTCCGTTCCGTCATCGCGTTAACTGGGTTCGTCGTCTCAGGGGGTCAGAGAGCTGCTGGCCTTCACTGGCCACCGGTAGGGGGAGCCGGGTCGAACCGTACGATCCACAGACCGTTGTGCATGTCGTTGACGTAAGCAAGTTCGTCTTTCACGACGACCCCCCACGTCATCGCCTGGTTCTGTACACGGCCCTCCATATCCGCCGTGTCCAGGTGGGCGACCTCCCGCCCCTGAGCGCGCAGGTCGCCCCGGAGCTCGCCGGAGACGTCGAAGACGCGTAAGCCAGACGTGTAGGCGCCCATGTACAGCAGATCGTCCTCCACCCAGAGGTTGTGAACGCCCCCGTCCTCGGGAGTATACCACGCGACCGACCGAGGGTTTTCCCAATCGGAAACGTCGATGACCTGGAGATTCCCCCAGGCACGAGTCGCGGAGGCGTCCCGCGTCCCGCGCTGCGGCTGGCTGGCGAACACCTCATCGGCGATGAACACGTAATCCCTGTACCGCCAGGCGGTGTGGGTCCCCCGAATGAATCCTGGACCGCCGTCGACCTCGACGTTCCGGTACATCTCGTTCAGATCGTACTTGTACTGCGTCACGAACTGCGGACTCGATGGGCTGCCCTCCCGGACGCCATTGCCGACATCCAGAACGATGAGCCCGTCGTTCCAGTAGCTCAGGTAGGCCAAGCCGTCCTGAACAGCGATGTCGTGGAGCGAGCCGCCTGCATTGGGGCTCGGTGACCGCCACTGCGCCACGTCCTGCGGGTTCGTCGGGTCGCTTATATCGATCACGTGCATCGCGTTGGTGCCGTTGTTCGTCAAGTAGACGTGCGTGCCGAAAGCCGGCTGCTCGTAGACGAAGGCCGAGTGAACACCCGCCGTTACACCCTCCGTGAACTCCGTGATGGCCTGCGGATGACGTGGATCCTCGAGGGACGCGACCACGATCCCGTTTCTTCGGCTGCTTGCGCCCTCCCGGGTGTGGACCAGATGGCGGCCGTTCGGCGTCGTCATCACATCGTTCACCCGGCGCGTGTCGGCGACGAGGGAATCCGTGACGACTGGATCGGTGGGGTCGGAGACGTCGATCGCGTACATCCGATCGCCACCCGAGCCCGTGCCGAGGTAGACCACCTCCTCCGTCGGATGGGCCCACACCTCCTCGGTCGTGAACGCAGTGCGAGGTAGACGGCCCACGACCTCCAGAGGTCGTCTGACATTGCGCGGTTCCACGACGACGAGAGCGTCCGCGGTCCGATCGCCGAAGCTGGCGGTCACCACATACTCACCGGGACGGTAGGCGACGAAGGCGCCCTCGGGATCGATGGAGCCGTGCCCTGGCGCGAAGCTGAAAGAGGGCGTCAACCCTTCGACCACTGCGCCCTGCTCGTCGTGGGGCGTCGCCTGAAAACGGATGACGTCGCCCTGCCGTACCTCGGTCGCCGATGGGGTGAGCTCGATCTCTGCCACACGATTCGGTACGACCTCGATGATCACATCGCCGGAGGCCGCTCCCGTCGTCGCCGTCACCGTCGCCTCGCCGGGTTCGACGGCCACCACCCTCCCGTAATCGTCGACTTCGATTACCGCCGGGGCCGTACTCTGCCACGTAAACGTGTCCTCTCGCGCGTCGCCCAGGGCCGATCGCGAGGTCGCATCGAGCTTCACCCGCTGTCCGACGGCCAGGTAGAGCCGGCTCGGGGAAACTTCCACTGTTGCGGCGGGGCCCGGCACCATCTCAATGTCGACGCGCTCGACGTACGGGTCCGAACCGGGCACGATCACGGCCACGCCGATGGGAATCGTCCCCGTTGAACCGGATGTCACGAGCCCCGTCGAATCGACCGATGCCTCGAAGAAAGCACCGGCCGGATTAAATCTGACCTGCGCTTCGGGTAGGGGATCGCCGTTCGCGTCGAAAGCTTCAACCTGGAGGTGAAGCGTATCGCCAACCAACATTGTCCGATCCGTTGGGTGAACGATGATGCTGCCGACCGTTGGAGTCGTCGCCTGCGCCGCCACGCTGATGGGAACGATAGCAAACGCGAGAATTCCCAACGAGAGTGTCTTCATGAAAATCGAACCGTTGTTCAGGACACTGCCTCCGGTGCCGGTCGCTGCGCGGAGGAGCTGCGCTCGAAAGTATAAAGGAAGTTGGTGAAGCCGAGATCGTAGTCCTGGATACCGTTCTGTCCCGTCAGGCGCATACGCTCGTCGTAGAGTCGTTTCATCAGCGTCTCGACCTTCGCGGCGACGGCGCCCGGGACAGGCCGAATTCCCGTGAAGTGCTTCTCGAGCTCGGATCGCAAGCCTGCATCCGCGACCTCCGTAGGGTACCGATCCGGATCGTCGCCGGCCAGAACTCGGAGGTGTCGGTGCACCCGCTCGCAGCGTGCGGATTGCTCGAGTATCGGGTTGCCGGACGCGGCATTCGCGAAGTACGCCAGCGCCTGCGCTTCGAGCTCCTTCCAGTATCCCTTCCGGTGTGCGAACTCATGGGCGACGACGTGCGGCTCGAAGACACCGGTGTCCTTGAAGATCGCCACATCGCCGGAAAGAAAATCGCACGCCCCAAGCGCGAATGGAAAGATGAGCTGCGCTACGGCAAAGCTGCGGATTTCCGTGCTCGTTTCGACCCTCTGGCCGGTAATCCCGGCAATGTAGTCAGTCAGGTGTCGATCGACCTCGGCTGCGAGCTCCGGTCGCGGCAGGCGCTCGGCCGTGAAGCCATCGTTCGCCTCTTCGACCAACCGTCGAACCTCCTGTCGCCGGGTCTCTTCGGGCATCTCGTCCAGGTGTCGCACGTCGGCGCCGTAGACCCGAAGAAAATCGATCTTTCGAACGCCTCGCCGTTCCCACCAGTCCTGTGCGGCGCTGCCGAAGTAGATGCCCAGCGCCGCCACCTGGATGGCGCGGCCCGGCAGGGACGCGCGGAACAGCAGACGCGACACCATGGGAGCGGTGAGCGCCACATCCAGTAGAGACAGCGGGGCGTAGGTGGCGTCGTTGGGGATACGAATGCGTTCCATGTACTCCTCGAGGTCCGATTGATGCCGATCTGCTACCCCCTGTGATCGCAAGCGGTCCGCCAAAAAAGAAGCTATCACTAGCGAAGCGTCCACGTGTCGACCTGGTAAACCCGGAGGCGCCCTCGCCAGCTTGAACTGGACCCTTATTCTGTCGCGGCCGTTCGCACCAACCGAACGGCCTCGCCGTCCAGCCAGGCGAGAGCCATCTCCGGATTAGCCGCCGCCACTGCGGGGATCAGACCGGTAGGACCGCCGAGCTCTACCCGTTCCAACCCGTCACCGTTCTGGGTGCGCGCCAGGGCGACGCGCGCCTGGGCACCGTCCGTCTCCTCCCACGCGACCCACACGGTACCCGCATCGTCGGCCGCGACGGCGACCTGTGTAGTCGGAACCGCGCCCGGCGGCGTCAACCGCACGGGCTCTTCGAAGCTTCGGCCCTGATCCTCCGAAACGGCGTAGAAGGCGCCGGGGTGATCCTGGGCTCCGGTGAACCACGCAACGTGAACTCGGCCATCTCGGTCTACGGCCAGGGACGCTCCCGCATGCGGACAGCCCTCGATGTACCAACCATCGTCGTGAACCCGAACGGGCTCCTCGAAGGTCCGCCCACCGTCGAGGGAACGGACCACGGCGATGTCGCGAATATTGTCCCCGTAGACCTTGCGATACGACACGTAGACCATCCCGTCCGGACCGGTGGCCATCGACGTACGGCAGCACGGGCAGGAGTTGGTTTCGAGGACGACACTCGGGGTGAACGTCGCACCCCCGTCTTTCGAACTCGTAAGCCGGATCTCGGTGGCCGGCTCCTCATCGACCGGCGGGGATTCTCCGGTCTCGCGGTAGTAGTCGCCTCGGAAGCCGTCCCGGACTCGGGCGTCGATCCACGAAACGTAGATCGTTCCATCGTCCGCCACTTCCACGTCGTGGAAAGTGTTACGGGCCGGTATGCTAGGGTCGTTGTCGTTGACGGTCACGGCCGGAAACCAGGTCTCGCCTCCGTCCAGCGAGCGGGAGAAGCGGACGTCGCTCGCACCGAAGTCGAGCCATTCGGCCTCGCTTCGGTTCTGCCAGACGACGTAGATCTCATCCCCGGGTCCGGCCGCCACCTGGGCGGGCGCCTGAGCGTGCGGCGCCGCGTCGCCGGCGATGTGGTTGACCCGGACCACTTCGGAGAAGGTTCCATCGGCCACGGTTCGCGAAAACAGGACGTTGGATTCATCGCCCTCGGTCGCGGCCCACGCGACGTAGGTCAGCCCGGCGGGCGAGACGGCGACCGTCGGGTTGGACGCGCCGGTCTCAGCGAGGGTCGCCCGGTCGAGCGGAGGAGTGGAACGCGCCTCGGAATCCGAACAGCCGGCAAGCACAACGACCGCCACGAAACCCAAAGCCGTCCCAAGAAATCCACTGTGACCTCGTAGGAGACACATGCTCAACCTCCGATCTGGATCTGACCGCCGACAAAAAAGGTACGCGGTAGCCCGGGAGCCAGCTCCACGCCACGGAAGGCGCTGAAGGCGGCGGCTTCGGCGTAACGCTCGTCGGTCACGTTGTTCAGCTTCCCAACGAGCCTCACGTTGCGTGTTACCGGTACGGTGGTCGTCAGGTTCAACAGGTTGTGCCCGTCGTACTTTCGTTCGTTCGCGGGCGTGAGCCAGTACGATCCGAGGTGCACCCACTCGAGCTCGACGCGCGGGCTCCTTTCCCCACCGGGCGCCCACGCAAGCGTGGTGTTTCCCATCCTGCGCGGCGCGACCTCCATCTCCTTGCCGCTGTAGTCCGTGGTCTCGTTCGGCTCCCAATCCTCGTAGGTATGCTTCGCGTACGAGACGGCCGTCTGGAAAGTCAGGTTCGCGGGTAGGCTCACACCGAAGCCTACTTCGACGCCCCGGTGCAGCGTCGCCCCGGCGTTCTGCGTTTCACGCTCGTCGTCGGAACGCTGGAACGTGAGGACGTCGTTCGTCTTCTCCATGTAGTACGCGGCCGCCTCGTACGAGAGCCTGCCGCCGATCGACCCTCGGAACCCCGCTTCGTAGTTCGTGGCCTTCACCGGCTCCAGGTCAATCGTGTTGAGCGCTACCCCCTGCCTGAAGATCTGCCCCTCCGAGGGCGCCCGGAAGCCCTGGCCATACGAAACAAAGATGCTCGAGAAGCCCAGGTCGTACGCCGCGCCGAGGTGGGGGCTCAACTCGGTATAACTGACGCTCGTGCTCCCCGGGCGGCGGTGCTGGCCCGTCGTCAGCTCACCCAGGTGGTTTTCGTAGTCATAGCCCAGGCGGTCGAAGCGGAGTCCGGCGGTGACGCGGAGGCGCTCCAGCGGGCTTCCCTCGAGATGCACGTACGGCGAGAGGCCCGTAAACGTGACGTCGTAGTCGTAGATCGCCGCTCCCGGAGTGTAGTCGGTGAAGATGGAACCGCTCTGAACTGGCTCGATGGTCTGTTCGTAGCGCTTCCCGGGACTCCAATCCACATCCAGACCGACGATCAGTCGGGCGTTCATCTCCGAGAAGTCGCGCCGGTATTTGGACAGGAATCCGATCGATTGATTCGATGTCTCATAGACCGTCGGATCGTACGTGAGGGACCAATTCGGCAGCAGGTCCATCGAATTGTGACGCGCGAAGGGAGTCAGGGTCAGCAGCGAACTCCCGGAAACGCGCTCGTACTCGACGGACACTCGCGCGGCGCCGACATCCCGGAAGGAGATCGGCGTGAGGTTCATTGTCGGTGTCTCGAGATAGGCTTCCTCGGGGAGCCTCGACGTGCCGGCCGTCTGTTGATCGACGCGCGAAGCGGCCGCTACCGCCTTCACCGTCTGGCCGTCTCCGATCACCCGGTCCCACCGGATCGTGCCGCTCTGCCGATCGTACGCGGTCCCATCCCGCCACCCGTCGGTTCGGGTGACGTTGGCGTCGGTCCGAACGCCGTTGTCGCCCGAGGTGAACGCGTAGGAGCCGAGGAGCCGCATGAACCCGTGGGACCCTCCTTCCAGCGTCGCATCCAGACCTGGCGCGGCGACCGCCGGCCGCGTCTCCACGTTGATCGTCCCGCCGATCGCGTCCGAACCGTAGAGCGCCGTCGCCGGCCCCTTGATCACTTCGATCCGTTCCGCCTGCGGCAGATTGATCTCGTACAAGGCGTTGTGGTTGAAGAACCCGGTCGAGCGCGTTGGGACGCCATCCTCCAGGTAGAGGTACACGGGGTCCGTGGTGAGCGGCTGACGAATCGCCGTCGCGTGCCCCTCACCACCGGTCACGTTCACCCACACCCCTGGGATCTTGCCCATGATCTCGGACGGATGGGCGGGCAGGGTTTCCCGAATCTCCGAACTCTGCACGATGCCAACGCTCGCGGCGGTCTCCGCCAGGCTCTGCATTTCACGCGTCGCACTGACCACGACATCATCGATCGGCAATGCTTCGATGCCCAGCCGCACATCGAGGTCGACCTGTTCGCCCGGACCGACCTCCACCGCCTGTCGCACCGATCCACGACCGATGAACTCGAAGACGACCACCCGCTGCCCCGCTGGGACTCCTGCGACGACGAACCGACCCTGCGGATCCGTCAGGTCGCCCCGCGTCGTCCCGTCCACATACACCCGAACACCCTGTAGGGGCTGGCCCGTCTCCTCTCCGATGACCTGCCCTTGTATCCTACCCGTTCCCTCCTGTGCGACGCCTACCCCGACGTTCAAAGACACGGCGACGAGCGCCGCGACTCCGACCCGTGCGACACACCAAAAGGCCAAGCGATTTGCGCGTTGTTCCATGACGACCCACCCTGATCCGGATAGCTGCGGATAGCACCGCCACCGCGAGGAATGCGCGGCGTCGGCGGCTTCGAGTGAAGACCTATCGGGACTTCAGCCTAGGCTGGGTGGACCGTTCGAATAGGGAAGGAAGAACTCGGGGGCGCCGGGAAGGGGGGAGAACGCCGGATTGGCACCCGCGGATGCGGTGAGAGTGATTGTCGCCGACGGCGAGGGCTCCGGATTCGGGCGTGCGCCGCTCTCCCCCGTCTGGCAGTCGCCAACGCAGGAGCAGGGGTCGCTCTCACCGTGACTCGTGGAGGCGTCATCATTGGCTTCGGCGTGAGCTCCGTGATGCGCCTCGTGTGCGTCCGCCGGGCTGTCACCGGGCGAATGGTTGTCTCCACTCCCCGCGAAGGCATGGCTGTCGTGATCGTGGCCACCATGCTGAAAGCACACGTAGCCGGCGATTCCCTCCCGCACTCCCGCGAGGAGGAAAACAGCCAGCATGATCAGGACGGCGACGCGGAACTGCACCGGGTGCCGCCTTCGAGGGACCCTTTGCGCCATATCTCTATGATACGCGGTTTCGTTCCGCACGTAAATACGCCGCCCCAACAGCGGGTTGAGTCGCGGTGCTTGGCGCTTTATCTTCAAGGGGTTACAGTACCGGCGCCCAAGGGGGTACCGTTCGAACGGAAGCGAAGATGTCGCGACTCGAAGAAGAGGTCCGCCGACGGCGGACCTTCGCCATTATCAGCCACCCCGATGCGGGGAAGACGACGCTCACCGAGAAGCTCCTTCTCTACGGTGGCGCGATCCATTTGGCGGGTAGTGTAAAGGCCCGTCGGAGCGCGCGTCACGCAACGAGCGACTGGATGAAGATGGAGCAGGAACGTGGCATCTCCGTCACATCCAGTGTTCTCCAGTTCGAGTACGAGGGGGCACAGCTCAACCTGCTGGATACTCCTGGCCACGCCGACTTCTCCGAGGATACGTACCGGACGCTCATTGCCGCCGACAGCGCCGTGATGCTGCTCGACAACCGGAAGGGCGTCGAGGAGCGAACGCGCCAGCTCTTCGAAGTGTGCCATCGGCGTAGAACGCCAATCTTCACATTCGTCAACAAGTGTGATCGCGCCGGGATGGAGCCCCTCCAGCTGCTCGACGACGTGGAGCGAGATCTGGGGCTGAAATGCTTCCCGATCACCTGGCCGATTGTCGACGGCGCGCACTTCCTCGGTGTCTATCATCGCGAGCTCCAGCAGATCCTCCTGTTCGAGAAGGGGGAAGACCATGGTCAGCGAAGGGCAGCCGTGCGCGTGAGCTCGCTGGACGACGCGGCGGTCGCCGACGCGATCGGCGAGGGTGCTTGGAACCGTCTTCACGAGGAGATCGAGCTCCTCGAGCTCGCCGGAACTCCGTTCTCTCCCGAAGGCTTCTTCAGTGGCGAGGTCTCGCCCACCTACTTCGGCAGCGCTCTGACGAACTTCGGTGTCGAGCCATTTCTCGCCTCGTTCCTGAAGCTCGCGCCGACCCCTCGCCCGAGAGATTCGACGATCGGACCGATCCAGCCCGAGGACGAGTATTTCACAGCTTTCGTCTTCAAGATCCAGGCGAATATGGACCCCAAACACCGGGACCGAATCGCCTTCGTTCGAGTCTGCTCGGGCCATTTCGAGGCGGGCATGACGGTGAACCACGTCCGCACCGGAAAATCGCTGCGGCTCGCGGCCCCTACGCAGTTCCTGGCCCGAGAACGTACGCTCGTCGAGGAGGCATGGCCGGGTGACGTCGTCGGAATCCATGACCGGGGAAGCCTCAGGATTGGCGATACCCTTTCTTCCAACGGGGTGCTCGAATTCAGCGGCATTCCGCGGTTCTCACCCGAGCACTTCGCACGGGTCCGGATTGGGGATCCCCTGCGCCGGAAACAGCTGGATACAGGCCTGAAGCAGCTCTCGGAGGAGGGTGCCGCACAGGTCTTCTTCAGTGACTCCGGTGCTGGCCCTGCCCCGATCGTCGGGGCCGTGGGCATGCTCCAGTTCGACGTCCTCCTCCACCGCCTGGAGAGCGAGTACGGCGTAGCCGCCAAACTCGACTTCCTCCCCTACAAGGTAGCCCGATGGGTCGAAGGACCCGCCGCCGATATCGAGAGGCTCGCCCGCGGCATCGGCCGCTCTCTCGTCTACGACTCCAAGGATCGCCCTCTCATGCTCTTCGAGAGCGAGTGGACCCTTCGAACCGCCCTCGAGAAGGAGGACGCGGTCCGCTTCCATGACATCGCCCCTTGAGGACTGCAACACTGCAACGGGTTCGCGGGTAGGCACCATCTCCGGGGGATGCGGAGCGGTCCGACGCCCTTCCCGAAGCACTTGCGCGCCATGCCGGAGAGGCCAACTCAGGGAGACTTTCCCTTCTTGACGCTCTCCGGCGCGGCCCGAAATTTCCATTCGGTGTTCTGGGAGTGACCGTCGTGCAATAACTTCGCGGTCAGAAACTTCCGAATCAGCATCTTCGAATCGAGAGGATGTAATGAAGGAATACGTGGTTCTGGCCCTGCTGCTGCCAGCGACGCTGAACGCGCAGGCACGCACCGCCGTCTCCGCCTATGTCGCGAGCGATCCGGGCCTGGCGAACAATCCGCTGCTGATCGGAGGTACGTTTGCTCGGGAGCACGGTATCTTCGCCACTCGTGGGAGCCTGGGCCTCGACGTCACGACGGCTCCCGTCCCGACCGCCGACTCCCTCGCCGCGCCGACGAGCGGCATCGGTAGCGCCGACTTCGATGGGCTGCTCTACATCGGTAATCCCCGAGGCGGGACGACGCTGATCCCGTACGCTCTCGCCGGGATCGGAATCCGGGGCGTGCGGGCGGACGGGATCGGCATTGCGGCCAACTACAGCTACGGCGGTGGGTTCCGAGCGCCGTTCGGTAGGGGCTTCTCCTTCGAGGGCGAGGCCCGGTACCGGAAGTCGTTTGCCGAGACGCTGGATCGACCCGATCGAGTCGTCGGGAATGGAATGGAGTTCCGAGCCGCACTCAATGTAGGGTTCGGTGGCAGATCGGCCGTGCCTCGGCCGGGTAACGTACCCGCGTTCCCTCGGCCGGTTGGGGTGCCTACCCCCTCTGGCCCGTTCGCTACGGCTCCGAGAACTTCCGGGTTGAACGCGGATACGCGCCTCCGGGTTGCTTCGGCAACCATTCAGACTGCAGAACGCTATATCGGCGTGCCCTATCTCTGGGGCGGGAACACGCCGCAGACCGGCTTCGACTGCTCGGGCTTTATCCGTTACGTCTATGATTTGAACGGAGTCTCGGTACCGAGAGTCTCACAGGATCAAGCGCGTTTCGGGAACGCCCTGCCGCTCGAGATCGGTCAGTTCCAGGTCGGCGACCTCCTCGCCTTCGCGTCGAACGGCAGGGACGTCGATCACACGGCGCTCTACGCGGGCGGGGGCCGCATCATCCACTCGAGCAGCAGCGGTAGTGGCGTCCGTTATGACGATCTGGGAAGCTCGCGAGGACGCTGGTTCCTCGAGCATCTGGTCGCGGCCCGTCGGGTGATCGACGCTGGACTTCCTGCGGGAGCAGGCTCGGCCCGGTAGCGACGCCAACCAGCCAAGGCAACCGCCTCACGCCAGGCAAGGTCACGAATCGCAGTCGCTGTTTGCCCCGTTGCGGCCAGCCGCTGGGTGAGCCACTCCTGGTGGGTCCCCACGCAGACTCATCTGCCTCACGTCGCTCTACTCCACAGCTTCTACCGTTGACCTCGGCTTCCCCTTCTGAACCCCGGGACGGCTGCGGAACCCCGAGCAGCCGGCCTGGGTACCGAACTGCGTAAAACATTGGCCAATATATCGTTGTACCAGAAACGAATCGCCAGCTCCGATCCGGTACTCTGGCCTGTCCGTTACCCGGAGGTTCTATGCTTTGCAGCGCTCGGTTCGGCCAGCTCGCTGGCACCGGCCTGCTTGTGGCTACCTCGGCCGCCTGCGCGGCTACCCAGCCACTTGTCTACTCGGATCCTGCCCCGGAGGCCGCGGGCATCCGCCACGTCAGCGCTTCGAGCTCCGAGATCCGTCCGGTTCCACGAGTCAGCGACCATGTTATCGTCATCTCGATCGACGGGCTGCGCCCCGACGCGATCGACCGGTTCGGCGCCGGCACACTCCAGCGTTTGATTCGCGAAGGCAGTTACTCCCTCGAGGCGACCACGATCACCCCGAGTATCACCCTGCCTTCCCATGCATCGATGCTCACCGGGGTCGAACCCAGTGTCCATGGCATCACCTGGAATGAGAACCAGGTGGAGGAGGTGGGCAGGGTCGTCGTACCGACGATATTCTCGCTCGCCCGTTCGGGCGGCCTGCACACTGCGGCCTTCTTCAGTAAGGGGAAGTTCGATCACCTCATACTCCCCGGGTCGGTCGACCACGCCGTGCTCCCGGAGGGAGACGGATTTTGGCTCGCCGATCGAACGGCGGAGGAAGTGGAAAACTACCTCGCTAGCGAACGGCCGAATCTGACGTTCGTTCACTTCGGCGATACAGACTACGCCGGCCACCTCATCGGCTGGATGAGTCCCGTCTATGGTTGGGCGGTGGACATGGCAGACGCGGCAGTTGCACGCGTGCTCGCTGCCGCGGACGAGGCCTTCGGCCCCGGCGGCTACACCGTCATCGTAACCTCTGACCACGGGGGGCATGGACGCACCCATGGAACCACCGAGGAGGCCGATATGACCATTCCCTGGATCGCCTGGGGCAAGGGAGTCCGCTCGGGAGTGGAGCTGCCGGCTACCATTCACACAACCGATACAGCCGCGACCGCCCTCTGGCTCCTCGGTCTCGCGACACCGCCCGACCTGGCCGGTGCTCCGGTGCAGACGGCGTTCGATGCGCCGAACGCTCTGCCAGGCGGTCTGCATCCGCATCCCGCCGACATCGCGACTCAGCCCGGCTCGCAGTTGCTAGGTCGCTGACATCTCCCAGCAGAACGGCCGCCCGATCGGGCGGCCGTTCTCGTCGATCCCGCACTCACTGATATTCCCGTCGTCATTCCCGCGAAGGCGGAATCCGAGGCGGGACGGCCGACGAAGCGGCTGGATCCTCGCGACCCCGTTACCGCTGCCTGGCAAACTTCGTTGAGAACTACGACGACGACCCTTCGGCGAGAAGTTCTATGTCAGCTCGCCTCCTTTTTCCGTCGGCGCCCGCGCTTCGGAAAGTTCAGGACGCCGGTCCGACCTCGATGCTGCAGAACCGCGTCATCGTACGCTTTCGCGGCATCCTCAGCCGACTCGAAGCTCCCTAACCACTTGAGCTTTCCATCCAGCCGGATCGTCGCCTGCCACTTTCCCCGATAGGGAGAAACGCCCTTATATGAGCAGGCTCCTTGTGCCGGGCGGGCCGTCGCCAGAACGCTGCGATCCAACACCTGCAGGTTCGAGCGCGTGCAGTTCCTCGGATCGCTGTCCAGAAAACGCACGATTCTCGAATCACGCACCTCGAGTACCTCTCGGTGCAGCCTTCGGATCCTACCTTCCGTATCCCTCAAACATACATGCCGATTGTGAATGAACAGCTTCGACTTCCAAAAGCGCCAGAAATCCGGATCGTCGAGCACCACGACCGATCCGTCGTTCAGGCGCAACTCGCGAGTTGCGGGCATCGCTGGCGGTGAGACTTCAAGCAGGTTCATGGACCAAGGTGTTTACAGCGGGTAGAAAGTAACGGATCCAAAACCGCTCCGCGACTTCTCGCCGGGCGCGGCGACTCCGTGCAAGGCGTTCGAAACCAGTCGCCTACCTGCATTACGCCGCTGTATTTCCACGGCGGCCATGCCGGCGATCTCGGGCAGTAGGGAATCAGGCAATCGGTGGACGCGAATCGGCAGCACACCGCTTCCAGTGCAACTCACCCGCGCCTCGCGAGATCCCAACGATTGCCAGGATCGTACCGCCGACTCCGGCGAGGAGCAGAGGCCCTCGAAAAGTGTCGTCCAGCTGAGGGGCGGCCTCGTTTTTCGCGGCGATCCGCCCTTCCTGGCCGGAGCCCCGACCCTCCGATCGTGACAGAAGGTCGGGACGATGGCGGGTGAGGAGCCGGGAGATCATCCGCAGGCCCCAGGGAAGAACTCCCTGGCTCGGACGCCGATCGTCGCTCGGCGGGCGTTTGCTGGAGTGCGGGCCCCCACGCTCCCGTCTGACTACTTCACCGTCACGACCGCCGGTGAAACCCTCTCCGCCGCAACCACGGTCGCGTTGCGCCGCGAGCTTGAGATCGGATCCGCAAGCGCCTCCTTCGTGCTCGGCAGGGGCTCGGGCCGCCGCCTCAAGTCGTCGATCACCCGTCCCGCCGAATCGGTCGTCGCCACCGGGGGTCTGAGTACACCCCGCGGCAGGCCTCAACGCCAAGATAAGGCAAGGAGCAACCCAGTCCATCCTCCCGACGCATCCGGCCTTTGCCAAGGGCTCCGATCTCCTCCTCGCTCGACTGTTATCTCCTGCCCTCGCTCCGACAACGGGTCCACCCCTCTTCTGTTCGATGTCGACTTTGATACCTGCCGGCTGCGCTACGGTTGCAATTGACCCCCTCGGGCCATCTTGTTGCCGACCCTCATCTTCAGCCCGGTCCGGTCGGATCGGAGTGTCGCGATGGCGACTGACCGTCGGAACTCCGTTCCATATCTGGAAAAGATTTCCTCTAATAGCTGTCGCTCACAAGTACCCCTGTTCCAGAACGTGCCTCCTAAGATCTTGTCATATGGATCGTTGATCGGAAGACGCTCGAATCCCTCAAGATGCTGGCCGACGAGGCCCGTCATTTGCGAAGTTGTCGGGCGATCTCGCGCTGTTCAGCCGACCCATCGAATTCCAAATCGTTGTGGCAAAAGGCCTGACGCAGGCAACGGCAGGGTCGTCTCCCATCGAGCCGCACAGGCAGCCATGGTGGAGTGCGATTCAGTCCCTCCTCCGGCTTGCCCGATCCGCTCTTGACGTCGACGTTCTCTCCCTCGCCCTTCCCGATGGAGAGGGAGACGCCCTTCTCGTGTCGACGGTGGATGGTGTTCGGGCCGCGCGGGCTTCGATCTCCCTCGGTGCAGTCTCTTCGGGCGCAAACCGCCTGACGAATGGGGCTGGCGTGTTGCAGGCGGCCGAGGCTGCGGGGACCTTCGGGTTCGTGCCGTCTGGCTATCTGGGGGCTCCATTCCCTTCTCGATCCAGGATGAGCAGGGGCGGAGTCGCGGCATGGACGCGGAATGAGAGGTCGTGGACCCGGCTGGAGTCGCGGATGTTGACCGAGGTGGCGTCGCTCGCCGTCGTGCACCTGGGCCTGGACAAGCGGTCACGACGGGAGAAGGCTCCCCGGCAGTCCGCCCGACGTTATCGGATGTTTTTCGAGGGGTGTTCCGATGCCACTGTGCTGCATGATATCACGGACCGGAAGCTCGTCGAAGACGAGCTGAGGGTCGCGGAGTTGCATGACCCGCTCACCGGTCTGGCGAACCGCCCGCTCTTCCTCGATCGCCTCGAACAGGCCCTCACCCGGATGCGCCGTTGGCCGACCAACGGATTCGCCGTCGTCTTCCTCGATCTGGACGGGTTCAAATCGGTCAACGACAGCTTTGGCCACCACCAGGGCGATCGGCTGCTCATCGCCGTTTCGAGACGCCTCGACGGCTGTGTGCGGGGGGTCGATACGGTGGCTCGCTTCGGGGGCGATGAGTTCGCGATCCTCTTCGACGAGGTGCCGAGCGCCCACGTGGCAAGACGTCTCGTTGAGCGGATCGTCGAAACCCTGTCGGATCCCTATGCCCTGGCGGGGCAGGACGTACCCGTCCGGGCGAGCGTCGGCCTCACCCTCGGTAGCGGTCGCTACGAGAGCCCGTCCGACGTTCTCCGAGATGCCGACGCCGCGATGTACCGAGCCCGACGCAATCCCACCGCGACCTACGAGATCTTCGACGACGCGATGCGGCGCGAGCTCGCGGATCAGCTGAAGCTCGAAACCAAGCTCAGCTCCACTCTCACGAACAACGAGCTACGGCTGCTCTTCTAGAAATCGCCCTCAACGGATTCGGTGCCCAACCACATCGGTAGATCACGATCGCGGGAAATCCAGCGCTGGAGTCGTGATCAATCGCTATCACAGCCATGGTTCGCCGCCCCGGAGGATCGCTCGCGTGCCAGCGCAGTGATCTTGCGGGGTGCCTCGGAATCATCGGGGTGATCTCCGGCGCCAATGAGAGACGTGCAGGTTATGCTGCGTGGCGCCTTGCCCCCTGGGGTCCTGCCATCTATCTATCGGATCGTCGGTTGCCACCCTGCCCGGCCCGGAGCCCAGCACCCCGACCGAGCGGAACGAAGCCGGCCTCGCCACGCTCTCTTCGCTTGCCTGTCTCGATGTAGTGACAATGTTCGGCCTCGAAGGGCTGCTCACGGATCGAACACTTCTCGACCGGTACCGAGTGGGGGAAGTGCTCGGTCGTGGAGGGATGGGGGTCGTCTACCGAGCGCACGACGCGAAGCTCCGGCGAGACGTCGCCCTGAAGGTGTTGACGCCGCAGTCGCCCGATCCCGAAGCGCATGGGCAACTGCGATCGAGGCTTGCACGCGAGGCGCGCATCGCCGCAGGGATCCAGCATCCCAACGTGGTCGCCGTATACGATTGCGGAACCGACCCGAGCCTGCGACTCGATTTCCTGACGATGGAGCTCCTCGAGGGGGAGGATCTCGCGACCCGGCTCCGGCGGGTTGGATTTCCACGGCTCGACTCGGCGCTCGCAGCTTTACGGGAGGCGGCCGCCGGTGTCGCTGCCGGACACCGCGCCGGGCTGGTCCACCGGGACGTCAAGCCCGGCAACCTCTTCATGGCGGTCAACAGTGATGGTGGAACGTGCGTCAAGGTTCTCGATTTCGGTATCGCCCAGGGAGTGATCGATGGCGACCTGACCCTCACCTACGCCCTGGCGGGTACAGCGGAGCCCCTCTCGCCCGCCTTCGCCTCGCCGGAACAGCTTCGCGGCAGAGAGACGTTGACCCCTGCAAGTGACGTGTTCAGCCTCGGGGCCGTCGCTTACAACCTCTTTACCGGGCGCCGACTCTTTCGAGCGATGGATGGTGAACACACCGTCCTGGAGATCGAGGAGTCGTTGTCCCGACTGCGCCGGAGGCACTCCCTCCCGCCACCGGTGATGGAGCTCCTCGAGCGAGCTCTGGCCCCCTTCCCGGAAGATCGATTCGCTGACGCCGGGGCGCTACTCCGCGCGATCGAGACGGACACGCGGGGCTTCGTACGCCGGGCGCGGGTGGCTGCGCAACCGACTTCCTCCAGGCCCCGGCCTACCGACTCGAGGACCCGCCTTCGGCGGTGGTCGAACGACGCGCTCACCCTGATTCTCCTCGCAACCTGGATCTTCGGGGCTAACGCGGGCACCGTTGACGTTCGCGCTGCGCTCGGATCGCTCGCAATCTCGGCCCTGCTGACACCCTGGCTCGCCGGTCGCCTTATGTTCAGCACCGGAAGCCTCCGTTTCTCCATCCTGGCAACCCTTTCTATCACCCTGCTAGCCCTCGTTCCGCTGGAGGCTGAGGTAGCTTCCGCAGCAGGCTTTTCAATCGTCGCCCTCATCCAGCTGCTCATGGCCAGCCTCTCCTCCTGGCTGTCCTCTTCGCTGCGGGGCGTTCAGGAACCTGAACCCGAGGCCGCTTCCCTCCCGACCGACGCCTGGTGACGGGACGCAAAGTCGCCGCCTGTCGAAGGA
Organism: Gemmatimonas sp.; assembly: GCA_009380025.1. Lineage (GTDB taxonomy): Bacteria > Gemmatimonadota > Gemmatimonadetes > Longimicrobiales > Longimicrobiaceae > WHSP01. Next base: position 4,513 of record WHSP01000017.1, on the reverse strand, counting down.
CAGAGACATAGAACCAGGAGCACCGACCAGCGGCCCCGAGGCGCCCGCGGACACTCGACCTTAAGTCTCTATAAGTTGGTATATAACCTGCACTTACATGAATAGATAAACCCCACGCCACCTGCAACGGACCATACTTCCCATGATGCGCCGCAACCACTGCCGACGATGCGCGAAGCGACTCCCGACGATCGCCGACCGCTGCGTCACTTGTGGGGGAGCGTCACGTGAACGCGCTCCAACGAGCGGCCGTGTCCGAACGGTGCGGGCTCTTATCGCCGCGATCATCGCTCTGATCGCCTTCGGCTTTTCGGATGTCTACGGCCCTGCGGTGGCGGATTGGTACGCTCAGACAGTGATTGAGTACGCGCCGGAGCCGACGTTACGATTCCGCCCCGGCGACGACCCGCAGGTGTTCTATGTCTGCGCAAAGTCGGTCATCGAGCAAATCGAAGACAACTCTTCGGTCGTCACGTTCGCGGCGACGACCGAGGATCAGACGGTGGCCTTGGGCGGAGGTCGCTACCGGGTGGACTCGTACGTAGAGGAGGCGCGCGTGGACGGGTCGACGCTGCTGCGGTCGTTCAGTTGTATCGTTCGTTTGGACGATGGTAAATGGAGGCTCGAGGAGTTGGAGCTCAACGAGTCGCCAATGGCGATCGCGATCCGCGGTAGGTTGTAGGGGGGTCGCGGGTGAGGTGGGGGGACCGCACGTGGCGATCAGCTAGCCGTCGCGTCGAACACGGCAAAAACGATCGGTTCGCCCGTCGTGCTGTCGACGGCGCGCGCCTCGACCCTCTGGGGACCGGGCGGGGCCCAGTGTCCAAGTGTCGAGGGTCGTCCCGGACGCACCACTGACCGTAACGCCTGAGAACGTCGACCCTCCCCCGGCAACGACGGTCCAGTTGATGATCTGCCCGGCGACGGGATTGCCCGAGGCTAGAGCGCGGTCGCGCGCGTCTCTCGGATCTTTGGAACGTCGACGGCAACATTGGGCGTAAAGTCCTCACCCGGATTGACGAACCGGTCCGACTCCCACGAGTACTGACGATCGTGGAGCTCCCGATACCGGCCCTCTGCGACCATGAGCTCAGCGTGGGTGCCGCGTTCGAGGATCCGGCCTCCCTCGAGGACCAGGATCTGGTCGGCACTGCGGATGGTGGAAAGGCGATGGGCGATGACGAACGTCGTGCGTCCGTGGCGGAGACGGCGAAGTCCGTCCTGAATCAGGGCTTCGCTTTCGCTGTCGAGGCTGGACGTGGCCTCGTCCAGGATCAGGATCCGCGGATCAGCGAGAACGGCTCGCGCAATCGCGACCCGCTGACGCTGCCCCCCGGAGAGCTTGACGCCCCGCTCCCCAACCACCGTTTCGTAGCCCTGTGGAAGCGACAAGGCGAATTCATCGCAATGGGCAGTCTTCGCTGCGGCGATGACTTCCTCGTGTGAGGCGTCCGGGCGTGCGAAGCGAATATTCTCCGCAACAGTCCCGTCGAACAGGAAGTTGTCCTGGAGCACCACCCCCAAGTGGGATCGGTAGTCGCTGAGCCGAACGTCATCGAGATCGTGGCCGTCAATGAGGATCTGGCCGGACTTCGGTCGATGGAACGCCATCGCGAGGCCGATGAGCGTGCTCTTGCCCGAGCCGCTCGAGCCGACGAGGGCGGTCGTCGAGCCAGCAGGGGCCGCGAAGTTGACCCCATTCAAAACCGGCACACTAGCGTCGTACTCGAACTCGACGTCCCGAAACTCGACTTCCCCTTCGACGTGGAGCAACGGCGTGCGGGCGCGGTCCTCATCCCATTCGGTTGACGTGTCGAGCAACTCCTGGATCCGGTCGAGGCCCGCGAACGCCTCGCTCACCTGGGTCGAGATGGAAGCGATCTGGATGACGGGCGCCGCCATCATCCCGGTGAAGAGGATATACATCAGGAGATCGCCGAGTGTCATTTCCCCGGCCAGAATTGCGCCGCCACCGAACACGATCATCAGAACACTGACGGCGCCGATGATTACGGTTGCGAAAGCGCCTACAGCGGAAGTCCCGGTGATCGTGCTCGCAACGTTGCGCAGCAGCTTGTGCGCTCCCTGTGTAAAGACCCTCTCTTCACGCTTCTCGGTACCGTACGCCTTGACGATCCGAATCCCACCGAGCGTTTCACCCAGTCGACCGGTGACCAGCGCGTTGAGCTCGCCTCGCGTGCGGAAGATCGGACGGAGCCGCGTGAACGCGGCGATCATCACGCCTCCGAACAGAAGGAGGAGAACAACGATCCCGAGGGTGAGCTGCCAGTTCAGCCACAGCAAGACTCCCAAGGAAATCGCGGCGGCGACCAGACCGCCGACGAGCTGCACGATCCCGGTACCGACCAGGTTCCGAATGCCCTCGGCGTCGGTCATGATACGCGAGATCAATACGCCGCTCTGGGTGGAATCGTAATAGCGGACGGGGAGTCGTGCGACGTGAGCCTGCACCCGACGCCGCATCTGGGTGATCGCTCGCTGCGCCGTGATGCCGACGACCTGCGACAGGCTGAACGAGGTGACCGCCTGGATCAGTGAGGCAACGATGACGGCGCCCGCCAGCGGTAAGAGTAGATCGCTTCGACTTTCCGCGATGATGTCGTCCACGAGGATCTTGGAACTGCCTAAAGGGACGAGGCCGGCGAGCCGGCTGATGATCATCAGAACGAAACCGATCACCAGATAGCGCTGATGGTCGCCCACTAGCCGTCGGGCCTCGCGCCAGACAACCGACGCTGAGGGCCCCTTCTTCCGTTCCGCCATTCTCCCTCACTCGCTCGTGTGCTCCGCGCCGGCTCGAACGTCCGCCGGCTCTGCCGGTCGCCCCAATACACCGGACCGGCCATAGGGTGTCGCAGCGCTCCTGACGGGGTGTCGGCCAGATGCGCACTGCAGCTTCAGGGATCTTCGAACGTGCCCCGTGCGAGGTACCCCTATCGGCGGAAGGATCTGATCAGTCGGCGTGCTCCGGACCCGGGCCCACTACTTCCCCGATCTGGCGGTCGTAGGCGGCTCGCACCTGTTCCCCGAAGCACACGAAGAATACTTGCTCTGGTGTGGAGTACTGGTCCAGGAAGGCGGCTACCTCGCGGAGGGCGATCCCGGTGGCGGCTTCGATCGGATAACGGTACGCGCCACAGCTGATCGCGGGAAAGGCGATGGACTGGACATCGTTCTCTCGGGCCAGCCCGAGACTCGAGCGGTAGGCGGAGCAGAGCAGTTCCGGCTCGCCTCGCCCCCCGCCACACCAGATCGGACCGACCGCGTGGATGACGTACTGCGCCGGCAGCCGGTACCCCGCGGTGATTCGGGCCTCGCCCGTCGGACACGGCCCCACCGTACGACATTCCTTCAACAGATCCGGCCCTGCCGCCCGGTGAATCGCGCCGTCCACACCACCACCACCCAGCAGACTCTCGTTTGCCGCGTTGACGATCGCACCGACGTGCATCCGCGTGATATCGTCTGATACGATCGTCATCCGATCACGTAACGCACTTCGAACACTCACGGCGGGTCAGGGCGGCGGGTCAGGAGCAGTGATCGACCAGGTTTCAGCCTCAGAGGCCGGCCCCCGCTATAGCCGTCTCCAACCACCCCTGAATTTCGTCGTCCGACAGGTCCTCCAGTGCGGACAGAGAAGTGTACGCCTCACTGTACGTCTCCCCGCCCGACCGGAAGACGATCCGGAGCTCATGCTCGGGCAGCAGGGCGCCACTTCTTTCCAGCGATGAGGGTACTGACAGGACTTTTCCGGGCGCTTCCAACGTCACCGTCCACTCCCGCCCATCCTCATCCGTGTAGAGCAGTCCTTCGACCATGGATCGATCGCTCCCACCCGGTGTAACGTCACTCTCTCAGAGTGTTTCGGCGTGCCAGCTTCATGCCATCTTCATGACTGGCTACCGACCTCACTGCGACGGCCGTTCTCGCGAGAGGGCGTCGAACACCGGCTGCCCGTGCCCGATTTGGACGGTTTGGCACGAATATTGGACGTGGACGGGCGCCGCCGAGGCTTATGTCACGAAACGAAGAGGGAATATGCGGTTCATACCTGGGCTAGCGAGGTGGCGGGAGGGCAAACGAACCGTTGCCCTTGCGGCATCAGGGCTCGAGCGGGCACGAGCGTTCGCGAAGGGCGCGATCTGCGGCATTCTCGCGACGACGGCCACGATCGTCTTCGCGGCGCCGAGAGGCACCGACGCGCATGTCCAGCTCGAGTTCGAGCGGCAGGGTGCCCTACTCCGCGAGAGCACCCACCGAGCCTCGCAGGCCATCCAGGTTGCGGACGTTTGTCTCGCCACGGCTACCAGCCTCGAGCGTACCCTCGCCGCCTACCAGGCCTTCCTCGGTGGCGGTAAGGGGACCGACGACGCGCGTCTGCCGGTGGCCGACTGAAAAGCCTAGGCCCCTGATAAATCGCGCAGCTCTGCGTTCCGCTTCCTCGCCGCTCCCTGCGGCGTACAAAAGTACGCCTCACTCGCGGCTCGTC
>WHSP01000179.1 GCA_009380025.1 Gemmatimonas sp. | reverse complement strand
TGGAACCGTCGTCATGGTGTATGACGGGACGGCCTTCGAGGTCGAATTCGCCGGACGTGACGGGCGAGCCTACGCTCTAATGCCGATCAGGGTCGAAAAGCTGATGATCCTGCGCGACTCACCTGAGTTTGCGGCCGCTTAGGCGAAACTCGCGCCGCAGCCCTCAACAGCGAACGGCATCGGAGTCAGTGTTTCAGATCCGTGTGTTGAATCCGATCTACTAGCTCGACGAAGTGCCCCGGGTGTTCGGGACACCCGGAAGCGGGGAGAGAAGGAGCTGATTCGTTAGGCCGAATCGGGCGGGCCCTGATCCTCCCGATTGCCATGCATACCTCAAACAATGCTTGATGTTTTCATGACATCAAGAACCTTCGCACTTTAGATCGAAACTTGTGCTGTGGGAGTGTCTATCGACAGCGCTCCTCCGTGCGGCCAGCCCTGACAGAACCGCACACCCAGGTTCGTCACTCCTGGTGGGAGACGACCGAAGACGGTTATCGACGGACCCTCTAGCGGTGGACGAGGCGATGTCAACACCATTGTTCACAACGGAGGAATGGACTTTCTAGCGGCGACGGATCGGGTCGCAGACTGCGTCACGCAGCGGGAAGTCGCTGCAGCGCTGGGCGTCTCGCCGCAGTCGGTGCGCGTCGCACGCCTCAATCCATCCAGCCCGAACTACCGCAAGCCTCCGGCGGGATGGAAGAAAGCGCTTGCCCGGTTGATCCGCGAGTGGAGCCGGGAGCTCCTGGACGTCGCCGGAGCGCTGGATCCGGACGGGCGCTGATGGAAGCATTGTTCGGCTGGCCACCGATCCTGTAGGCCCTGCGGTTGATCGTGCAGCTCGTCCTGCTGGCGGTGCTGGCGTTCGTCGTCGTCGGGCTCGTCCGGAAGATCAGAACGGCTCCAGACGCCAAGTTCGGTGCCTGGTCAGATCCACTGCGTGCTTCCCTACTCCAATGGCCGTAACGATTCCGGCGCTCCAAGTTACGGCAAGAGACCTCGAGCTCTGGGCCGGGCAGCGGGCCGCACAGGATCAGCTTCCCCGGCTCGTGCGCGATCTGATTTTGGCTACACGGCCGCTGCCCGAGGTGATCATGATGGTTGCTGGCGAAGGGGTCCAGCGCGGCGGCTGGGACGGGATCGTCCAGAGCGAGGGGGCTCCTCCGTTCGTTCCGGCCGGGACGAGCGGATGGGAAATGAGCGTCCGGTCAGATATCGCACGCAAGGCGCAAGATGACTACGACAAGCGGGGGGCAGAACCGCTCGTGTTGAACCCGACGGAGACGACCTTCGTTTTCGCAACAGCGCGGGCTTGGCATGGGGGCGGAGACTGGTGTGCGATCCGACGCACCGATGGGGTGTGGCGCGACGTTCGGGTGATCGACGCCTACCAGCTTGAAGCGTGGCTTTCTTTGGCCCCGGCCGTGCACCTCCGCATCGCGCAGGAGTTGGGGAAGCGCCCGCCTGGGGTCGCAGACCTAGCGTCCGTGTGGACGGACCTTCGGGAGTCGACGACGCCGCACCTGTCGGCATCGCTCATCATTGCTGGGCGGAACGGAGCTGCCGAAGAGGTACGTCAGCTCATAATGAGGGATGAAAACGTCGTGTCGGTAGCCGGCGATTCACGCGAAGAGGCGTTCGCGTTTCTTGCCGCTGCGATCGACGAGCTCCCCGAACCCGAACGGAGTGGAATCCTCTCTCGAGCAATCGTCGTTTGGGATCCGTCGCACTGGACGTCGCTGGCTGTTCGTGACGAACCGTTGATCCTGGTCCCGATGTTCGAGAATCGGAAGCATGCCGGTGGCGTAGCGCGGGGCGGGCATCAACTCGTTTTGCCACTTGGACGGGACGAGGGCCGAAGCTCTCAGACGGCGGTGCAGATCGGGCGGCCCCACCGGTCGGCATTGACGGAGGAACTCGAGTCGCTCGGGTTGCCTCGATACCGGGCGCAAGAACTCGCCGGCGTTGGACGACGAAGCCTTCTGGCGCTTAAGCGGCGGCTGGCAATCGCACGCGACCTCGAACAGCCCGCCTGGTCACGACCTGAGCACGCTGGCGATCTGCTCCCCACACTGTTCGCAGGGACCTGGGAGGATTCGAACGAGAAGGACCGGCAAGTCGTTGCTGCCCTTGCACGGAAACCTTACGAGGACTGGGTCCGTGTGATCCACCGCTGGGCGAACGAATCGGACCCGCCGGTCCGTCTTGTTGATCATGGCTGCTCACGTCCAGGGAAGATGCATGGCCACTTCTCCGGGACTTCATCAGCCTCGATGATCTGGAAACCTTGAGGTCCGTATGCCTTGAGGTGTTCGGCTGGATCGATCCAGTGCATGACCTGCCGGTCGACCGACAGTGGAGTGCAGGCTTTTTCAAGCGGGAACCCGAGATGAGCGGCGCCCTGCGGAATGGGCTCGCACAAACCCTGGCACTTCTCGGCTCCCGAAGCTCCGATTTGCCCGGTGGTGCAGGCCAGGATTGGGCGAGCCGGATCGTGCGGGATATCCTGGAGCGTGCAGACGAGGATTGGCGGCAGTGGGCAACGCTCGCGCCGGTTTTACCACTTCTCGCGGAGGCGGCGCCTGGCGAGTTCCTGGACGCTGTAGAGCGAGGAGTTCGTAGTGTGGAACCGATCCTGGGGAAGCTGTTTCGGGATCAGGGATCTTTCGTGTTCGGCAGATCCCCGCACGTGGAACTCCTTGCGGCGCTCGAGCGGCTCGCCTGGTCTGCCGAGCACCTTCCGCGCGCGGCATTGGCCCTGGCGCGGTTGGAGCGGATGGATCCCTTCAAGAATTCGGGGGATCGTCCGATCCGGAGCCTAAGCGGCATCTTCTTTCCGCACCGACCTCACACAACGGCCTCGGCAGAGACCCGAAAGCAGGTCCTGAAGACGATCGTGGAACGGGAGCCAGACGTCGGGTGGAACGTTCTGGTCGAACTCGTTCCGAAAAGGTTGGTTTCGTTCAGTTCGACCGACCGACCGGAGTGGCGAAGTTGGGCGCCGGACGACGACCCGCCACGTACATGGCGCGAGATCCACGACGACGTGGTCGCCATCGTCGACCTAATGCTCGCCCACGCTGGACCGGACCCTGGACGGTGGGCGAGTATTGCTTCGATCGTGGACCGGTTGCCCCAAGCCACGTTCGACAAGGCCATTTCCGAGCTCGGAGGGCTGGATCGGAATGGTTTCAATGGCGCTTCGGCCGCACCGATCTGCGACGCCCTGCGCGAGATCATCACGCGCCACCAGCGCCACCCGAGAGGCAAATCGGCCGTACCGGAAGAACTGCTCGATCAGCTAAGAGGCATCTACCATAAGCTTGAGCCCGAGGACGTGATCGAGCGGAACCGGTGGCTCTTCAATGAGGACCCGCCTGTTATGGATCTGGAGGATTACGGTTGGGAGGCGCACAGCGACGCTCTGCAGCAGAGGCGGCTCGAGGCAGTGAGGGCCGTCTACGCGGAGCGAGGGCTTCAAGGGCTCAAAGAACTTGGGCGAGGAACTAGTCGTCCCGTGGGCGTCGGCGTGACTCTCGGCTCCGAGGAGTTGCTCTCGGAGGACGAAAGCTTCGATCTCCTCACCGAAGGATTGGCAGCTGAAGGCGAGCTTAGTCACGTAGCGTCGGGCTTCGCCGAGGCAACCGCGCAGCGGCTCGGTCCGGCATGGATGAAGCATGTACTTGGGTCCCCCCGAACGGGAGGGTGGACCGATCAAGAGAAGGCCAATTTCCTCCTTGCGTCGCGGTTTAAGCGCGAGGCTTGGGAACTCGTCGATGCAGCCGGTGGCGAGGTCCCGAAGCTCTACTGGTGTAACGCCCAGCTCTACGGCGTGCGCGAGTACGAACTCGCGGAAGAGGCGGCCGAGAAACTCCTCGAGCACGGCCGGCCGTATTCGGCTATCGTTCTCCTGGCCTTCGCGCTACATGGTCAGCCTGACCCGCGGTCGTGGGATCTCGCGGTCCGGGCGCTTGAGGTCGCCCCAGCGACGAATCCCAAGGACGACCCGACGGAAGGTCTTCAATACCACCTGGAGGAATTGCTCGACCGGATAACGGCCTCCAGACAGGTGCCCGAGCACAAGCTCGCACGAATCGAATGGGTGTGGCTCGCACTCGTCGAGGATACCGATCGCTCCGCGACCACTCTCCACGGAGAGCTCAGCCGAAATCCGGACTTCTTCATTGAAGTAGTCGGACTGGTCTACGCCGACCCTGACGAGGACGAGGAGGAAACGGAGGTGGAGGCAACATTGAGCTATCACGCGCGGCGGCTGCTCGGGTCCTGGCGGGGTCTTCCGGGACAGGGGGACGGGGCGTTGGATTCGACCGCTCTCCAGGAATGGGTAGATCGGGTGCTCGCCGCTGCCGAAGGATCAACCACTCGCCGTGGCACTGAGTACGAGATCGGGCAGGTGCTGGCACGAAGCCCTTACGGAGAAGACGGGCGCTGGCCCCACGAGGCCGTTCGCGATGTGATTGAGCGCCTCGAGAGCGAATACGTCGAGGATGGCTTGCGTACAGGCCGGTTCAACCTGCGCGGGGTCACTACTCGAATGCCTCTGGACGGCGGCGAGCAGGAGAGAGCGATCGTCGCGAAGTACGAGGAGGACGCTGCAGCCCTCGCACCCCCGTACATTCGGACTGCCAGGGTGCTCCGAAGCCTCGCAGAAACCTATCGCAGCCTTGCTCGAAGGGAGGACGCCTCCGCCGAGTTGCGCGAGGACCTGGCGCGATAGCGAACCAGTCCCTCTCGGGACTGAGGCATCGACGCAGGGCGGTGCGCACAGCTGCTGCCGCGACGAAACAGCGGCTCTGCAGTCCCAGGTGAAGTTGGCTTCTTACCGGTCGCCGTCTATCCCGGCTTCTTGCGCACGCGTATGCTGTTACCCACCACGCCTCGAGCGCTATGAATGGGCAGCGCGACTTACATATCGGCAGGCTGAAATCTGGGCTTCAAAGAATCGCCGAGCTTCGCGAGTCACGGCTGACGCCTCACGATGCCGACTTCCGCACCTGGAAAGAGCGCACGTACCACAGCCTCGGCATGGTTTTCGGTACAGAACACGACTACCCGAACCGCTTCTCGTGGCTTCACTTTTGTCTTCCGCGGGCATCGATCGGACGGGGACCATCGTGGACCTCGGAGGACCAAAGAGTACTCCTTCGGGATCTTGATACTGCCGAGGCTATTCTAACCGATGCCCTTGAGGAGGTCGGCTTCGTCGAGGCCATGGCTGCGCGTGAGGTTAGAGCAGAAGCGAAGGCGCCCAGTATTGTTGTCAACATTCAGAATGTGCTATCGCAGACGACGTCCATCACCTTGCAGCAGATTCACGCGTCGGCTGATGGGCCTGGAGATGGAGCCTACAGCTCGGAACGAGGCTAAGGCACTTGCCACGGAGCTAGATGAGCAGATCGGCGGCGATCGTGACTGGAGCGTGATGGGGAAATGCTTCAACGCTCTCAAGGCGCTCGGACGACCCGTTTACGAGACAGTCGCGCTACCACTTTTACTTGAACTCGCGAAACGGGAAGCAGGGCTGTCTTAGGGGGCAGCACCGCGGGCAACCTCCAGGTTCCCGCTGCGCCGCCTGCCGCGGCTTGCCATTCGGGAATGCCTCGTGGCGTTCGGGAACCGCCAGCACGTTATTCGACATTCGCCGAGCATTGGTTCGGACTGACGCTCGCTCGCTGACCTGAGAATGTAGAAGCGGCCGATCTCCGACGCCTCGACACCGCACGGTGCCTGAAGAGAACTGTGCACGACCATTCGATAGCCGCTCTCTAAATGCCGAGATATGAGAAGACACTAGTGTCCGGTTAGAAGTCGAAGAGCGGCAACTGGTTACGAATAGTCTCGTTTGTCGAAGTGTAAGCCGGTCTCGTAAGTGCTTGTGAAATCTCGATCTTTTCGAAGAGGGTGACGCTGAGGATCTGTAGAATTGTGTAGAGATCCCGCTCGATCCGGAGTCGTTTGGGGACGATCGCAACGAGGACGTAGACGGAGATCGCGATCCAGATCTGAGACTTCACCGCGTTCTCCGAGGTGCCGTAGAAGGCTTTGATTCTCAGGTGCTGTTTGATCCACTTGAAGAAGAGCTCGATCTTCCAACGGGAGCGATACAGCTGAGTGATGGTCAGCGCCGGAAGGGCGAAGTTGTTGGTCAAGAAGACGAGCGTCTTCCCGCTTTCGGCATCCTTGTAGCGGATGCGGCGAAGCGTGTCCGGGTAGGCCTCGGCCGAAGCGGCGACGGTGAGGACGATGGTTTGATCGCAGACCAGCCCGGTGGAGCGGTCGACCGGAGCCGAGTACAGCCGCTCGAACTGAAGGTTCTTCTTGGCCCGAACGACGAAGGTGGCTTGCGAACGGTGAAGGGTGTGAAGTCGGCCGAAATCGACGTATCCTCGGTCCATCACATAGATGGAGCCGGGCTCGGGGATGAGCTCGTCGAGGATATTGACGTCGTGCACTTTTCCATCCGTCATTCGGATGAAGGTGGGGATGCTGCCTCGTAAGTCCAAGAGGGTGTGCAGCTTGATCGCGGCTTTCGTCCGGCGGAAATGCGCCCAGGAGAAAAGGGAGAGGCATAGGTCGATGGTGGTGGAATCTAAGGCGTAGACGGTCTCCCTGAGGTCAACCCCGAACGAGTCGCCCGCATACAGTTTGCGAGCTTGGTGGATCAGCACCTGCGCGAAATCCGCGTAGATCTGCCAGTTCCGGGTCTCGTTGGCATCGGCCAGGGTGCTGCGAGCCACGGTGCGCGTCCGGAACCCCAGGTGGTAGAGCTTTTCCGGGATCGCACCGAGACACGCTTCGATGTCCCTCAGGCTTTCGCGAAAGGTGAGCTGCGCGAACGCCATGCACAGGAACTGATCCCAGCAGGTGAAGCTGCGGACCCGCTCGTCGCCTCCGTAGCGGCGAACCAAGCGACGGAAGGTGTGCCGCGGCACGTGATCCATGAGCTGCACGAACACGGCTCGTCCGTCGAACATCGACCGCTCCTGTGGCTGGTGGGGGCCACAGGATGGTCTGGCGGGAACCGGCGTTCAAGTCGATGACAGGTGAACGCATCATCTAAGTACCGCCCGCATCACACGATACGAGAGAAACATACGCTCTCAACCGGACGGTAGTGATGAGAAGACACGAAATGTCGCATAGCGACAGTAGTTTGTGCTGCACGGCCGCTGGGCCTTGAAGCTGCCAGACGATGGAGGCGGAGAATAGTCATAGTATGAGTGAATCGCTCGCTCTAGAGAGAGCACTGCAGGAAGCTTTCGTTAGAAAATCCCCTGTCTTCATCTTTACGCAATGGCAACCCGTCGGTCCTCTGCCGAACACGGTCGGTTGGCTCGTCCTCTCAATGTCGTCCCGGCTAACGGAACCGCCGCTCAATCTTACCGCCGCGTTCTTCCCGTTCAGCGGTATGGATTCGGCAGCACTCACAGAGAAACGCACGCCGGTCAATCAAGTCGAACTTACCAGGATGCAGGCACGAGTGCGTCGCGGCAGGGGCCGAGAAGCGCGCGAAGGAGATCTGAAGCTTAGCGACTGGGAATACGCCGCACGCAAGCTCAACGCAGATGAAAAGACCCGTCCTCTCGCACTTAGCTCGTACGTCGCTGTGGACAGCGTTCAGATCGATGGGTCGGTCGCCGCTGGTGCTCGACCGGTACTGGGTAGGCGGGTCCGACGAGGCGAACCGCGCTTACCTCGGTTCTTGGGGCTACACACTCGGAACGCCTCTCCGGAGTCCGTACCGCGTCTGGCCAATACGGATGTCGTGTTGGTCAACCTCCACCAATGTGAAGGCGTTAAGACCCATCGTAGGGCTGTTGACCTCCTTGAGCTACTCGGCGATCGCCCGGCAATAGTGCTGGCGGAGAACGCGTCAGAGATATGTCCTGTTTGGGGGTATCCATTTAACCGGAGTCGGAGTACATTGGCCGGATGGATCACCCTCGTGCGGGCGTGCACTATCCGAGGTCCGTGGGCGAGTTCCTGGCCTGGTTCGGGACCGATGCGGACTGCCTGGACTATCTGGAGTGGATGCGATGGCCCGCGGGCTTCCTTTGCCTGAGCTGCGGCGATGATGAGGGCGGCTGGCGCCTGAGCGACGGTCGGTGGATGTGCCCCGGTTGCGGTGAGCGCACCTCGGTGACGGCGGGCACGATCTTCGATCGGACACGCACACCGCTGACGGTGTGGTTCACCGCGTGCTGGATGTTTGCCACGGGCAAAGACGGGATCTCGGCCCTGAGTCTGAAGCGGACGCTGGAGATTGGCTCCTACCAGACGGCGTGGGCGATGTTGCACCGGTTGCGCTCGGTGTTGGTGCGCCCGGGCCGTGAACGGCTGGCGGGAACGGTGCAAGTGGATGAAACCTATATCGGCGGTGAAGAACCGGGGCTGCGCGGCGGACGGGCCAAGGGCAAGAAGGTCCTGACCGGCATCGCGGTAGAAGTCCGTGAGCCGAAGGGGATTGGCCGGTGCAGGATGGCGCCGCTGGCCGATGCTTCCGCGACTTCGCTGCATGCCTTTGTGAGCGATCACATCGAGCCGGGTGCGACGGTGATCAGCGACGGCTGGAAAGGCTACTCCGGGCTGGAAAAGCTGGGCTATGGATTGACTCAAAAATAGTTTCCCGTCTGGGCATGGGTCAAAGACGCGGATAGAG
>WHSP01000178.1 GCA_009380025.1 Gemmatimonas sp. | reverse complement strand
AACGTTGCGAGCGCCTCGCCGCCGAAGGAGCTCGCGTATCCGCGTAATCAGCGTCCTATCGGTGGCTGGCGCGTCTGCCGGCGCCGGCAGACGAATCCTCACGCGAAGACGCGAAAAGCGCGAAGCCGCCCCGCCCCCTCCTCGAGGAGACGGAGTAGGCAAGTCAGCCTGCGAACCATCTTCCCGTAATCCTTTTCCTTCGCGGCTTCTAGTGAGCCCCTGGGGTGAGCGACCCCCGAGGCCATTCACGCTGCAACGAGTTCGCAACACGAGTTTCTCGGCCGATGGGTGTCGGTCTCGGCTGCGGTGCTCCTCCGTAAGTCCAGAAGGTTGACCGCGGCAGCGCCGAAGCAACTGCCTTCGGGGCTCGCCGATCTACCCACCCGACGAGTCGCTTTCGGTAGCGGCCACCTTTCGTCGCTTCCGCTCCCCTTCCGGCTTCGATCCGCCACCCGTCTTACGCCGCCCGTCCTTCTTCGGAATGGAGTCTTGTTTGGGGTCGAGAGCACGCTCGAAGACCTGGTCCATGTGCTCGACGAAGAGGAACTCCGTGCCCGCACGAACATCGTCGGGCACGTCACGGAGGTCGCGCTCGTTGCCGGCCGGGAGGATCACCTCTCTCAGCCCCGCCCGATAGGCTGCGAGGATCTTCTCCTTGACCCCGCCGATCTCGAGGACCTTGCCCCGCAAGGTCACCTCGCCCGTCAACGCGATGTCGTGGCGAACGGACCGGTCGGAAAGGGAGGAGGCGATGGCCAACGTGACCGCGGCGCCGGCGGAGGGGCCGTCCTTCGGAGTTGCCCCGACGGGGAAGTGGATGTGGATGTCGTGCTCCGGGAAGACCTCGATCGGGATCCCCAGCATTTCGGCCCGTGAACGGACGTAGGAATAGGCGGCGCTGACCGACTCCTTCATCACGTCGCCAAGAAGTCCGGTGATGATGAGCCGCCCGCTTCCGGGCATTTTGAGGGCCTCGATGAACATCAGCTCCCCGCCGGACGCCGTCCACGCGAGGCCAGTGACCACACCGACCTCCGGAGCGCTCTCGGCCTCAGTGGTTGAATAGCGAGGAGTGCCGAGCACTTCCTCGACCAGCTCGGGGGTTACCTCCCAATGGTCGGCCGTCTCGCGCGCCTTCTCATGGGCGACGTAGCGGAGGATCGAGCTCAGCGAACGTCGGAGGTTACCGAGGCCAGAATCCCGGGCGTATCCACGGGTGAGGAGGAGGAGGGTGTCGTCGACGACGTCGACGTCGTCCTCGGCGAGTCCATGCTCTCCGGCCAGACGCGGCAGTAGCTGCTCACGGGCGATTTCCACCTTCTCCTCGGACGTGTAGCCGGCGATCCGGATTTCGATGAGGAACTCCCGCAGGTTGCGCGGAACCCGGTAGAAATCGTTCGCTGTGACGATGAAGAGGGTATCCGAGAGATCGAATGTCACATCGAGATAGCGGTCGATGAAGTGAGGACGGGTCTCTGGGTCGAGGACCTCTTCCATGGCTTCGATGGGATCGCCCTCGACGTTGCCGAGCCCGATCAGATCGAGCTCTTCGAGGAGGAAGACCGGATCACGGATACCCAGGCCGCGATACGCCTCGATGATCTTTCCGGGCCGAGCACCGTTCCGTGCCCGGCGGGAGCCGAGGAGTTGCGCTTCCCCGCGTCCACCGAGCTCGAGGCGGAGGAGCGGACGCCCGAGGCCCTCGGCGATCGCCTCTACGAGCGTTCGCTTCCCGACGTAGGGAGGCCCGACGATACACGGAACCGGGCCCCGGATGTTGCCACGCAGCTTTGCGACGGACAGAAACTCGAGGATCTTCCGCTTGACCTCCTCGAGCCCGAGGTGGTGCGCGTCCAGCTCCGACCGAACGCCGTCGAGGTCTATCTCGGTCTTCGTACTGCACGTCGACCACGGCAAGGAAAGCAGGAGGTCGAGGTGATGGCGGATCGCTGAGGCGTCGGGGGAGCCGGGAGGAACGGTGCGGAGCCGCTCGGCCTCGCGCCGGGCGACCGAGGAGACGTTGGAAGGGAGCTGGGTGCGTTCGATCTGGCGTAGCGCCTCGAGCGTTTCCTTCTCGGCCGGGTCCAGCTCGCTGAGCTCGCTCTGGAGTGTTGCGATTCGCTTGCGGATTTCCCCTGCCCGATCGCCGGGCCGATCCCCCGAACCCCCGCTGGGCGGCAAGTGTTCATCCCCCGCCTGGCTCTGCGACCGAAACCTCTCCCACTCCCGTTCGAGCGCCTGTACCACGTACTCGAGGCGCTCCGCGACATCGAGGCGCTGAAGCACCTCGTTCTTGTCCATGGCCCCGAAGTGCGACAGCGTCGCGACCAGATCCGCGAAGCGGCCCGGATCGCCCATGTTGCTCCGCAGAATCTTGGGGACCTCCGCTAGGCGCTCGACATTCGCACCGATGCCGCCGAGTGTCGCGAGGATCTTTTCGATCAGCCGCTTGGCTTCCTCCTCGTCGATCGCAACCTCTTCGACCAATCGCGTGCTCGCCGTGTAGTGGCCGTCTTCGAAGCGAACGTCCTCGAGATGGACACGGATCAGCCCTTGAATCGTCGTCTGGATCGTGCCACCAGGCAGGTTCAGGCGGTTCAACACGCGGGAGAGCACCCCAATCTTCTGGAGGGATGCCGGATCGATCGGCATCTCGTCGTCCTCCGCATGGACGAGCGCGACGACGAGATTGCGCTCCCGATATCGCGACAACACCTCGACGTTCGGCGCGAACCCCACCTGGAGACCGGTGGCGCCCGTCGGGAAGAGAATGGTGCTCTTGATGGGCATGACCGGCACACGCTCCGGCAACGTCGCGAGCACGGATTCGGGAGGATCGGGGTTCGGTCTGCGGCGCTTGGGCATGCTAATCGGATGAAGGTGGCGCGTTCGGCAGGGAACGCTGAACAGCAACGCTATTTCCGCAAGATGCAATCCGGCAAAAGGACGCCCCGGGCATTCGTCGGCCGTTCGAGCGGCCGAGGGTTCCGAGAGCCCGCGATCCAGTCGACCCTTCCTGAAGTGCAACGCAGAGATGCGCGATTTCTCTTCGGCCTTCTAAAGCCTCGGACGCGCGCGACGCTCCTGTTCCAGCCCAAAGGTCATCGCCTGCCCGATCCAGGCGAGGAAGTCGTCGGCGGCGGCCGCAGCATAAGAGATGGGAATCCCACCGAGATCACGGATCCGATCGGCGTCATCGTCGTCGAAGACGCGTACGAGCACGGGGATGTCGTGGACCCGGGCCAGCAGGTGCAAGCTGTCGCGGGGTCGGCGCATGGTCGAGATGATCACGCCCGCCTTCTCGGCGCCGGCCATGCGGAGCACCTCGAAGTCGGAGCCATCGCCCCGGATACAGGGGACGTCCCCGTCCCGGAGCGCTTCGATGACGGCCGGGTCGTCATCGATGACCAGCACGTCGTGCCCCGCGGTCATCAGTGTCTCCAGAAGGGGCATCCCTGTATCGCCGCATCCGAGCAGGAGGACGTGACCACGGTGAGGCTGGGCCAAACCCATCCGGCGACGAAGGGGATGATAGGCCATCAGCCGCCACGTCATCCGGTTGGTGGCGATGAAAGGCGTCAGGAACATCGTCACCATCGTGACGATCGCGACGATGGTCAGTGCCTCCTCGCGTAAGTGTCCGGTGGTCCATCCCTGAAGCGCGACGACGAGCGAAAACTCGCTCGTCTGGGCAAGGAGGAGCCCGCTCTCGATGGCCGCTCGCGCCGACATGCCGGCGGCCTCGGCGATGACGGTCACCAGTGGAGGGGTGACGAGAACGACGATCGCGATCAGCGCAAGAGCGATCCCAAGATCAACGGGAGCGGGGATCGCGATCAGCCCGCCGAGCGCCGTGAGGAACGTCGCGAGGAAGAAGTCCGAGAGGGGCCTCAACTGACCGCGCACAATGCCGCTGACCGGAAAGCCGGAGAGAGAGACGCCGGCGAGGAAGGCGCCGGCGATCATCGGAAGACCGAGATAGATGGCACCACCAATGAAGAGGAAGAGGGTCGCGAGCGAGATCAGCAACAGGCCCTCTTCATCGAGGTTCATGCGAATGACGAGAAGCGGGGCGAGCCAAGCGATCCAGACGAGAACGGCGAGCAGAAGGACGGCGGTACCGGCAAGCCCTGGCAACGCCGCACCAACGCCCTCTGGCAAGCCGGTGAGGATCGGGAGGAGCAGGATGACGAGCATGTCCTGCATCAGAAGGACGCCGAGGGTGAGGCGGCCGAACGGCTCGAACATCTGCTTGCGCTGCTGAAGGAGGCGAACGACGAGCAGGGTCGAGCTGGCGGCCAGCGCGAGGGCGAGGTAGATCGCCTCCTGGAGCTCACCGCCGAGCAGGCGGACGGCGCCGAAGCCGACGGCGCCGAGAACGAAGAACTGCGCGAGGCCGACACGGATCGCAGCGGAACGCTGCGAGCCGACGCGACGCGGGCTGAGCTCGATGCCCGCAGCGAAGACGAGAAAGGCGAGGCCGAGCTGTAGGGTGTCCTCGAGGAGTGCCCGCTCAGGCATCCAGCCGAGGACGTTGAGGGCGAGGCCGGCGACGAGGAGGAACGGAACGGCCGGAAGGTTCAGCCATCTGGCGAAAGCGAACGCGGCCGCAGCGCCGCCGAGCAGGAAAGCGATCGGGATCACGACTCGATCAGGCCGCGGTCTCTGAGCACCGTCAACATTCGGCGCACACCGTGGTTCTTTGGAATCATCAGATGATTCGCCCCCAACTGTCGCAACTCCCGGATCACCGATCGATCGAAGGCGTGGATACTACACGGCACGTCTGCTTGCCTGCAGCGATACGTGAGCAGGTTGTTCGTGTCCTCGATCTGCAGCGCCGACACGACGAGCCTCGCCTCCTTCAGCGATGCCTCCTCGAGGACGCTGGGGTGATCGATGCTGCCGAGAAGGGTGCGCGTCGACAGCCCCTCGAGTTTGGAGGGGTCGGTATCGACGGCTAGCACGGTCTCGCCCAGTTCGTTCAGCTCGTTCACGAGTCGAAGACCGAGGGAGTTCATCCCCACGACGATGACGTGACCGTGCAGGCTCTTCGGATGTCGTCCCGGGCGCGATGGCCTCGCCCCGAAATAGCCCAGCCACCGTTCGCCCTGCACCAGCGTGTAGAGCCGGTCACGGTACTCGATCAGGGATGCTGATGCGGCGATAGTCGTCAGCCCGACCATGCCGATAACCGCCAACAACCCTTCGTCGATCAGCCCGACGCTCGTTCCGAGCGCCGCGAAAATGAACGAGAACTCGCTTATCTGAGCGAGCGTGATCCCGGTCGCGAAAGTCGTTCGGCGATCGAATCCGAGTCGCGGCATGATGGCAAAGAAGATGACCGGCTTGGCGACCAGGACGAACGCCGAGAGGGCCAGTCCCGGGACGAGTTGGTCGAGCGCCGAGCCGACGTCCATCCTCAGGCCGAGGGTAGTGAAGAAAATGGCGATGAAGAAATTCATGAGTGGATGGACCCGTCTCCGCAGCTCGTGGTTGTAGCGGAGTTGCGCGAGGCTGACGCCGGCGATGAATGCTCCCAATTCCACCGAGAGGTGGAGCAGCTCGGCGGCGACCACCAGCACGAAGCACCATCCCAGGCTCCAGATGAAGAGGGCCTCGAGGGAGACCGAGATCCAGGCGAAGGGACGGGGTAGTACGTACCGTGCAGCGAGCACCGAGATCACGATCAGCAAGCCCATGCCCCCGAACGCCCGGAGTAGCTCACCGACGGTCGCGGCCACGTCGACCTCGGTCGCGTCCTGCAGCCCGGTCAGGAGGGTGAGGATCGCGACGACCACGAGATCCTGAACGAGGAGCACGCCGATCGAGATCCGGCCGTACAGCGACTCGGACTCACCCTTCTCCTCCAGCAGCTTCACGGCCACTACCGTGCTGCTGAACGTCAGGGCGATGCCCAGAAAGATCGACTCGACCGGATCGAAGCCGAGGAGTCGGGCGAGGGCGGTGCCACCCACCATGGTGGCCGCAACCTGCGCGAGCCCGAGGATCAACGCCGCTCTGCCGACGTGCCGGATCTTGTCCAGGCTCAGCTCCAGCCCGACCAGGAAGAGCAGCAGGACGATCCCGACTTCCGAGATGATCTCGATCGCGTCGGTGAGCGCGAGCAGGCCCGTGGCCGGACCGAGGACGAGCCCGGCGACGATATAGGCGACGATCGAAGGGACACGCGCCAGCCGCAGCGGCAGAAGGAAGAGTGCCGCGGCGACGACCATCAGGCCGAGGCTGCGAAGGAACAGGATGTCGGACACTGGAGCTATCGGCGATCAGCGATCATCTGTCGGAACTCGTCTTTGCACAGTTCGGACTTTTGCATAGTACGTCGGTGTGACGATATTCTCCGCCGCATTCGACCACCGGAACGGATTCTGCCGCTGAGGGCGGCCAGGGCAAACACGCAAGCAAGGGAGCACGAGTGAAAGTCGTCATACCGTTGGCAGGCAAGGGCACGCGCCTGCGGCCCCATACGCACGTCACGCCGAAGCCGCTGCTAAAGGTCGGTGACAAGCCGGTCATGGCATACATCCTGGACGACCTGCGGGATCTCGGCGTGCGCGAGGCCATCTTCATCACCGGGCACCTGAAGGAGAAGGTCGAGGAGTACGTTCGGGAAGAGTACCCGGAGTTCGACGCGCACTACGTCGTGCAGCCGGTCCAGAACGGGACGGCCGGGGCGATCGAGCTGGCTCGTCCATACGTGGACGAAGACCTGCTCATCATCTTCGTCGATACTCTCTTCGAGGCCGATCTCTCGGAGGCGAAACGGCTTCCGGACGATGTCGCGGGAGCGATCTGGGTAAAAGAAGTCGAGGATTATCAGCGCTTTGGCGTCGTCGTGACCGACGAGAACGGCTTTATGCGGAAGATCATCGAGAAGCCGAAGGAGCCGATCTCGAAGCTCGCGAACATCGGGCTGTACTACATCCGTGACTGGAAGCTGCTGTTCGAGGGCATCGAGCACACACTCGAGCGGCCACCAGGTCCCAGCGGTGAGTTCTACCTGACCGACGCGTTTCAGTACATGATCGACCAGGGAGCCCGCATCAAGACCATCGAGGTCGAGGGGTGGTACGATGCCGGCAAGCCGGAAACCGTTCTGGACACGAATCGCCAGGTGCTCGAGACGACGCGGGCCAAGCGCCCGCCGGAGCAGCCGGGGGTCGTGGTCCACGATCCCGTTCACGTCGCGGACGGTGTCGAGCTTACAGACTGCGAGATCGGTCCGAACGTGACGATTTCCGCGGGCGCGGCGGTGATCCGATCGAAGCTCCGCGATGTGATCGTCGGAGACGGCGCGCAGGTCGAGCAGAGCGATCTCCACGATTCGCTGGTCGGGCGGGAGGCGAGAGTGATCGGCGTGATCGGACAGGTGGATGTTGGGGATCACTCGGTGGTTCGCGACGAGCGTCAGGAGGCCTGATCGATCCCCGCAATGGCCAGGACAGTGAGCAGAGCTCTCTCGATGCCGATCGGTCCGCCCTGGTTCTCGAACCATTCGTCCATCGTGTGGACACCGCCCGCCAGTCCGCCCGCGCCCATGGCCACAGCCGGGACCTGAAGAGAGATCGGCACATTCGCGTCCGTCGACGAGGCGATCAACTCGGGGGTACTGCCGAGAAGCTTCGTCGCGGCGACGGCCGCGACGACGAGGGGGGCGTCCGCGGGTGTTTCTCCGCTCGGTCGCTCCCCGATCTTCTCGATCTTCATCACCAGTGGGACTCCTCGAGTACTCTCGTCGATCTCCTGCCGGACGGCACTCTTGAGTGCGACCCTGACAAGGCCTTCGAGCCGCGCCAGGGTCGACCCGTCTTCGCTCCTCAGATCGAGCTCGAGCCAGGCGTCGGACGGGATGGAGTTGACGCTAGTGCCGCCGCCGATGCGGCCGACGTTGATCGCGAAGTCGCCTCCGTCCTCGAGCCGGATTTCGCGCAATTTCGCCACCGCGAGCCCAATGGCATGCAGGGGATTGGCGAGCCCTCGATCGCCCCAGGAATGTCCGCCGAGCCCGCTGACGGTAACCCTCCACCGGAAGACGCCGATCGCCCGGTTCACGATCCGCGTGATCCCGGCGCCGTCGAGGGAGATGAAGGCGGTGGCCGAGCGGAAGGGCGAGGCCTCCCCGAAGAGGTGCTTCACGCCGCGCAGGTCGCCGAGCCCCTCCTCACCCACCGTTGCAACGAAGACCAGGGGCTTTTCGGTGGTGATCCTGGTTTCGCGAAGTGCTGCCGCGATCGCCAGCATCGCCGCGAGACCGCGCGCGTTGTCAGTAATTCCGGGAGCGCGGATGCGCTGCCCCTCGCGTTGCGGCTCGATGGGGGTGCCGTCAGGGAAGACCGTGTCGAGGTGCGCCGTGAGCAAAACCGGCCCGCTTGCGCCGTTCGGCCGGGCCTTCGGCCGGCGGAGAAAGCCGACGACGTTGCCCACGTCGTCCATGTGCGACTTCTCGAGGCCCAGCTCCTTGAATCGCTTCCCGACATACTTCCCACGCTCGCTTTCCTGACCCGTCGGCGCGGGGATCGATACGAGGCGAACCTGCTCGTTCACGGTTTCGCGATCCCGGCTGTGGATTGCCGAGCGGGCGTTGCGTACCGTGGGGTGCGAGATGATCGCTTGCAGGTTCATTCGGGCCGGCGGTCGAGGGGAACGGCGCGAATCATGACCTTTGGATACGGGGGCGTCAACCGGATGGGGCAGCGGCCGGCATGCAGGGATCGGGCTAGAAGGCCGTTGATAAATCGCGCAGCTCTGCGTTGTGCTTCCTCGCCGCTCC
>WHSP01000177.1 GCA_009380025.1 Gemmatimonas sp. | reverse complement strand
ATCGTGGCCTCGGGGCTGAGGCCGAGCGTCCCCATCAACGGCGCCGCGATCGCCGCGGCGGTGATGACGCCCACCGTGGTCGAACCCGTAATCATGTTCCCGACGATGCCGAGGACGAACGGGAGCAAGATCGACGGAAGACCCGTTGCTGCCACACCCTCGGCGATGGCGTCGACCGCCGGCGTTTCCCGCAGGATCTGGCTGAGGGAGCCGCCGAGACCGGTCACCATGATGATCATCGCGGACATCCGGAGGGCTTCCTCCACCCAGGTCGACCGACGTGCGCCGGCGTCGTCACTCCGGGTATTCCGGTACGCGAGAAGGACGCCGATGGCGAGCGCCACGACGGGCCAGCCGAGGTAGAGCATCACCCGATTCAGGAGATGTTCCGATGGCAGCAGGATTTCGGCAACGCTCTGACCGGCGATCAGCGCCAGCGGAATCAGGATCGGCGCGTAGGCCGATGCCGTGGACGGGAGCTGTGACTCCAAGCCCCGCTCGATGAACGACTGCCCGACGAACTCCTCTGAGGGGGGCGACTCGATCCGCGGGCCGACGACCCGGGCGAAGACATAGCCGGCGAGCGCGCCCACAAAGGTCGCGAGCGAGCCGAACATGATGACCGCCGCAATGTTCGCCTCAACCAGAGCGACGGCCGCGAGCGGTCCGGGAGTCGGCGGCACCAGCGCGTGCGTGAGCTGCATCGCACCCACCAGCCCCGTCGACATTACGCTCATGTTCATCCCCGTCTTCAGCGCGGCGGAATGGACGAGCGGGTTGAGGATGACGTAGCCGACGTCCGAGAAGATTGCGATGCCGATGACGAAACCGCTCAGCGTAAGGGCGAGGGGCATTCGCTTATCACCGACGAGGCGGATCATCGAGACCGTGATCCGCTCGACTCCACCCGTGTGCTTCAGCGCCTCCGCCAGCAACGACCCGAGAACGATCACCACAGCAATGCTCTGGACCGTGCTGCCGAACCCCTCCTCGAAGGCGGCGATGAAAAGGCTCAGGTCGATCCCCGGGATCAGCCCGAAGAGGAGGATCGGGACCAGGAGAGCGATGAAGACGTGCCAGCGGCGGCGAGTGATCAGCAAGAAGAGAAGGGCCACGACGGCGGTGAGGCCGGCGAGGGCGACAATCGCACTGTCCGTGATCATGGGAGAGTCACCGCCGAGCGCAGGAGATGAAGGGGATGGCGGGCGGTCCTGCCGGTCCCGTGGGCGATCTGCTGGCGGCAGGAAACGCCCGTGGCGGCGATTAGCGCATCGGCCTGGGAGCTTCGCACCGCGGGGAATAGTCGCATGCCGCCGATACGCATCGAGAGTTCGTAATGTTCGGCCTCAAAGCCGAACGAGCCCGCCATGCCGCAACATCCGGCGTCCAGGACGTCGACGGTTGCTCCGGGGATGGACTGCAGGAGCTTGACGCTCGCGGCCGTCGCTCGCGCCGCTTTCTGGTGACAGTGCCCGTGGAACAGGATTTGTCGGTCGGCCACCTCGCTGTCGGGGTCGATCGACAGTGAGCCGTCGGCGATCGCCTCTGCGACGAGCTCGTCGGCGAGGCGAGCCTGTCGGGAGATCTCGAGCGATTCGGACGAGCGTCCGGCGAGGGCCGGCAGCTCATCGCCCAAAGTCGAGATGCACGACGGCTCACAACCGACGATCGGAATGTTCTGCCGGGCGAAGGGCAGGAGTGTCTCGATGAGCTTGGCGTGGCGCTGCCTGGCTTCGGCCAGGAGCCCCTTGGAGATCAGCGACCGGCCGCAGCAGACATTGCTTACCAACCGCACCTCCCACCCGGCAGCTTCCAGGAGCTCGATGGCCGCTATGCCGATCTCGGGCTCGGTATAGGTCGTAAAGGAGTCCGCAAGGAAAGCGAGGATGCCCCGAGTCCCGGGTCCCCTGCCTTGCGATCGCCCACTTCGGCTTCGACGGTCGTACCAGGCGCTCAGCGTGCGGCGTCGGAACCGTGGCAGCGGCCTGCGGCGATCGATCCCGACCCATCTCTCGAGCGCTCGGCGGGCGAACGGCGCATTCGCACCGAGGTTCGAGAACGGTGCGAGCGCTGAGCCGAGGCGGTTCAGGATGCGAACATGCCCGAACACCTTCGCTCGGAGCGGCGTGCCGTGGCGTTCGAAGTACTTCGACAGCGCCTCTGACTTCATCGCGGCGAGGTCGATCGACATCGGGCACTCCGTCTTGCAGGCCTTGCACTCGAGGCAGAGGTCGAGGATCTCGTGGAGGCGCGAATCGCTCAGAGCGGCGGCCGGATCCGGCGAAGAAAGCGCGTGAACGAGCGCGTTCGCCCTGCCTCTCGTGGAATGCTCCTCCTCGCGCGTCGCCATGTAGGACGGACACATCGTACCCCCTGCGCCCGCCGATTTGCGGCAGGCGCCGATCCGCATGCAGCGGTTCGCGGCGCCACGCATTCCGTCCTCGAAGTCGAACTCGAAGTAGGTTTCCAGCGGCGGCGCCTTCGGGAGGGACGGCTCGCGAAGGTGGTCTGTCATTCGCGGCGAATCGACCACCTTCCCGGGGTTCAGTCGGTTCGATGGGTCGAAGATGCCCTTGACCTCGCGCATCGCGTCGTACACCTCATCGCCGAAGATCTGGCGGTTGAACTCGGCGCGGGCGATCCCGTCACCGTGCTCGCTGCTGTTCATCCCGCCGTACTCCCGGACCATCACGCAGACCGCCTCCGCGACGCGCCGCATCTTCTCGATCTCACCGGGTCGCGTGAGGTCGATGAAGGGACGGATGTGGAGGCAGCCCGCGGAGGCGTGACCGTAGAATCCGGCACGGAGATCGTTCTCCTCCAGCAGCCGGGCGAAGCGAGCCACGTACTCGGCGAGTCGCTCCGGCGGCACTGCGGTGTCTTCGACGAACGCCAGGGATCGCTCCCGACCCCGTCCCGCCGAGACCAGCAGCCCCTGCCCCGCCTTGCGGAGCTCTCGGAATCCTTTCTGCTGACCGGCTGTTGGAGCGGCGATCGTGGCGTAGGCGCTCCCGTCGCGGGCCCACCGGTCATGCAGCGTTTCCATTCCCGCGGCAGCCTCCCCTGGCGTCGCCCCGTAGAACTCGACCCAGAGGATCGCGCCCGGATCCCCCTGGAGCTGTTCGGCAAGGTGCCGGTGGATCGGTGAGCCGCGGGCGAGGTCGACAATCATCCGGTCGATCAGCTCGACCGCGGTCGCGCCACACTCCATCGCTGCCGCTGAAGCGTCGATCGCCCCGGTTACCGACTCGAAATGCCCGACCAGGGCCGCGACCGCTCCCGGTGCTGGGACCAGACGCACCTCGGCCTCTACAGTCACCGCCAGCGTTCCTTCCGACCCCACGACGAGGTTCGCGAGGCTGAATGGCCCGGCCTCCGGCAGCATCCGCTCGAGCCGATAGCCGCCCGACCTGCGCCAATGCGGCGGCACGTCGCGGCGGATCGCCTCGGCCTTCGACTCGATCAGCCGGGGCACCTCCCGGTATAGCCGCCCCTCGAGCGAGCTCAGCTTTCGGAGGGCGGCCACTTCGTCGGAGCTTCGTGCCCGGAGCCGGGCACGGCTGGCGTCCGACAACACAACGTCGACCGACTCGACGTGATCGATCGTCATGCCGAATCGGGCCGAGCGCGAGCCACACGAGTTATTGCCGATCATCCCACCGATCGTGGCGCGGTTCGACGTCGAAGTATCGGGAGCGAAGAGCAGGTGATGGGCGGCGGCGGCTCGGTTCAGGTCATCCTGCACGACTCCCGGTTGCACCCGGGCGAGTCGCGCGTCCGGATCGATCTCCAGGATCGAATGCATGTGCCGGGAGAAGTCCAGAACGAGCGCCTCACCGACCGTTTGGCCGCAGAGGCTGGTTCCGGCACCGCGAGGAAGGACGGGGATGCCGAAGCGAGTCGCCGTCTCCACCGCGGCGACGACGTCGTCGGCATCGAGTGGAAAGGCAACGCCGAGCGGCTCGATCGCGTACATGCTCGCATCGGTCGCGAACAGGTGACGGGTGTAGCGATCGAATCTCAGCTCGCCGGAGAAGGAGCGCGCCAGCTCCGCCTCGAGCTCGGCTAACGGTCTATCGTGTGAGGCACGTCTCAGCATGGCAAAGGGCTATCGGCTATAATCGGCTATCGGCGATCGGCTCTATCCGAAGGCCTCCAAAACTGAATCACCGCCGAGGCGCAGAGAACTACATCCTCGGCAGAGAGTTCTCTGCGCCCTCTGCGCCTCTGCGGTAAATTCTAGTTCCGTTTTACGGATCGCTCACATCGAAACGTGACGAGCGGCTACCGAGGGGCACATTGACAGCTTCCCGCCGCCTCTCCTACACTTCCCCGCTCCCGGCGACGACACCTCGGTTATCCGCCAAATCCCCGCACTTCGACGTAAGGCACGCCGTGGCCAGGCACCCCACCGGTTGGCACCTTCTTCAGCTCCCCGGTCCAACGAACGTTCCTCGGCGCGTACTGCAGGCGATCGCGGAACCGACGATCGACCACCGCGGCCCCGAGTTCCCGAAGCTGACCCGCGAAATCTCTGATGGGCTGCGTGGCGTTTTCCGCACGAGGCACGACGTCGTCATCTATCCCTCCTCGGCCAGCGGCGCCTGGGAGGCAGCGCTGGTGAACACGCTGAGCACTGGGGATGGGGTGCTGATCTACGAAACGGGTCACTTTGCAATGGAGTGGGCGAAGGTCGGCGAGAGGCTCGGGCTGGATGTCGACGTGCTTCCGGGTGATTGGCGCCGTGGAGCCGATCCCGATGCGATCGAGGAGCGTTTGAAGGCCGACCGCGAGGGTCGCATCAAAGCGGTCGCAGTCATCCACAACGAGACATCGACCGGAGCGGTGAGCCGAATCGCGGACGTGCGTGCGGCGATCGATGCGGCGGACCATCCAGCGCTGCTCCTCGTCGACGCCGTTTCCTCCCTCGGCTCGCTCGACTACCGCCACGACGATTGGGGCGTGGACATCACGATCGCCGGATCCCAGAAAGGCCTGATGCTCCCACCAGGCCTCGCCTTTCTCGCAATCGGGCCGCGAGCCCTCGAGGCCGGCAAACGCGCCAGACTCCCGAGGTCGTACTGGGCGTGGGATCGGCTGCTCGAGGCGAATGCCGACGGCTACTTCCCCTACACCCCGGCCACCAACCTGCTGGTGGGGCTCCGCGAGGCGCTCCGGATGCTGCGGGAGGAGGGACTCGAGAACGTGATCCGGCGTCAAAGCCGCTTCGGCGCTGCCGCGCGCGCTGCGGTGGACGCGTGGGGGCTGGAGCTTCAGTGTACCGAGCCACGTGAGTATAGCGACGTGCTCACCGCGGTTCGCCTGGCCGGGGAGCACGATGCCAATCGGCTTCGCAAAGTCATCCTCGAGAGGTACGATCTCACACTCGGCTCAGGTCTCGGGCGCCTCAAGGGTAGAGTCTTCCGGATCGGACACCTGGGGGATCTGAACGATCTCATGTTGATCGCCGCTCTCGCGGGCGTCGAATCCGGATTGCGGCTGTCCAATGTCCCTATCCAGGAGGGCGGCGTAGCGGCGGCGATGCGGGTCCTCGAAACATCCGCGTAGTCGAGTCGCCGGCACTCAGGTATGTCATCGGATCCAGTTGCTCCGCCGGCTGTCTCGCCCTGGATTCCCGCCTTCGCGGGAATGACGACATGGTGGAATGCGGGCATGGCCCATTGCTAATCCGGATTGCTGACCGACACCGCCAGGTACCCGTTCGTCCAACAACAGAACCGGTCGAACTCCGTGGCGAAGTTGGTGGCCCGAACCCGCAGAACATAGTCGCCCGGTTCGGAGAAGGTGATGTCCGTCGCAGCCCACCCGACCGCAGGATCGACCGGGAGCTGACGGGAGGCGAATACGACCTCGCCCGGCCCCTGATGCTTGAACCACCGGAGGGTGACCGGCGGCGCCGTCTCATCGTCCGCCCAGGCGGTGACTTCGAGCGGCGCCCCGACCTCGGCGTTGATCGGACCCGCCGACACGCCGTCAGGCCCCACACCGACCGGCCCATTGGCCACCAGTCGCAGGCGTGGTGCCTCGACCCTCCGCGTATCGACGGCGAGTGGGTCGATCTCATAGTTCGGGTGCCGGACGTGTCCGGGAACGGAGAAGGTACGTCCGTTCATCCGCAACGTCCATCGTACCTCCCGATCACCGAAGTCCGGCGGGACCCTTACCGTGAATACGCCCCAGTGCCGAATGCCGCGTCCGGGCCCGCGATCCTGCGGCTGCGGTAGAAAGTGTGTGGGCTGGTGGCCGTCGAAGATCGCGGGCTCGATGAAGTTGTTCGGTCCGAGCGGGATCTCGCCGACCCTGTCCGTGCTCCGGCTGTAGTATCCGAAGGAGAGGCAGAACGACCCGTCCGGGTTCCTGAACCAGCCATCGAAGACCGGCTGGACCGTGGTGGGAACTTCTTCCTGGGACGCGGCGGTCGCCGCCCCCGCGAGCAAGAAGACCATTACCAACGCAGGAAGCGACCGCCTGAGGTTCGGGGCGCGTACGGTCCCGACAACCTCTGCACTGATTTGACCCTGGATCACGCTTTCCTCCGCTGGGCGACCTCCATCTCCAACAGACGCTGCTTGCGCTGCGGACCCCAGCGATAGCCACTCGGCTGACCGTCCTCCCGACCCACGCGGTGACACGGAATAGCGAGCGCGACTGGGTTCGTTGCGCATGCCCGGGCGACGGCCCTCGCGGCGGTAGGTGCGCCGATCATTACGGCTACCTCTCCGTACGAGGCGGTGGCGGCATACGGGATGGAACGTAAAGCCCTCCACACCCGCATCTGGAAGACGGTGGGTTGAACATCGAGCGGGAGGTCCAGACCCGTCTGGGACCCGTCGAGATACTCGAGGACGGCGCGCACAGCCGAGCCCAACCCCTTCTCGGCAGGCGCGATTTGCGCGTTGGGGTATTCGCCCTCGAGATCTGCGATCAGTTCGTGCGCGTCTTCGCCCAAGGAGATCGCACACACGCCCCTCTCGGTCGCAGCCACGAGCACGAGCCCGAGACGGCATTGACTCAACGCGTACTCGATTCGCATTCCCCGGCCTCCCTTGCCGTACGTCGAGGGCGTCATTCCGAGATGAGCGTCTGCTTGATCGTAGAGCCGACTGTTGGATCCGTACCCAGCGTCATTCATTGCCCGGCCGACCGGCGCACCGGCTCGGAGCGATTCCCGGAGCTTCTCGGACCGACGCCTATGTAGATACTGGAGCGGTGACAGCCCGGTGAGTCGCTTGAACATCCGCTGGAGGTGAAAGGGGCTCATGTGCACCACGCGGCTCAACTCATCCAGGGTTACGGTCCGGTCGGAATTCTCATCCAGGTAGCTACGAGCGCCCTCGACGGCGGTCGCCGCCGCCGTTCTGGCAATTCCATCCGGTCTACATCTCCTGCACGGCCGAAAGCCTGCGGCCTCGGCTCCATGGGATGATCGGAAGAACGCCACGTTCTCTCTCAATGGGCGGCGCGAAGGGCAGATTGGACGGCAGTAGATAGCGGTCGTTCGCACGGCGTAGAAGAAGACTCCGTCAAAGAGTGGATCGCGAGAGAGGACGGCTGTCCAGGCGGTCTCGGGGTCGATCGCATCGGCACCATGGCTGGCCGATCTCAGATCGGCATCGTCGGCAAGTCGTCCATTCATGTGAGGGCCCACGAAAATCGGTTTGTAGTTGGTTCTCGCTTGACAAGCTACCCAATCGCTCACTCACCTCGCGATCCGGTTCTTGCGCTGGTATTCGGCTACCCCTCACACGGCCGGTGGAATTCAAGCGCAACTTTCGGGTGGAATCGCGCCCACTGTGGTGTCTATCCTTCTCTCGCGCCGAAGCGACCGCCCGGCCCGGGTGGTCGCACGGCGGGAACGGCCCTTTCAGTACCCCATTAGAGAGGATATATGCCCGAGCTGCTACAGAAGATCGCCATTGTCACTGGCGCAAGCTCCGGAATCGGCTATGCCACCGCGAAGCTATTGGCCCGGGAGGGCGCCAGTGTTGTCGTTACGGCGCGACGTCGCGCGGAAATCGAAGCGCTCGTCTCCGAGATCACGAGTACTGGCGGGAAGGCGGTGGCGCTCGCCGGTGATGTTCGGGACGAAAGTCACGCGCAGGCCCTGGTGAAGTTGGCCGTGGCGCGGTTCGGTGGACTCGATATCGCGTTCAACAACGTTGGTACCGTTGGAGAGGCGGGCCCAGTCGCTGAGGTGTCCGTCGAGGGCTGGCGCGACACGCTGGAGACGAATCTGACGAGTGCTTTTCTGGGTGCGAAGTACCAGGTGCCGGCTATGCTCGAGCGCGGTGGCGGCTCGCTGATCTTCACCTCGACGTTCGTGGGCCATACCGTGGGGATGCCCGGGATGGCTGCTTACGCGGCCAGTAAGGCAGGATTGATCGGTCTGGTCCAGACCCTCGCTGCCGAACACGGGGCCAGCGGCATCCGGGCCAACGCCGTTCTTCCCGGGGGAACCGATACTCCCGCCAACATTGCGAACGCTCCTGGTGCGACTCCCGAGGTGAGGGCCTTCGTGGAGGGACTCCACGCACTGAAACGCATGGCCCAGCCTGAGGAGATTGCGCGGGCAGTCCTTTATCTTGCTTCCGATGCAGCCTCCTTCACGACGGGAATCGCGCTGCTGGTGGACGGCGGACTTTCGATCTCCAGAACCTGAGCTCCTGCATCGCATCCTCAGCGCTTTGCAGGCGAGTCGCCCCAGGCGCCCACAGGCATAGAAGGCTGTTGAAAAACAGGCTGCGCGAAGGCCGAAGAGAAATCGTGCAGATC
>WHSP01000176.1 GCA_009380025.1 Gemmatimonas sp. | reverse complement strand
TGGACGAGGTGCCGGACGGGGTGACCTTCGCCGGTGGTGTCCCGATCCTCATCGACGGGACTGTTGTCGGTGCCGTGGGGACGAGCGGTGTCCGCGCGGAAGAAGACGAGCAGGTTTCCCAGGCCGGGGTGGACGCGATCACACCCTGAGCGGTCGCGAAACCACCTTCTTCTTTACCCTCCCGGTCCACTCGGACATCGCCGTCTTCACGTCGACGGCGATGTCCGAGTGGACCGGTCGCTTCTGCCCGCTCGTAGCGCACTCGCCCCGATTCCACCCCTCGAAGCTCACCGGAGACGCGGGGAACGCAGAGTCTGCTCTGCTGCGCGTTAGATCAGACGGAGCCTCGCACGGCAGGAAGAAAGTTTGGCCGTGAGATGATCCGGCGCTATGTGCTAGAGCACGAGGGCGAGATAGGGGAGCGGGTGGTAGCGGGGGTGATCGCGGTAGTGTACACGAACGAACGGGAGCAGGTGAGGGGAAGGGTCAACCGGATCCAACGTCGGTACCTTAAGGAGGTCATCTCGTCGCAGCACGTGTTCCTGGAGCATGGGAAGAGCCTGGAAGCGCTTCTGGTACAGGGGCCGGGCGGAGTGCTTCGTTCGTTGACGAGCGAGTTGGCGGGGTGCCGAGGCGTCGAGTCGGTGAGCTTGGCGATCACGACGGCGCTGTTGCCGGCGTTGCACGGGAGTGAGGAAAAGGAACTCGAGCCAATACAAGTGGTGCGATGAACGGGAGCGTCGACACGTCGACGCCCGCGGCAAGGGATCATGCAGGGTGCCAGAGCTCGATGGGGCTATGGATTGGGGGTACGGCTCAACGATCCTGGAGGGCGCGTTCGCGCGAGGCGCGCATGCCCCACCCTTCGTAGCGATCCATGCGGCCTATGAGAGACGGAGGGGGTTGGTAATCGCGGGCGTGTGGTAGGAGATCCGTTTCGAAGGCAGCCTGGACGGCGTCATAGCGGGAGCCGGGATGCCAGAAGATCCAGTCTTCGAGGCCGACCTCGTAGGCGCCCTCGATCTGCGCACGGGCCTGATCGGGACCGTAGTGATAGTCCCGATCGACCCAGGGGGCATCGAACGCCTGAAGCCAGGGAATGATTCGGGCGGGCGTAACACCGGCCTCGGTAATCCGTGCGTTGCGGATGACCCCCATCCCGACGGCGATCTCGATCGTCCGCCGAGGCATTCGGTTGGGGGTCTCGACATTGGGGAGATGGGTCGGGAAGTAGTGGGAAGGATAGACCATCGGGAGCAGATGATCGACAACCACGGCCAAGCGCTCCCACTGTTGACCGATTCCGACATCGTCCGCGCCGTTCATGGACATCCCGAAGACATCCGCCGCAACGATCACATCGAGCGGGTGGAGGCGGTCGCGTGCGGCCTTCAGGAAGGTAGCGATCGCGGATGTCTTGTCTTCTCCGGCTGGTGCTTCGGGATGGATCTGGGTGGGGAGGCTCTGATAGGCCTCCGGGAAGCGGACATAGTCAAACTGGACTTCGTCGAACCCCGCCCGCGCAGCCTCCTCTGCGATGTCGATGTTGTAGGTCCAAGCATTGGGATTCCAAGCGCTCACCCACCGGTTTCCCTCCCGATCGACCCAGATCCCCCCCTCAGGATTGCGGATCGCCCAGGCCGGTCTGGATGCGACCAGCACGGGATCCCTGAACGCCACGATCCTGGCGATCGCGTGGATGTCGTGGGCGTGGAGTGAATCGACCAGCGTTTCGAGCGACTCGATCGTGACCTGGGCGGGTCGGGTCAGCTCACGTGCGAGCGGGAGTTGGCTGCGGTAGTGAATCCCCGACTCGGTCTTGATGTCGACGACGAACGTGTTGATCTCCGTTCGATCGGCCAGATCGAGGAGGGCGCGCAGCCGGTCCGGCGTCCCTGCGGCGGAGGCGTTCAGGTAGATGCCGCGGATCTGCGCGGGCGCGTTCTCCCGTGGATCAGCGGGAAGGATCTCGAGATCCGGAGCCGGTGGCTCGTTTGCGGCCGGTTGCTCCGGGGCCTCCGACGGCAACGCCGCATCCACGACCGCGATGGTTTCTGCGCCATCCTCGGCCTCTGCGGGGCCGCACGCCGCTACCAGGGTCGAGAAAAGGGAAATTGCGAAAAGAACGAGCGGGAAAATTCTTTCCACTGTCCTCTCCGATCAATCGATCGATGACGGCGATGAGAATCGCCATGAACAATGGCCTGGCAGCGCGCAAGCGGCGGGCCATCTGGCGGCAGACAATGGAGCATGACGGCGTTTGTGAACGTGCGGGGCTCCCCGAACAGAGGGGAGCCCCGCTCTCCCAGGAACAACCTGCTCCTGCCTGGCTGGCACCCCCTGGGAGCGCGGGCGTCTCGCCCGCCTGACGTCCATCGATGCCAGTTCCCCAGGATGCCCCCGGCAACTGGCTACTGCAACAACGATCCTACGGCAGCGCCAGCGCCGTATATCCGCCCTGCACGGGGAGCACCACGTACTGCTTGTCCTCGTGCATGTAGGTCATGATTCCGTATCGCCCGAGGGACGGCGTGGCGACCTGCGCCAGCCTCTCGCCCGTTGCCTTGTCGATCGCGAAAAGGTGAGAGGTATCGTCGGCGGTCTGCCCCGTCGCCATCAAGATCGTGGGCGTGACGAGAAGGGCGGCGTGACCCGAGCGCCCCCGATTGGTCGGTGCGTCGATGCCTTGCAGGAGAGAATGGTTCTGCAACATCTCCTGCTCCTCCTGGGGAGCATCGCCATGGGGAATGGCCCAGAGGTGTTCTCCGGTGTTCATGTCGATCGCGGTGATACGACCGACCGGACCCTTCCAGATCGGAAGACCGTCGAGGTCGTCCGGAGGCCCGTTCTCCTCACCAAACTGACCACGGGCGAAATCGACGACGGTGCTGCCCGTCTGACCCTCGAAGTCGACTTCATTTCCGGAGACGAGCCAGGCGCCGGTGCAGCCACTGTGCGAGGTAATGAACATCACGCCTGAGGTCGGATCCGCCGCGGGCGGACCGGTGATGTTGACGCCGCCGGTGCTGCCGGGGCACAGTGGGGCGGGGCCTAGATTCTCCTCGTTCCCTGCGTGCCGGGGCGGATTGTACAGCGGCGCGAAATGACCGCCTTCGATCGCCCGCTCCCGAGCCATCTCCTGGAGCTCCGGTGTGTAGTCGATCAGGTGCTCTTCCGTCCGCCCCTGCAGGTCGTAGGGAAGAGGCCGGGTCGGGAATGGCTGGGTCTCCGCCAGCTGCTCACCCGGGACCTGTGACTGCGGCACGGGCCTCTCCACGATCGGCCAGATCGGCTCCCCGGTCTCCCGGTTGAACGCGTAAACGAACGCCTGTTTCGACGCCTGGAAGAGGCCCGGGACCTGCTCGCCGTCCACGGTCACATCCATCAGGATTGGAGCGACCGGCGTGTCGTAGTTCCAGATGTCGTGGTGGACGAGCTGGTAGTGCCAGATCCGCTCGCCGGTCTGGATGTCGAGCGCGATGAGGCTACTGCTGAACAGGTTGTCTCCCGGTCGGAAACCCCCGTAGTAGTCCATCGTCGCGCCGTTGGTCGGGATATAGACGATCCCGCGTTCGGCGTCGGCGGAGAGAGGCGCCCAGGAGGAGATATCGCCGGTCCACTCCCACGCGTCGTTCTCCCAGGTATCGTGACCGAGCTCTCCGGGTCGCGGCAGAACGTGGAACTTCCAGAGGAATTCACCCGTGCGCGCGCTGTAGGCGAGGATGTCGCCTGGGATCATCTCCTGCCGCGTCTGATTGTACCCCTGCTCGGCCGAATTCCCGACGATCACCACGTCGTTGACGACGATGGGCGGCGACGAGGTCGTGATGTACCCGATTTCGAGGGGGATCCCTTCGGAAGGGTTGTACGATTGATCCAGGTTCTCCCAAGGATCCCACCCGTCGATCAGATCGGCGAGCATGTCGACCGAACCGGTTTCCGAGAATCCCTCGATCGGCACCGGCTCTCCCCACCCGGGAAGCGGCTCGCCAGTATTGATGTCCAACGCATGAAGGAAGAACCCGGGCGTCGTGATGAACACCACTCCCCGTCCGTCAATCTGCGCGTACTCGACACCCTTCCCGTGGTTCGACCGCATTGAATACTCCCAACGCGGGGTCTCCGGCTCCTGGAAGCTCCAGAGCGTCTGACCCGTCGCCGGATCGAGGGCGACGACCGTCCGCTTGGGTCCCGACGTCGTGATCAGCTTGCCCTCGGCATAGACGGGCAGCGAACGTGCATTGACGTCTCCACCGAGATCGATCCCCGCATCCTCCTCCCCCTGCCACTCCCAGGCGACCCGAAGGTTCTCGAAATTGGACGGGGTGATCTGATCGAGCGTGGAGGAGCGGGTGGAGGAGTCGTCGCCGTTGATGCTCGTCCAGCTACCGGACTGTGCACCCAGTGGCTTCGCGACGACCACGACGGCGAACGCGAGGACCGCCGCGATGCGACCCAGTTCGATCAACCGGGCCCGTTGGTCCGTACCTATCATACATGGCTCCAGGTGTAGGGTGAGGAGTTCGGACGGAGTGACGCTCGAGGGTCGAGCGCGGATTCATCGGGCCGGCGACTCAGCCCGTGCGCCCCGAAGGCTCGCAACCTCCAGCTATGGTTGCGGCTGCCGCCGCGCGCCAGAGGGCCGCCCCTTCGGCCGCGGGCGACCGCATCAACCAACCCCGCGTAGCCTCGTTGCCTCGGACACCCGGGTGATGGCCAGAGCGAAGGCCGCCGTGCGGAGGTCGGTAGCATGTGCTTTCGCGAGCTCGCTAACGGCATCGTAGGCAGCGTCCATCGTGCTGTGCAACTCTTCGTCGACCCGTTCCGGCTTCCACCGAAACCGCTGGAGGTTCTGCACCCATTCGAAGTACGAGACCGTCACCCCGCCCGCGTTCGCCAGAATGTCCGGCACGACGACGATCCCGCGTGACCGGAAGTCTTCGTCGGCACCGGGCGTCACGGGGTGGTTCGCGCCCTCGACGATGAGGCGCGCCCGTACGCTCGGAGCGTTGCGCGAGTGGAGGGCGTTCCCCAGCGCCGCCGGGATGAGGATGTCGACGTCGAGGGCGAGCAGTTCCTCGTTGGTGATGGCCTCTCTTCCCGTCCCGTCCGGAATCCTGCCAGCCACCTTGGCTTCCCTCCGCAGCGTGTCGACATCGATCCCGTCGCCGTCGAAGACGCCGCCATGCATATCGCTGACGGCGACCACTTTGGCGCCGGCCTGCGACAGGAAGTGAGCCGTCCAGCTTCCTACGTTGCCGAACCCCTGAACGGCGACCCGAGCGCCTTCGAGGATCGTACCGGTAGCCGCGACGGTTCGTTGGGTCGCGAATAGAATCCCCCTGCCAGTGGCGGATTCCCGCCCGACCGATCCGCCGAGCTCGAGGGGCTTCCCGGTGACGACAGCCGGCGTGAAGCCGTGGTACTTGGCGTATTCGTCGACGATCCAGGCCATCACCTGGGCGTTGGTATTCACATCGGGGGCGGGAATGTCTTCGTGCGGACCGATGAAGGGCTCGAGGCGGCCGACGAACCGCCGCGTCAGCTGTTCGATATCCTGGGGATCGAACTCGCGCGGATCGCAGTTGATCCCCCCCTTTGCACCTCCGTACGGGACCCCGACCACAGCCGTCTTCCAGGTCATCAGCGAGGCCAGAGCTCGCACCTCGTCCAAGTCGACTTCCGGATGGTAGCGGAGTCCGCCCTTCATTGGACCCCGTGAGTTGTCGTGTTGGACCCGGTACCCCGAGAACGTTCGAATCCTCCCGTCCACGCAGCGTAGCGGCACTTCCACCATGACCTCACGGAAGGGCGTCTTCAATGCGATCCGTAAGTCCTCTGCGAGGCCGATCAGATCGGCGGCCCTTTCGAACTGGAGGTTCACGGCCTGGAAGGGCGTCAGACGCCGTTCCGCTTCGATCGCCGTCGGCTCGGCGGCGGCGCCTCCCGTGTGCTGCCAATCCGTCGAACGGGTCGGATGGATTCGCCTGTCAAAGGGCATTCGCTGGCTCCTGGATTGGAGGAAGTACGGCTTCGCGCAAAGAAGTCTCGGGCTCGGTAGCTGGCGATTGGGCGGCCGGCCGACAAGTGCTTCATCACGCTCCGGTGCTCGAAGTTCCTTCCGCTTGCTCGCCGCGAAGCGTCCCTGCATGTTAGATGGATTGCATCCAGCGCACGAGCCCGGACCCGGCACAATCCACCTCCCCCTTCGATGGAGTGATAGAAGGTGCTCCGGATTCCGACACTTCGCACGATCCTCGGCAGCCTCGCTCTCGTTGCCGTCGGAGCGACCCTGCTTTCGGCACAGGCTCCCGTCTATTCGTCGGAGAGCGGGCCGTTCCGTGTGGTGACCGTGGTAGACGAGGTGCAGGACCCATGGTCGATTGCTTTCCTGCCGAGCGGGGACATGCTTTTCACCGAGCAGCCGGGCCGACTGCGGATCGTGCGGGGCGGTGAGTTGCTTCCGAACCCGGTTCCGGGAGTCCCGGAGGTCCGTTATGAAGGGCAGGGAGGGTTGCTGGACGTCGTGCCTCATCCGGAATTCGAATCGAATCGGCTGATCTACCTGAGCTACTCGAAGCCCAACGAAGACGGGAGTGAGGGGACCACGGCGGTGATCCGGGCTCGCTTCGAGGACGATCAGTTGCACGACGTCGAGGAGATCTTCGAGGCGAAGGCATGGAGCTCGACTGGCGGGCACTATGGTTCCCGGCTCGTCTTCGATGAGGACGGGTACCTCTTCATCACCGTCGGCGATCGACAGGCGCCTCCGGCCCTCGGTGAAGATCACCCGGCACAGGATCTATCCAACCACCAGGGGACGGTGAACCGGATCCACGACGACGGTCGGATCCCTTCGGACAACCCGTTCGTCGGTCAGGCGGGGGCCGAGCCTTCGATCTGGAGTTATGGACACCGCAGCCCACAGGGCCTCGCGCTACACCCCGAAACCGGCGACCTGTGGCAGAGCGAGCACGGACCGCAGGGCGGCGACGAGCTCAACCTCGTCCTGCCCGGCCGGAACTATGGCTGGCCGGTCATCGGATATGGCGTCAACTACGGTGGTGAGACGCTCCACGCCGTCCGGGAGCAAGAGGGCATGGAGCAGCCCGTCCAGCACTTCACCCCTTCGATCGCCACCTCTGGCCTGATGATCTACGCTGGCGATCGATTCCCAGAGTGGACGGGTAGCATCTTCATGGGTGGCCTGGCGAGTCCGCAGCTTGCGCGACTCCCCCTCGTTGGGGATGACAACCGCGTCGTGGGTCGGATGGAGCGGCCTCCCCTCCTCCTGGGCTTCGCCAGGATTCGCGATATCCGCCAGGGCCCCGACGGCTTCGTCTACCTCGCGCTGGACGAGCGAACGGAGGACGGCATGAACCGGATCGTTCGCCTGGAACCCGCGGAGGAGAACTAGCTCGAGGGGGTCTCACGCGGAGACGCGAAGACGCGAAGGAAGCGAGTCGGTCACCAGGATCGAGACTCCGCGCCTTCGCGTCTTTGCGTGAGCCAATTCACGCCGCTGGCCTTGCAGATGCAGACGAGATCGCGGCACACTCGTTTTCAGCACGCGAAGCCATGAGCCATTTGTTGAGGAGCTTCGTCCTGGCGGTGATGATTGCGCTAGGGACCGTGGCATGTGGGGCGGCTCGAACTGGGCCCTCGGTGTCGACCTCGACCTGGGCACCGACCGAGGCCGATGTTGATTTCATGCGGGGGATGATTCATCACCACGAGCAGGCCCTGGAGATGACGGCCCTCGTGCGAGAGCGCACGAGCACGGAAGCGATTCCGCTGCTCGCCCAACGGATCGAGCTCTCGCAAGTCGACGAGATCGCCTTCATTCAGCGCTGGCTCGAGGACCATGGTCTGGAAGGCCACGGGGAGCAGCAGCCGGTCTCCGTGGGTGTCCAGCCGATGATGCCCGGCATGCTGACCGAATCCGAGCTGGCCGAGCTCGACGCCGCCTCGGGGATCGCCTTCGACGTTCTCTTCTTGGAGTCCATGATTCGCCATCACCAGGGTGCTTTGGTAATGGTCGATCGCTTGCTCGACTCGCCGGGGGCCGCCGAGAACGCAGACATCTATCAGTTCGCGGCCCACGTCGACTCCGACCAGCGTCTGGAGATCGCACGGATGGGTCGAATGCTCGCCACCATGCACTAGAAGGGCAGCCTGTTTTTCAATAGCCTTCTAGTCTATTGAGTCTGAAATTGTTTTACAAAACATTCCGAGTTTTTCCAGGATCTCGTCGGCCGTCTTGGTCCATACGAAGGGCTTCGGGTTCGCGTTGTTGCTATCCAAGTACTCGCGGATCGTCTGTTCCAGGGCACGGGTGCTACGATGTGCGCTGCGCTTGAGGCGCCTGCGGGTGAAGACGGTAAACCACGATTCGACCAGGTTGACCCAGGACGATCCCGTGGGCGTAAAGTGCAGATGAAAGCGTGGGTGGCGCAGAAGCCAGCGCTTGATCAGCGGGGTCTTGTGCGTGCCGTAATTGTCCAGGATCAGATGCAGGTCGAGATCCGGCGGCACGTTCGTGTCGATCGTTTTCAGAAACGCGAGGAACTCCTTGGCCCGATGCCGGCGATGCACTTCGCCAATCACGTGGCCGGTTTTCACGTCGAGCGCGGCAAACAGGGTCGTCGTGCCGTGGCGGATGTAGTCATGGGTCGGCGTTCGACTTGGCCCGGCCGCAGGGGCAGCATCGGTTGGGTGCGATCCAGCGCCTGAATTTGCGACTTTTCGTCCACCGCCAGCACCAGGGCCAGCGCCGAGAATCCGATCATTACCGGGATATCCATGCGAATGAGCTGCGAACGGACCGCCAGCGGCACCA
>WHSP01000175.1 GCA_009380025.1 Gemmatimonas sp. | reverse complement strand
CTCACCCTGTCCACTGAAACGGGACAACCTCACTCAGCGACTCGAGCGCTGTCCTCTATCGCACGAAACCGATCCACATAGGCCACGTTCGGTGGGTACACGCCAACCACCGCGTAACCGGTGCGAAGGAGCTCCTCGTTGATCCGCAGCCCGTCCTCCCGGTAGAGGTAGGCGAGGAGGCGCCCGTAGCGATCCCGCTCCTGAACGTCCAGCTCCACGGTCGCGACGGACCCGGCGGGGAGGAGATCTTCGAGCGCCTCTTTCGATCGCTGGCCGGGTTGCACGGCGGTAGGGTCCGGAGCCGGGCGGAGGGATGCTCTCGGGCGCCGCATCTGTGATCGGAGTCGAGTTCCGGGATGGGGTCCGGATCGGTGGGATCGAAGACGGGCGTCTGGTCGAGGTCGAGGAGAGGAACGGCGTCGTAGGCCGGCTCGTCGGGCGGTGGGGAGCGGGCGGGGGTGAGCGGTGGCGGAGCGTGGGGAAGTCCGACTTGACGGAGGATCCCGGCGAGAGTGAAGGGGTCGTTGAGAAAGGCGAGGATCCTCATCTCGGCGCCGCAGTCGGGGCAGCGCAGTGGCAGGACCTCGTAGATCCGAGCGAGCCGTTGCGCCCAGCGGGAGCGGCCGGCGCTCTGCGCAGGGGTCAGGGGCCGACGGAAGCCGGGGGTGCTGCATCCGTTGGCTCGAGGGCCAGGCTGTGACGCGAGCGCGCAGGGCAGCGTTGGGAACGAGGACGCCGTGGTAGCGGTGGCGGTGGACCCGTGGTGGGGGGATGAGCCGGGCGCGAGCGGCGAGGAACCGGAGCGAAGCGGAGGTCGCCGTGGGGGCGGAAGCGGAATGGGCTACAAGGGGGGGCCACTCGAAGGGTGAGAGGACGAGCAGCGTACGCCCATTGGGGCCTGGGCGCGCGGGCGGGTAGAGGACGAGTCGAACCCAGAGGGTTGCGCGGATCCTGAGCCCGCGGGTTGCGGCGGGGGAGCCCGTTCGATGCGCAGGCGTTCGAGCGCAAAGGGCGGACGGGCACAGTAGCGCAGGAGTCGCTCGCGGCCGGCACGATCGGTCGGCGATGCGCACGGAGGCGTCGAGACTGAAGCCGCCGGCCGCCTGCCAGGTGAGCATGTTGGTGACGGTAGGCTCATCGAGGAGCTCGCGGGCGCAGGAAGAGGCGAAGCACGCGGCGACGTAGCGTCTGCTGGAGGCGTTGCATATCGCGGGAGCCGAGGTCGCTCGCTGGGTGGAACTGGACCGCGTCGGTCGCGTCTTGCGAGAAGAGACCATCGAGGATGACGAGGTGGAAGTGGAAGTGCGGATTGAGCGCGGAGCCGACAACCCATCCTAACTTCATACCTTTAGCCGGCCTGGTCATCTGCCGATCGTCGGCTCCAATCGGGTCGATGCGCGCGCCGTCTCGGACAAAACGGCGCCAATCAGTTCGGCAACGGTGATGTTTCGCTTGGCCCGGAGAATAATTGGCATTTCTGGTTTCGGCCCGATCTCTCCACCGACGACCCAATCCCTACGAGCACCTCGGAAGTAGGCCATCTGCTCCTTGTGCGTGGCCGGGATGATCAGTTCGGGGCTGTAGCGGATCGCCGCACGAGCGACGGTCGCGGGATCGATCGAATCGAGCGCGTAGTTGATCCGCTCGCCCTTCTTCGATCCGGTCTCTGGATCGTCCTTCTGGAGTGGATACGTCATGGCCGATGCGCCGAAGTACTGCTCGATCGTCAAGTCGTCCCTCGTATCCGCGAAAGGACGAACTTCGATGAAGTCGATCTCGGGATCTGGCGAAAATCCTCGCTCGCGGACTGCGCTCACCCAGTCCTCGAACGTGCCATTACCATAGTAATGAGGCATGCTGGCCGCGAAAACGTACCGGGCGGTCTCCTCCGGGAGGTCGAGCAGCTCTACCAGCCCGCATAGCGTGAGGCCGTTCGGGGAACAATGGAGCTGCGACCACACTCCGATGGTCCTGGGCCTGATCGTCATCGTGATCGTCTCTTCGTCTGAAACCCGATAAACGCTGACCACAAACCCCGCATCGGATAGTGTCTTCAGCCTCGGGCCGTGCCAACACGCGGGGATCTCACCGGCGAACGTGTAGATCGACCGATCGTCGCGAATTGCTTCATCCCACGCCTCGTCCAGCGGTGCGCTCCGCCAATCTTGTTCATCCTCGTGGTCCTCCGGACCAAACATCGCCAGCCGCTCGGCGTTCATCCACTCGATACTATAGCGGTCGCGAACGCTCTCAGTATCCGTGATCGTAAAATCGGGATGCCTCTCGGGAGGTGTCGAGGTCATTTCCACGATTTCCTCGGCCGTAAACGTTTCGACGTCGGGCGCAAGCAGAAGGGTATCGTCCAGGGCGAGGATTCCCTCCAGTTTGCGGCCGTCCTCGAGCACGAGGTCCACGACCCGATACTGACCGGCCCGGATGAATCCACGCCGTGGTGGATCATAACTCGGCATCTCGAGCAACGCCTCATAAAGCCGTTGGCTCAGATCGATATTGTGCGTCTGGTAGTTTTGTGGCATGGCGCCAAGATCGTTCTTGACCGCGGTGCGCGAGGCAAGCGTGCTCCTCTGAACGCGCATCCGACCCTGCGCGGCGGCTCGCTCTCCCTGCGGATCCGTATCTCCGGAGGATTCGAAGGGGCTTATCCAAGGGGAAAACGGGCTCGAAGGCACCGATTCCGGCCATCGGCCGGCTTGCGTGTGCGCGTCGTATCGGTTGCATCGTGACCCACCGCATCCTGCAGGTCAATCCCATGCCGAAAATCGCCCCCCGTCTCGCATTTGACGAGCGTGCATTCCTTCGTATCTCGAACTCACAGTAGATGCCGACCGCATCTCGTACCCCGGCCCGGGTTGACCGGCCGCTCGACCTCTTCGTCGAATCACTCCTGATCGTAGGCGATACGTTCGGCGTTGCGAGTGACGGTGCGATAGGCGCGCGTGAGGGCGTCGATCAGCGGGACATCGCCGGCGCTCAGAGGTAAGGGTTCGAGCTGGCGGAGGACATTTTCGGGTGCGGTCGGGGCGCGCGGTGACAGGGCGAGCCGACCCAGCTCGGGGCCGGCACGCCAGAAGCCGACCGGATCGGGGTTGATCGGGTCTACGGCCGTTGCGTCGTCCCCGGCGACGGCAGCGCCGCCAGGTGGACGGGGATCGAACGCCGTGCGACGGCGGCGCAGGCTTCGGGCCAGCTCATGTTCCGTCCGTCCTCGCCAGGCGAAGATCTGGAAGGGATCCTCGTCGAATCGCTCCGCGAGAATGTAGAGCGTGGCCGCGGCGTGTTTACAGGGGTTGCCGGCATCGGGGCAGCTACAGTATGGCCGCAGATCGAACATTCGCAACGGGAAGAGCGGGAATCCCGCGGCATCGAACGCCTGCTCGATCTCTTCGGGCATTTCGCCGGCAAGGAGGGCGGCGAGGAAGAGCGCCTGTTGCGCCATGGCGTTTTCGATCCTGTCCCACTGCTCGTCTGTGAACACATCGATCTCGATCGATACCTCGTACGGTCGAGGTCGAGTGCCCTGAACGAGGGCAGTGACGAGGCCGGGCCCGATGTCGAGGTCCATCACCTGACCACTGCGGGCATACGAGCGGCCGCGGCTGAGTCGGCCCCTCTCGCCGATCCGCTCGAGGGC
Source organism: Gemmatimonas sp. (assembly GCA_009380025.1). Taxonomy (GTDB): domain Bacteria; phylum Gemmatimonadota; class Gemmatimonadetes; order Longimicrobiales; family Longimicrobiaceae; genus WHSP01. The sequence goes on along the minus strand of WHSP01000175.1, from coordinate 5,248 downwards.
AGCGACGAAGCGCCGGGACCACCACTGCTCACCGATGTCGCCGCGTCGGCTGCGGGCGGGCGTACCGCCGACGGCCTCCCGCGGCGGGCGGCGCGGCGGGAATCTGTCCCGAGATCCCATCACCCCCAGACCTCCTTCATTCCGCGACCGCGTCGGCCGAAAGGCGTACGAGCTCGCGCAGCCGGTCAGTAGAGAGTTCCGTCAACCAGGCCTCGCCGGCGCCGACGATTCGCTCCGCGAGCGCCTTCTTTTCCTGGATCATCTGATCGATCCGCTCTTCGAGTGTGCCGACACAGACGAGCTTTCGGACCTGGACATCGCGTGTCTGACCGATGCGGAACGCGCGGTCCGTCGCCTGGTCCTCGACGGCCGGGTTCCACCAGCGGTCGAAGTGGATCACGTGGTTCGCGGCCGTCAGGTTGAGCCCCGTGCCTCCGGCCTTGAGGGAGAGCAGGAAGATCGCCGGTCCGTCGTCCGACTGGAACCGCTGGAGCATCGACTCGCGGCGTTTGCGCGACGTGGCGCCATGCAGGAAGAGCACTTCGTGTCCGAAACGGCGTTGCAGGTGATCCTCGAGCAGCTCGCCCATCTCACGGTACTGCGTAAAGACGAGCGCGCGCTCGCCGAGGCCGAGGACTTCATCGAGGAGCTCTTCGAGGCGAGCGACCTTACCGGAACGGTCGCCGTCGAGATCGGGGCGGTCTCGCAGTAGATGGGCCGGGTGGTTACAGATCTGCTTGAGCCGGGTCATCGTGGAGAGCACAAGGCCCTTGCGCTCGATCCCTTCGCTAGCCGCGATCCGAGCGAGCATCTCGTCGACGGTGGCCTGGTAGAGCGAGGCCTGCTCGCGGGTCAGATTGCAGAAAACGGTCATCTCGACCTTCTCAGGCAGGTCCTGGATGATCGAGCGATCGGTCTTCAACCGCCTGAGTATGAAGGGTGCGGAAAGCCGGCGTAGTCGGGAGGCCGCCTCGTTATCGTGATAGCGCTCGATGGGGATGGCGAAATTCCGCCGGAACCCCGCCTGGGATCCGAGCAGCCCGGGGTTCAGGAAGTCGAGGATCGACCAGAGTTCAGCAAGTCGGTTCTCGACTGGCGTACCGGTGAGCGCGATGCGGCGGGGCGCGGGGATCGCGCGGATCGCGGCCGTCTGTTTCGCGGCGGAATTCTTGATGTTCTGGGCTTCGTCGAGAACGATCCGCCTCCACTTCAGGCTCGCAAGCTCGGTGCGGTCCCTCGCGGCGAGTGCGTAGGTGGTGATCACCACGTCGCTGTCGAGTGCCGCGGCCCGGAACTCGTCGCCGCTCACCCGCTCGGCGCCGTGGTGGACGTGGATCCGGAGGTCGGGCGTGAACCGGGCGGCCTCACGCTGCCAGTTGCCGACCAGCGACATCGGGCAGATCAGCAGGGTGGGGGCGCCGTCGCGGGACGCTCCCTTGTTCTTTCCCTTGGGCCTTCTTCTCTTCCCGGCCGCTCTGGCCTCCGGATCGGTGTTCGCCGCTCCGCCTGTCGGGTTCGAGGCGCCCAGGCGACGCTCCCGGTCGAGCGCCAGCAGGGCGAGCGTCTGCGGTGTCTTGCCGAGCCCCATGTCGTCGGCGAGACAGGCACCGAGGCCGAAGCGGTCAAGGAAATCGAGCCAGGCGAGACCGCGTCGTTGGTAGGGTCGGAGGGTGCCGGTGAAGCAGTCGGGCATCGGGGTGTCACCGAGCGATTCGTTCCCGACCGACGGATCGAGCAGTGCGCTCATCCAGCCGCTGGCCTCGACGGCAGTCACCGGAAGGTCTCCGGGTCCATTGGCGGCGCCCGTCGCCAGGCGCAACACCTCGCTGGCGGTCATCCCGTCGGAATCGGCACCGTCATCGGGGCCATTATCGGCGCCGTTCCGCGCGTCGAGCAGCTTCAACGCGGCCTCGACCTGGTGCGGGTCGAGCTCCACCCAGCGGCCCTGTACACGTACCAGTGGGACCTTCATAGCCGCGAGCGCCTGGAACTCGGCCGGGTCTATCTCCTCCTCGCCCAGGGACAGCTTCCACTCGTAGGCGCAGAGCGCGTCGAGGCCGAGCAACCCGAGGCCCGTGGTGTCGGCATCCTGCTCACGCGGTTGTACGACGAGCTTCACGCCGAGGCGGGTCGCGGGCTTGCGCCACCAGCCGGGAACCATCACGCCAAACCCGGATTGTTCGAGTAGCGGGGCGGTCTCCCGTAGGAAGCGCAACGCACCTGCCGAGTCCAGCTCGAGGCCCGTGGGGCGTGAGTCGCGCAGTGCGACTTCGATGGCGGGAAAGATCCGGCGTGCCCGGCCCAGGTCGCCCAGCAACTTCTCCTGCGGTTGAACGACGTCCTGTTGCTCTGCATTCGGCTCGAGGCGTAGCCAGCCGCCGTCGTTCGTCCACACCTGGTCGGCTTCGATCAACAGGCTCGGATCGTCGAGCCCCTGGAGGATGAAGTCGACGCGCCAGTATTCATCGCCGTTGGCCTCGGCCACCGGGGCCGTGGACGCATCGACATCGCCGCGTGGGTCTGGAGGGGTTTCCGGAGGGGGAGCGATGCGGAAGCAGGTGCGAAAACCGCCCGCGGTTCGCCTTTCGGCGTCGCCACCGTTGGCGTGTAGGGAGAGGTCGGCGCGTAACGCTTCGAGGGCGTCCAAATCGCCTCGCATTACGCCGTCGGCGGATACGAGAGCGTCGAGCCATGCCGCTACGGCGGCGGCCGAAGGATCGGTCCCGCGCCTGCGACGCGCGGAGGGAAGTAGCGATTCGCCGTCGAGCGAGAGGCGCACCGCCGCATCCAGCAGTGCCTCGAACGCGCGCTCGAGCAGCAGGCTGGCGCGGAGACCGCGGATGCTGGCGGGGCTATCGCTGGAGTCACCCTCATCCCCCGCGATGCGACCCGGTTCCGGTACGACCGCCACTCCGTCGGAGCCATGGGCCGCCGATCGCCGAGCGTGCTCTGCGCCCACCTTTCGTGCAGATGAGTCGGTATCGAACGAGTCGTCCCCGGACTGTGCGAAGGCGCGACAGGCCGGCGGCATGGCAACGGCGAGCGCACGAAACCAGGCGGCTTCCGTGATCCTGTTCGCTGGGCGCCATCCGGCGAAGTACGCATCGCCATCGAGCGAAAGGAACGGGAGGAAGTTGCCCTGTGCGACCTGCTCCAGGGCGCGCCTGGCGACCTCGATCCAGTAGCGCATCGAGTCGCCGAGGTCGACATCGGGCACCTCCGGGATCTCGGTAGCGCCGAGCAGGAGGAGCAGGTCGAGGGTGTCGGGTGGGAGGAACGCCCACGCATCGATCAACCACGGTGCGAGCTCGGTTCTCGGCGGCGGGGTGCCGGCCTGGCGAACACGTGCGACCCGGGGCGACGGGAGCGGTGCGCCGGCCGCCGTTGGGAGTAGCAAGACGAGCGGCACTTCCGTCGCCCCGTCGGCAAGCAGTTCACCACTGGCGATCTCGATCGCCTCCCGGAGCGCGTCGGACCGGCAGGCGAACGGGTGCCGCGGCGGACCCTCGCGTGCAATGCGTCGACCGCGCTTCCGCTTCCCCGCCGCGTCCGTTGTTTCGCTCCACACCAGCAGCCTGGAATCCAACGACCAGAGAGCGTGCAGAACGATCATTCCCGGAGCGGCATGGGTGGTGGACGTATCCTGATAGCGGTTGGGGTGGCGCCATCGGCGGGAACGTAGGAGATCGGCACAGGGATGCAAGTGGGGCGGGAGGCTAACACTCCTGGTTGAAGCCCGATACCTTCGGTTGGTGCTGAACGCCCTCCTCAGGGTAAGCGTCCGGTCTTTCCATTGGATCGGGTTTGGCCGGGCTGGAGAACGGGACGTCAGGCCCTCGTCGAAAGGGAGTTGGGGCCGACGCCAACCGACTGGCGTCGCCTGCAAGATCGGCTTCGGTCCGAAGCGGTGCCGGAGCTCCCAGACCGGCTCAACCGGCGGACGGCCACGTCCGCAATGGCGCCGCACTCAAATCAAGCCTGCGTCTCATCCGCCGCGCTGCTCTCGGTGACACCACGGTCACTCGTGACGGCATCGTTCGCCTTCCGCCCCCATCCGGTCTTTCCTTCGTCAGCGGGCATGCAACCATCGACGCAACGAATGTCGCAGGCGTCCTCGGAGAGGTCGCTGTCACGGAGCGCGCACTGCTCGATGGAACGGCGCTTGGCGGCCCCGTGCGCGCCGTGTTGCTCGTGGAGAACCTTGGGCCGTATCAGGACCTCGATCCGCCCGACGGCTGGCTGGTCGCCCATGTACCAAGTTGGGATACAGCGACGGTGCGATTGTTCCTGGCAAAGCCATACGCGGTGCCGGTCGTCCATTTCGGCGATCTCGATCCCGCGGGAGTTCGTATCGTCCAGCACCTCCGGCAGATTCACCCAAAGTTGAAATGGGCGGTCCCGGACTTCTGGGGCGACTACGTCGAGAAACGTGCGCTGCCGGGAGAGTGGCCCGATGATCTGGATCTGAACGGCGCGCCGGCACTGATCAGGGACCTCGCGCATCGGAACTTATGGCTCGAGCAGGAGGTCATCGCCGTTGACCCCGACTCCGAGCTGCACTCGAAACGGCGGGCGCTCGGTGACGATTCGGCAACCCGAGCCTTTAGCGGAAGGGGATAATCCGTTCGTGCCACCATCCACCAGATGTCGTGGTGCCACGCTCGAGGGGCGAATATGCGTTCGCCACTACTGGCCAAGAAGAAAGGCTACCAACCCAGCTGGAAGGGCCCATCCGCCGTCATGTTCCTGCGTTCCGGACCGAGTGGCTACCACTCCGGCCCTCCCCGATGCTTCGATGGTTTGAAAGGCACGGCCCCATCCCCGATCGACGAACTTCGATTCGACGCACATTCGCCGGAAAGACGGCGAAACAAAGTCAATCTCGGCATTGGTGCGAGAGCGATAGTACAGGAGCGAGTCGTGCCGCACTGCGGCTCCAGGTGATTCTACCTCCAACGCTCTCAACAGAGCGACAGCGAGCTGCTGCTCTGAAAGTGCGGTCATACCAGGAGCTGTTCCGGCACCGAGCTCAGAAGCCAGGCGCGCCAGGCGCGGGTCGGTGAAGTACCACTTCGCCTGTGATTGGGGGCGCGGCGCCAATCCCTGCTCCCTATGGACGGGGAAGGCAAGGAACGCTCGCCGAAGGGCATCCAATCGAGCGTCAGCCGTCGCGTAGGCTACATTTATGGAGCTAGCCAATCCCTGCACCGAGTAGAGTGAACCCAGGGATGAGGTGAGCGATCGAAGG
>WHSP01000174.1 GCA_009380025.1 Gemmatimonas sp. | reverse complement strand
AGGTGGTTGTCCAGGTAGAGCAGCATGGCGGGATGGCGCGCCGAGGCGAGCACCAGCTCCTCGAAGCTGCCCAGGACGTGGGGGCGGATCGCCTCGCGCTCGTAGCTCCCTGCCAACGGCCCCACTAGCACCCGCCGGGCAGTGGAGATGCAGAGGTGGTTGGACCAGAAGGCGACCAACCGCTCAACGAACGGGCGCTCAGTCCGCACTCGCGCGGCGAGGGCAGCGCTCGCCTCAGCCGCCGCGATGCGCTGCAGGCCCTGCCGTGCCTTCCGCTTGCGGCTCCGGTCCTCCGGCCTCGCCGCGCGGAAGGCACGCACCGCGGAACCGATCTCCTTCGGCGAGGCTCCCTTGGGAGGGGCCAAGCGCGGCGGAGGCTCAGCGAGCTGTGCATGCAGCCAGTCGCGCGCGTCCGGGATCCGTGATCCCTCCCCCGGGCGGGCGCCGAGGCCGAAGCGGTTCAGGGCGATCAGGATTGCGCTCATACCGATATGCGCCCGCGGCGCCGCTGGAGGAGCGTTTCAATCGAGGATCGGAGGGGCGTAGCGAAGATCGCTCGTAACCCCACGTATGGACGACACTCGAGTATCGGAGGTTGTTAAAACCCTCCCGGGTGGCGATGGGTCCGGTCGCGGCGGAGACCGAGCGAGTGATCCCTTCGACGTTGGCGTCGGAAGCATTCCTTGCGCGAAAGCTTCTGTGGTTCGACCACTATCGTACCCTGAAGCAACGTGGCTACATTCGTCCGGTCGACCACGAGAAGTCCTTGTTCTGCCGTGGTCAGGAGAGTCAGACTCGCGTGGCGGCAAGCACGTCCTGAACTCCCTGAAACGTCGGGCGATTCAAGGCGGTCTCCGTGTCCACCTTCCCAGGGTCCACTTCATGGCGAGCTCCATCCAGCAATTATATCGGCAAGTCACTGGCGACGTCCTTTCCAGCAAAGACGCTGATTACGACCAGATACGGCGCGGATGGGACCTCACCATCGACCACTATCCCAAGGTCATCCTCGTCCCTCACGACGCAGCGGACATCGCGGCAGGGGTCCGGTTTGCTCATGAATCCGGACTGGCCGTCGCCGTGCAATCCACCGGACACGGGATGCTCTATCCCGCCGACGACAACCTGCTGATTGTCACCTCGCGGATGACGTCCATTCAGGTCGACGCGGAGGCCCGCACGGCGCTGGTTGAAGCGGGTACGACCTGGCAGCAGGTGCTCGATACGGCCACACCGCACAGCTTGGCGCCGCTGCTCGGCTCCTCGCCCCATGTCGGCGTGGTCGGTTACATGCTGGGTGGCGGCATCGGCTGGCTGGCGCGTCGCTACGGTTTCGGGTCCGACAGTCTGCGACAGATCGACATCGTGACAGCGGATGGAGTGCTTCGGCACGCGAGCCCTTCGGAGAACAGCGAGCTTTTCTGGGGATTGCGCGGCGGAGGCGGCAATTTCGGGGTCGTCGTGGCGATGGAGTTCGATCTATATCCGGTCCCGGCCCTGTACGGCGGCAGCTTGGTCTATCCAGAACAAACCGCAGGTGAGGCGCTGCGATTCTACCGGGACTGGATCAGGACGGTTCCCGACGAGCTGACATCTTCGATCGCAATAGTTTCCTTTCCGTCCCTGCCGCAGGTACCGGAGGCATTTCGCGGGAAGACACTCGTTCTGGTCGTCGCGGCGTTCGCGGGCCCCGCGGTCGAAGGCGAACCGTGGATGCGGCCCTGGCTCGACTGGCAAGCGCCGATCGACAACTCCCTTCGCGAGATGCCGTTCTCCGAAATCGGCACCATCACCAACGATCCCGTTGACCCGGTCGCGGAATACGGGTCGAGCGACATGTTCGACGATCTCAGCGACGACGCCATCGACGCAATCGTCCGCCTTGCGACGGACAGCGCCTCACCGCTCACCCTCAACGTACTCCGACACGCGGGCGGCGCCATTGCCGGGGCGCCTGCAGATGCGAGCGCCATTGGGAATCGGGATGCGTCGTTGTACCTGCTGATCGGTGGCGCCGTGCCCGACTCGGCGGCTCTCGCAACCGTAAAAGCCTACATTCAGCGCTACCGAGCTGCGCTCCAGCCGTACGTCCGGGGTGGGGTCTGGATGAATTTCATGAATGGGAACGGCGACGGCGCGCGGGAACGCGTCACCGAGGCATACCTGCCGGAAGCGCAGGGCCGCTTGGCCGCACTGAAGGCCAAGTACGATCCGGACAACATGTTTCGATTCAGCTATCAGCTGACAGGACTCGGTACTCAGGAAGGTAGCACGGTCGGTGAAGGACGGGTAAAGCCGAGCGCCTGACTTCCGCCAGCGCGCGCCGAACGCGAGTGGGGAAGCGAGTGGTTACCAGTTCGGGCATGCGCGGATTGGTGAGTGGAACAGGTTCTCGTTGGTTGTACGCGATCGTGTGGTTCGTTAGGCGCCATAGCGTGTCGAGCAGGAGCCCGACCAACCCACCGAAACTGGCCCCAGATAATGGCATAAGGTCGCGAACGGTATCTGGCAGGCCGCGCCCTGCGGACGAGCCCCGCGAGCGCGACAAGCCGCCGCCCAAGGCCAACCCGATCTAGGCAAGCCACCCCGAAACGATTCGACGGGTCCACCCGCATCGGCGCCGTCTTGCGGACGCACGCCGGTGGCGCCCGCGTCACATAACGCGAGTGTCAGACGGGCCTTCGGCGCCGAAGGCGGCGGGAACACGTCGTTTCGAGGGATCGACAATTCTTGCCAAAGATGAAGGCTATGCTAATGTTTCCGATCGGGAACCCCTCTCACCGGAACCGCGACTCCATCGTTAGCCCGTTGGCATCCGGAAAGTCGGATACCAACGGCGTGGTTTCCGGACGGAAACTAGCCAGCTTCATGGAACCGTTACCACGGAGCGGAGGCGGACTTTCGGACATTTCTCGGAACAGGCGCGGTGTCATCCTCGGCGTCATCCTCGGGTTGCGCCCTCCGCGGGCGTGAGCGGATTACTCGCGAGCCGCGGGCTAAGCCGTCTTCCATAGCTCCCATCCGGGCGCCGCCCGGGCTTTCGTGCTTCCTTCGACCTTCCGAACAAGGAGGATTGCGAAGCAAAAAATCGTGCTCTCGATCGAACGTCCGCTCTTGGCGAACGTATCCATTTACGCCGGACTCCGTTCAACCCTGGTGTCACGAGGAGAGATTCATGAAGAAGTTATTGAGTATAGTGGCGGTTGCTGTCTCGATAGCCGGGCTTCCGGCGCTGCTAGCAGCCCAGACGACGGGCTCGATCAGCGGGCAGGTCGTCGATGACCTCACGAACGAGCCGCTGGCAAACGTGCAGGTCCTGGTCGTGGGGACGAACCTGGGAACGTTGACGGACGTGCAGGGAGGTTACTCGCTCACGAACGTGCCTGCGGGCGCGGTCGAGGTGCGAGCCGCCCGTCTCGGCTATTCGACCGGGACGCAGACGGTGACGGTGACGGTGACGGACGGTGCGGCGGCGGCGGACTTCCGGCTGACCACTTCAGCGGTCGCGCTCGACGAGGTCGTCGTCACGGGTACGCCGGGCGCGATCGCGCGCCGGGAGAACTCGGCGGTGGTCGCGTCGGTCGACGCGTCGTCGATCGTCGAGTCCGCGGCGGTGAACAGCTTCTCGGACCTGCTGACGGCGCGGGTGCCCGGGATGTCGGTGACGGCTTCGTCGGGCTCGACCGGCACGGCGCAGCACATCCGGATCCGCGGCGCCAGCTCGATCTCGCTATCGAACGAGCCGCTGATCTTCATCGACGGCGTGCTCGCGGACTCGCGGCTTCAGTCGAACGGGTCAAGCGGCGGCCTCGATATTGGTGGTCAGGGCCAGAGCCGGCTCGCCGACATCAACCCGGCCGACATCGAGTCGATCGAGGTCGTGAAGGGTCCGGCGGCCGCGACGCTCTACGGCGCCGACGCGTCCGCGGGCGTGATCCAGATCATCACCAAGCGCGGCCGGCTGGGGACGAACCAGTTCGTCCAGAACCTCTCGCTCGAGTACAACGACATCGACCCGAACTTCGAGCCGCTCACCGCCTACTTCGAGTGCAGCCCGGACGCAGTTGCGATCGAGGCAACCGACTCGACGCTGGCCGGTCTCTGCAGCGGCCTCGCGGTCGGCGACATCGTGTCGGACAACGCCCTCGCAAGAAGCAACGTGCTCCGCAACGGCAACCTCAGGTCGCTCGCCTACAGCGCCCGGGGCGGAGGCGACAACTACGGCTACTACGTCTCGCTCGGTCTCGACTACGAGGACGGCACACTGCCCAACAACGGGATGGATCGCCAGACCGGGCGGCTGAACTTCAACTTTACGCCGAACGCCGAGATTTCGGTTGACGCGGGCCTCGGGCTCACGAGCAACCACGTCGACTTGCCGAACAATGACAACAACATTTTCGGCTACCTGGGCGTCGCGTACCTCGGGAGCCCGGGCGCAACGCGGATCCAGCCGGACGGGACTCGGATCGGCGGAACGTACTCGGACCGACCGTTCGAGGCGGTCGCGGCGATCGAGTCGGTGAGCGAGGTTTTTCGCGCGACCCCAACGCTCTCGGTCAACTACATGCCGACGTCCTGGTTCACGAACCGGCTTACGCTCGGCGCGGACGTCACTCGCGGCCACGCATGGCAGTACTTCCCGATCAACTCGCTCAACTGGTACACGGGCGAAACGAACACGGGTGACCTGCAGGAAGTCCGGGCGAACAACGACGTCTTTACGCTCGACTACCTCGGGTCGATCGAGGGCGACCTTTCGCAGAGCGTCACCAGCAAGCTTTCCTTCGGCGCCCAGCTCCTCTCGGAGACGCTCGACCGGCTCACAGGGAACGGTGTAGGGTTCGTCACGGCGGCGAACCGCGTGGTGGGCGACGCGACGCAGATCAGCGCCGCTCAGTCGTACAGCGACACGAAGCGTCTCGGCCTCCTCGGTCACTGGGACCTGGGCTATAACGACCGTCTTTACCTACAGTTTGGCGCGCGAATCGACCAAAACAGCAGCTTCGGTGCGAACGCTGAAGCGTTCTTCCTTCCGAAGGTCGGCGCCAGCTACGTGATCTCGGAGGAGCCGTTCTGGGAAGGACTCGCTGGCGCGATCCCGGAGTTCCGCGTTCGTGCGGCGTGGGGCCAGTCGGGCCGGTCGCCTGATCCCGGCGCGTCGCTCGAGACGTATGCAGCGCGGCCTTACGCGATCTACGCCGTGGACAACAGCGGCACCGGTTCGGGGGCAGGCGTGGTGCCGGACAACCCGGGCAACTTCGACCTGAAGCCCGAGCGCGGGACGGAGTTCGAGGTCGGCTTCGACGCCGGGTTCCTCAACGACCGGCTCGGCCTCGAAGTGACATACTTCAACACGGTTGCGACAGATGTTCTTCTCCGGCGCCCGGTCCCGCCGTCGACCGGGGCGGGAGAGGACCCGTGGGTGAACATCGGCGAAACGCGGAACAGCGGTATCGAATACGCGCTCCGCGGCACGATCCTCAACACGCCGACTACGCATTGGGAAGCCCGCATCTCCGGCCTCTCGATCGACAACGAGGTCGTCGACCTCGGCGATGTCGAGCCGTTCGGAACGGTGGCCCGGGTCGAGGAAGGCCACTCGATTGGTTACCTCTCGACGCGCTTGATCCGAGAGGTTATCACGGAGGCTGGCGACCCGCGTTGCCAGGACTTGGACGAGTGCGTGATCGTATCGAACAACAACGAGTTCTTCGGCCACTCGCAGCCGACGTACGAGGGCAACTTCTCGACGACGCTCACGCTCTTCAACAACCTGGCGTTCACGGGCCAGCTCGACTGGAAGGGCGGCCATCGCATCTATAACGACACGTACCAGTTCCGTGAGCGGTCGTTCGGGACGGCGGAGATCGCGGTGAAGGGGACGGACGTCGCTTCGCAGGAAGAGGTGCTCCGCCGGTACGGTCCGTTCTACTCCGAGGAGGGCGACCCCGTGCCCTTCTCCAACGTTAACGACGCCTACTACGAGCAGGCCGACTTCATCCGGCTTCGCGAGGTCGCGGCGACATATCAGCTCCCGACAGAGTTCATGGGACGGCTGCGTGCTTCGTCGGCCTCGATCACGGTCGGCGCACGCAACCTGGCGCTCTTCACCGACTACTCGGGCGCCGATCCGGAGGTGCTCTCCCAGGCCTCGGAGTTCGCCGCGGGCAGCAACAGCTTCGTTCGCGAGGACTTCTTCACGATGCCGCTGCCGCGTCGCTACGTCGTGAAGATGAACGTTTCCTTCTGATCGGGACGATAGATCCAATGTACAATAGAATCAGACTACTCGGCACGGCGGCGGCGCTCTCGGCGACGATCGGCGTGACGGGCTGCGACAACTGGATGGACGTCCTGAATCCCGAATTGATCGACGCCACCACGATCGACCCGGTCCAGGACGCGCCGACGTTCGCGCAGTCGGCGATGAACAACCTCTTCGACGCCTTCGACGATGCGATCGTCTACGGCGGCTGGTTCAGCGGCGAAATCTGGGAGGGCGACACGTTCCCGACCCGGACCGACATCGGCCGCCGCAACATCGACGCCGGCCCGGACGGGTCGCTGAACGTCACGCTGAACGACGACATCTACGAGCCGCTGGCGATTGCGATCGCGACCGGCGAGCAGATCCAGGAGCTGCTCGCGGAGGTCGAGGATGCGGCGAGCAATATCAACATGGCGCGCGGAATCTTCGCCTCGGGGTACGGGATCCTCTTCGAGGCAGAGCACTTCTGCACGGTGGTGATCAGCACCAGCCTGGACAACCTGGGCTCGCCGCTGACACCGCTGGAGGGCGCGGCGGAGGCGGCGGAGCGCTTCCGCAGCGCGATCCAGGTAGCGGGAGCTTCGACGGACGAGATCGGCCCCGACCTCGTCAATGCTTCGCGGGTTGGACTGGCGCGGGCGCTCCTTTTCCGGGGCGAGTATGCCGAGGCGGCGGCCGTCGCGGCCGAGGTCCCGGCTGACTTCGAGTTCATCGCGCCGAAAGTCGACGATCTGTCCAACCGTGCGGCGCTCGGGAACACCGTCTTCGCCTTCACGCTGGACCGGCAGGTGATCGTCGTCCCGCCGTACTATCGCGATCTCAACGACGACCGGATCACGAGCGTTCTCGAGCAGACGGCGGAGTTCCCGCTCAAGACCCAGGACTCGTTCCTCGACTTCTACCGGCAGACGAAGCACACTGAGTGGAACGCCAGCATCCGGCTGGCATCGGGCCTCGAGGCGCGGTACATCGCGGCCGAGGCGGAGCTGAAGGCGGGGAACCCGGCCGTGGCTGCGGCGCTCATCGCCGAGCGCGCGACGGCCGGCGGAGACGACTCGGTCTTCAATCCGTCGGGCGACACGCTCACCGACCTCCTCGACCAGAAGGCGCGCGACTTCTACCTGGAGGGCGTGCACATGGGCGATTGGCAGCGCAACCCGGATGCGCCTTACGTGCCGGCTTCGGGAACGCCGTACTACGACGAAACGGGCGGCGTGTTCGGCACGCAGACCTGCATGCCGCTTCCGGATGACGAGGTGCTGAACAACCCGAGCTTCCCGAACTGATCGGCAAGCGGGTCTTGAGGAATCGGGCCGGGTACGCAGTTGGTACCCGGCCCGATCGCGTCAAGCGGTAGTTCCCACCCCTGTTCGGCTACGGCTGAACCGTTGCCTCGGGCCATGGAACCGCACTTGAAGAGGAGTAGCGATCCGGGGAGCAAACGAAGCCGCCAGAGCCTTGGCCCTGGCGGCTTCTGACGCGCCCGCCTCGGCGGCGAACGAGACGGGGCCATCACACGATGTCGGGCACGGTCACCGTGGAGGGCACGGCGGCGGCCGCCACGCCGGTTCTGAGCCTGTACCGCGAGTCCGAGGAGTGCATGGCCGAATTAGCCCGATCCTTATCGATCCGATCGGCTACTGCGTCCCCGACGACTGTTCTCCTGCCACCAGCTATCTCTGTGGCGGGGCGTCGGGCGTTGGAGGAGGATCCTGCGATACCGTATCCGGCGCCGAAGTGGGTACGCCCGGCCCACCCTCCCCTTCCGCAACTGGGGCGCACGAGGCGATCGCAACGGCAAACCCGACGATCATGATCGTGGTGATAGACTGCTTCATCATGAGCTCCATCTGATGGTGGTAAATGTCCTATGCCCGGCTGCCAGGGTAAAACTTTGCTGCGCGCAACGCAACTCCGCGTTTGGCGAAACGTCCTCAGAGGCGGGGGCATGATGGGGTGCCGGAACTGTCCCCAACACGTCGAGAAGTCGAGATCGACGGAAGGATCAGTGAAGACGGCTACGGCGAGCGCCTGAGGGTGTGGGATGTATGGATGGCTGGAGGACTCTCGATGGGGGAACGGATCGGCGGTTTCCCAGCAGTCGGCCAAGGCGCGGGGTACGGATCGCCCCCGGGCTCAGGTGGATATGGTCCTCGCCACTGGATTCATGTAAGTCCGGCCGCGGGCGGTATCGGTCACATACTATCGCACGGCGTGAACATTCCAGGAGACTCGGGCGACAGCGATGTGTGGCCGCGGCCTCGTGGGTGTCATGTCGTAACGCGAGATCGACGGATCGTCCCCGAACCGCTCGATCGAGCGCATGATGCTGACCGCTTCCTCGTCGGATTCCGTTTGCGCCCGGATCTCATCGCGAAGGGCGGATTCGGACGTGGATGAAGAGCGGACGCGGAGGAGCTGGATCGAGAAAGAGCTTGCCATGAATTCTCCAGAAGAAGATTCCGACAGGTCTCGCCAAGAGGCGCAGATGAAAGCTAGCAGCAGTGGCGTGAAGTAGCTATTCCGGAGGAGACGGCGGGCGCTGACGGACGGCTGAGGGCCCACCTCATGCGAAATCTCCAGCCAAGACACGATGTCTGCTAGCCGCGGCAGCGTGCCTTATCTTTCCGTTAGCCTCAAGTACACGTCCAGGTCACTGTGCATCTAACGCCCAGGGAGACCGACGCATCTAACGCCCAGGGAGATCGACAAACTGCTTGCGCTTTCGCTGGCGGAGATCG
>WHSP01000173.1:293-9121 GCA_009380025.1 Gemmatimonas sp. | reverse complement strand
CGCTTCGGCCTCCGCCCTGCGCAGGACCCGCGAATGGTGAATACCCTGCGGGTGATCGACGCGCTTCTGCGGAAGGAGACGCGTACCGGACCCGTCTGGCACAGATACAACGAGGACGGATACGGCGAGCACGAGGACGGCACTCCGTTCGATAGCACGGGCATCGGGCGAGGTTGGCCCCTCCTGGCCGGTGAGCGTGCGCATTACGAGTTGGCCGCTGGCCGTGTCGACGAGGCGCGGCGGCTCGGGCAAGTCATGCGCGCCCAGTCGAGCGAGGCGGGGCTGATCCCCGAACAGGTCTGGGATGCCGCGGACATTCCCGAGCTCGACCTCTTCAATGGGCGCGCCTCGGGCAGCGCGAGGCCACTCGTATGGGCTCATGCCGAATACGTGAAGCTCGTCCGGTCCCTGCAGGACGGACGGGTCTTCGACACGCCGCCGCAAGCCGTAACACGCTACGCGCATGCAGCCGCTCCGGCGCGAATGGCGTACTGGGCTCCGAACAACAAGCGGCGTTCGATCAGCACGGGGCAAGTGCTGCGCATCCAGACCCTTGCCCCCGTAAGCGTCCACTGGAGCGCCGACGACTGGCGGACCGTCCGCGACGATCAGGCGACTGAAGTAGACCTGGGGGTCTGGCACGCTGACTTGGCAACGGACGCGTTGCCGCCCACGGATGTGATACGATTTACGCTCTTCTGGCGCGAGGAGCAGCGGTGGCAGGAGGAGGATTACGCGATCACGGTCACTGACGCACCCCTCCGGTCTACGGACGCAATGGTCGACCACGCGGCCAGCGCGCGGCAGGTCGAGGAGGCAGGCGCTACGGCTTGAGCGGAAGGAACTCGCTTCCCTGAATCCCAGACCCCCCGCTCCGCGTAAGGTGAACCGGAGCGCTCTTTCCCCTACCGATCCCCGATGCCCATGCCAACCTTGCACCCTCCACCCCGCCCAGGTATTGAGAGCCGACGGCACCGCGTCAGGCTCCAGACGACGGCGTGTCTGACGGGGTTCGCTCTCGTCACGGCCTGCACGGACGAGAACCCGCTCCTCGAGGTTCCTTCGCAAGTGGCCGAGGCTCCCGCATCGGGTTTCGGCGAGCCTGTCGACTCCGCCCGCGTAGCCGCGCGGCGCCGCATACGAGCGGGCAACCTGCCCGGCGTGTCGGTCGCCGTGGGTCGGAACGGGGAAGTGGTGTGGGCGGAGGCTTTCGGCTGGGCCGGCCTCTCGAGCGACGTCCTCGCGACCCCGCGAACACTCTACCCGGTCGGGAGCATCTCGAAATCCCTCACGGCGACCGCGGCGGGCTTGCTCTATGAGCGCGGCCGCCTCGACTTCGAGCTCCCGATCCAGGCGTACCTGCCGGAGTTTCCCGAAAAACGGTGGCCTATCACCACGAGTCAGCTGATGGGCCACATCGCCGGCGTGATCCGCTCGCTGGGGATGGCCGAGACGCTGAGGCAGCCGCACTGCGGCAATGCGCGCGCGGCCATCGACGCCGTCGCCGAGGACACCTTGCTCTTCGAGCCCGGGACCGAGTGGCGCTATTCCAACTTCGGCTGGCGCCTCGTAGGGGCGGTCGTGGAGTCGGCCGCCGGAGAGCCGTACCTCGAGTTCATGGACCGGGAGGTCTTCACGCCGGCCGGGATGGAGCGGACCGTCCCGGACCTGGGGGACGAGGGCCCGGAGGAGGCGGTGAAGTACGATCGGGCCACGTTCGGAACGCTGCGCCAGGGCCAGGAGATCGACATGAGCTGCTCGATGGCACCGGGCGGATTTCTCTCGACGCCGACGGAGCTGGTGCGGTTCGGCTTTGCGATGCTGAACGGCGAGATTCTCGACTCCGCCACGGTCGAGCTGTTCTGGACGCCGCAGCGGCTCAAGTCGGGGGCGCCGACAACGTACGGCTACGGGTGGGGGATCGATAACGTGGCGCTCGGCGATGACGATGCCGCGACCACACGGATGATCGGCCACGGCGGCAGCGTCCTCGGCGGGCAGGCGTCCCTCATGATCTTCCCGGACGAGGACATGGTGGTCGCCGTGATGACGAACGCGAGCGGCGACGTCTCAGGCTTCGCGAGCGACATCGCCGGCATCTTCCGCGATCCACGCTAGAAGGCCGGCGACGCTCAGATGGCGTCCGTGCGCTTCAGGAGCACAGTGCAGATCCCGACCGTGACGAGGGTGATCGAGCCCATCACGATCAGCGCGCTATCGAGGGACGGGATCCAGTCGCCCATGGCGCCGAGGAGTGCCCGCGCGGGAAAGTGTGCGGGCATCGTTTCCAGCGTCGCTCCCAGACCGATGCGCCAGAGGGAGGCACCGGCGAGCCGTGGGAGCTCCTCGACCATCACCGTCTCGAAGAACAGGACGTAGATCAGCCCCACCAGCGTGGACCGCGCCACGACATTCCCCAGCAGCACGAAGACCGCACTGTACATCACACAGGCCAGAGTCGCTCCCAGGACCATCGATGGGAAGACGTCGAAACTGCCTCCCACCGCCAGCCACGTCAGGGACAGCGCGAGCGCCCCCACCACCGCGAAGCCCGTCGACACGGCCGCGGCCGTGAGGGTCTTGGCCGCGGCGATCTCCAAGCGACTGATCGGCCGGAGCATGAGGAAGGACAGGGTCTTATCTCGGCGCTCCTCCCCCAGCGCCGAGCCGGCGAGGATCAGGGTCGTGATCGGGATCACGAGGGCGAAGAACGGCACGACGAGCAGGACGCCGAGCTCGAGGTCCAGAGCGCCTGGATCCGCCGAGCGCGAGACCGCCGCCAACAGGACCGCCGGCACCAGGCTGAGCAACCCGAAGCCCAGGGCCTGGGTCCCGCCCGTGAGCTGCCGGACCGTGACGCGGACGATTGCCAGTAGCGGGGTCATCGGCGGATGCTCAGCAGGTGTCGGAAGACGCTCTCCAGCGACGCGTCGACAGGCTCGAAGCGTGTTACCCGCACCGACAGGTTGATGGAGACTGCGGGAAGCGCCGTCCCGAGCGCGGCCAGATTCGATGTCTGCACCTCCAGGCCGCCGTCCTCGAAGTGAACCCCCACCACGGCGGGGAGGTCCAGGAGCGCCTTGCCGAGGATCCGTGGCTCATCGGAGTCGATGCGCACCTTGTGGGGAATGTGCGTCATCGCCGCGCGGATGGCGCGGATGCCTCCGGCCGCTGCGAGCTTACCGTCGAGGATGGCAATCACACGATCCGTCATGCGCTCCACCTCCGCCAACACGTGCGAGGACACGATGATGGTCCGGCCGGCCGCAGCCAACTCGTGGAACAGTGCGATGAGGATCGCCCGCTGCGTCGGGTCCGCACCATTCAGGGGCTCATCCAGCACCAGGAGATCGGGCTCATTGACCAGCGCCGCCGCCACCTTCGCGCGTTGCCGCATCCCCTTCGAGTACTCGGCGATAGGACGGTCGGCGGCGTCCAGCAGGTGCACCTTCTCGATGGCCGCATCGACGACCGCGGCCGATGAGTCGTGCCTGCTCAGCTCGGCCGCGTAGCGAACGAGATCACGGACGGAGAGGTAGCCATAGACTGCGTCGTCCTCGGGAACGAAGCCGATCCGCCGGTAGACGGCCGGGTCCCTTAATGGGTCCGTGCCGAAGACGGACACCGTGCCCTCCGAGGGGTGCAGGAGACCGGTGATCATGCGCAGCAGCGTGGTCTTCCCTGCCCCGTTCGGGCCCAGCAGCCCGGTGATCCCGGGGCCGAAGGAGCACGACACATCGGAGACGGCGACCTTGGTGCCGAACCACTTCGATACCCCGTGGACCGCCACGGTCGGGTCGGCGGCCCGGGCCGGGTCGCGAGGCTTGATTGGACCCAGCGGGACACTGACCTGCGTTGTAGCCATCAGAACTCCCTTCGGTACCTGCGGTGGGCGATCACGGCCGTCACGAGAGCGATGGCGACGATAGCTAGGGCGGCCACCCAGGGCTCGAAGCCGACCCGGTCGAGGGCCCACTGCTCGGGTTCCCGGTCGAAGAGCCAATCCCGCACGGAGAGCGGATTCCAGAACAGCGCGAGGGGCGCAAGAACCTTGAAGACGAGGAGGTCAGTCGCTCTGGGCATTGCCTCGACCAGTGAGGCGGTGACGAACATGACAAGGACGTAGATGCCGGTGGCAATGGCCACGCGCCGGACGAAGATCGCGACCAGGAACGCCGGTGCGCCGTACCCCAGGACGTACGCGGCGGTGGTTCCCAGGATTGCCGGGATCTCCGTCCCGTTCTCCACCAGGCCCGCCCAGAACCCGTCCGCGTAGAGCGCCGAGATCCCCAGGTAGAGGATCGTGTGAGGGATGAGGATCAAGAGCGAAGTGAGCCCCACCAGCGCCGCCCCGCGCGCCAGGAGATAGTCGCTCGCCCGCACTGGGCGGGAGGCGTAGATCGCGAGTACGCCGTGCTGCCGGTCCGGGATCAGGAGCGTGGGCGCTACGAGAGCGACGAAGAGCATGCCGATCGTGCCGATCATCTCGAAGAACTCGGCCGGGTCACCGAACGGGCCGGCGTCCTCGAGCGAGAACCCCGCCACCACGAAAGTGAGCGCGACCACCCACGCCGCCGGCACGATCGCGGCAGCGATCAGGCCCCATGGAAGCACCTTCGTCCATGCCTTCCTCCGCAGACCCAGAGCGCGCCGGCTCCCATCGATGACCATCGCACGGAGGGCGGCAGGGCGCCCCAGCCGGGGCCCTTCGTGGGGCGCGTACCCCAGGTCGTAGACCGTCCCCTCAGCGCTCGCTGGAGTGAGGGCGTTCGCCGTCGCGATCGCAGCGGCGCCCGGCATCGGGACCCTCGCGGGTGCCGGCCTTTCCTGGCTCATGGTACGGTTCCCCCCTCTCCGAGGTACGCGTCCTCCAGGGTCCTCACGCTGGGCTTGAGGAGCCTCAGCCCGCCACCCGTCTCCGCGAGTACGCGATTGATGAGGTCGTAAGGATCTCCGTCCCTCGTCGTCACCTCCAGGAGGTGGCCCCTGCGGCGCACGGTGGCTCCCCGGTCCCGAAGCAGGGCGTCGACGGTCTCCACATCGTCGAGGACCTCGACACCCACGGTGTCTCCCGACGTGAGGGACTCCAGCGTGCCGTTGCGGATGATCCGGCCGGCCTCGAGCATGACGATCCAATCGCACGTGCTCTCGATGTCCTTCAGCACGTGGCTCGACACCAGCGTATAGATCCCGAACCCTCTCAATCGGCCGATCAGGCGGAGCATCTGGTCGCGCCCCTCCGGGTCCAGACCCGCCAACGGCTCGTCCAGCAGCACCAGATCGGGGTCGTGCACGATCGCCTGCGCAAGCAGTGCCCGTTGCAGCATGCCCGTCGAGAAGTCTCCGAAGTGGCGGAAGCGCTCCTCGTGCAGCCCCACCAACGTGAGCACGTCGGAGGCGCGCTGCCGGGCTGCTCGCGGTGGAATCCCAGCGAGCTCCGCCGCATAGATCATGAAGTCCGCTGCCGTTTGGTCCGGTGGGAGCCCGCCCCGCTCCGGCATATAGCCCACCCGCTCCCGCATCGCGATCGTGGCGTCGGTCACCGACAGACCGAGCACGGACGCCGTGCCCGCCGACGGCTTCAGGATGCCGAGCAGCACTTTGATCAGCGTGCTCTTGCCCGCCCCATTCGCGCCGACGAGCCCGACGCTCGCCCGCGGGATGATGCCCGTCAGACCGTTGAGGGCAACCAGGCTGCCGTACGCCTGCGTGAGGCCGTCGAGCTCGATGAGAGGAGTCGCCATGGACCGGGCTGAAGGTGTCGGTACTGACCCGACGTGGAATCGCCGGCGATTGTTTCGCGGCGCTGCAATCTCGCAGCCTGGCGAGCATCTCTGCGGGCACGCCGACTGCGGCGGCTACAGGGACAGGAGCGGGCCTGCAAGGATTGGCCGGCACCTGGGCCGGTGTCAAGGAATTCTGGGCTCGGCCGCGAGGGGGCTCCAGGCGAAGTGAGCGACTCGGTCAGAAACCCGGTTTGGCCGGTTGAAGGGCCGATCAGGGCTTGCGCCCCGGGCGGTGCAGCCATAATCTACAACCAAATGGTTACACGTACTGAGCTCACCGATGCTGAAATGAACCGTATCTTCCGCGCCCTCGCCGACGCGACTCGACGGGACATCGTCGCCCGCGTCCTCACCGGGGAGCAGTCGGTTTCTGCTCTCGCGGCCCGTTACGAGATGTCCTTCGC
The DNA here is from genome assembly GCA_009380025.1 of Gemmatimonas sp. Classification (GTDB taxonomy): domain Bacteria; phylum Gemmatimonadota; class Gemmatimonadetes; order Longimicrobiales; family Longimicrobiaceae; genus WHSP01. The sequence continues at coordinate 2,931 of WHSP01000173.1, read as the reverse complement.
GGCGGTCCAGAAGCACGTCGCCGTTTTGGAAGGAGCGGGGCTGGTGATCAAACGCCCGAGCGGCCGGGAGCGCTTCGTTCGCGGCAACCCTGAGCGTCTCGCGCGAGCGCGCGGCCTGCTGGCCCAACTCGAGGGCCTGTGGAGGGACCGGTTCAGCCAGCTCGACACTGTGTTCGCCGACCCAAGCCTGAGGGAGTAAGCCATGCCCATCACATCCGTCAGCTCCGACGTCGAGGCCTTCACGCTGACCGTCATCGGCGACTACCCCGTGCCGGTCGAGCGCCTGTGGGAGGCGTGGGCCGACTCGCGCCAGTTGGAGAGGTTCTGGGGGCCGGAGACCTGGCCCGCTACCTTCACCCGCCACGACATGGCGGCCGGCGGGCGCTCCCAGTACTACATGACCGGGCCCGACGGGAGCACGTCGCACGGGTGGTGGCGCTTCGTCGCGGTGGAGCCTCGGCGCCTGATCGACGTCGAGGACGGCTTCGCCCACGAGGACGGCCGTCCGAACGATGACATGCCGACAATGCGGATGGTCCTCACCTTCGAGCAGACCTCCACCGGTTCACGCTTCAACAACGTCACGTCCTTTCCGAGCCTCGAGGCGATGGAGCGGCTGGTCGAGATGGGGATGGTCGAGGGATTGAAGTCGGCGCTCGGGCAGATGGACGATGTGCTGGCCGACCTCGCCCGCTTCGCGGCTGGCCGTGCCACGGAGACGCAGATTCTCAGCGATACCCAGGTACGCATCAGCCGCGTCATCCGCGGGGCGATCGACCAGGTGTGGAGGGCGCACGACGAGGCCAACCTCCTGCAGCGCTGGCTGCTCGGGCCCGACGGCTGGACAATGCCGGTGTGCGAAGTTGCCTCCCAGGTTGGGGACTCCTACCGCTACGAGTGGGAGGCGGAGGATGGCTCGGGCCGTTTCGGCTTCGAGGGCGAGCTGCTCGAGTCCGAGCCGCCGCATCGGGCCGTAACGACCGAGCGTATGATCGGCACGGAGGGTCCGGGCACCGTCAACGAGATGACGCTCACCCCCGTGGCCGCAGGCACGCTGCTGACCATCGTCATCACCTACCCGAGCGCCGAGGTGCGCGACATGGTGCTCGGCACCGGCATGACCGACGGCATGGAGCGAAGCTACGCGCGGCTCGAGGACGAGGCGCTTGCGCCAGCCTCGCTGAACGCCTCCCCGGAAAGCACACCGTAAGGTCGCCCATCACGAAGGACGGATCGGCGGCATCTGCGACCCGTTCTGGCAGGTTCCCGGCCTCTGCTCGGATGAACCCTCCGGGGCGTCCGCATCTCCCGAATAACCCCAGCTTCGCCCATCGCGGCGTGCTGGAACAGGCGAGTTGTCCGCCCGTCAGGCCCTCCCAGGCATATTCTGGATGCTCAGGATATTGCCATCCGGGTCCTTGAACCACGCTACCGCCAGGCCATCGGCGCGATGGACATCGCCAACTCGCGTGACATCAGGCAAGTCATCGTAGTGCTCAAACTCGACGCCACGTGCCCTCAGCTCCCCGACGGTCTCTTCCACATCGGGCACTTCCCAAAGAGCCGCGGTTCCCTTGTTCGTCCCAGCGAACTGAGAGCGGTAAACGGACAGAATCGTGTCGCCTGTCCGATATGCGACGGCCTCTTCCGACTCGTCGCCAACCTGCTCGAGCCCGAGAGTATCGCGGTAGAAGCGCACTGCTTTCTGCAGGTCCTTGACCGGTAACATGGGCTGCACGTTTGCCTGATTCAGCATCTCTAACTCCCGTGTCAGAAGTCATCGCTACGATTCACCAACGCTGAGGCGGATCGCCGGGTGCCCACCCGTGTCTACGTGGACTGGCCGTTGTTGCTTCTAGATTATGGTCGAGCAGAAGGTTCACAGCCCCGGCACGGCCAGCAGGCGACGATCGAAATCGGCCGCGAAGCCCAAGGCAGCACGGATGTCGTCGCGCTCGAGGCTTGGGAAGTCGGCGAGGATCTCGTCCTCCGTCATGCCCGCCGCGAGGTAACCAAGTACGTCATAGACCGTGATACGCATACCGCGGATGCATGGCTTGCCGCCACGCTTGTCGGGTTCGATCGTGATTCGTTCGCGGTAATCCATCCCTCGGCTCCGGAAAGGGGAAACGTCTCGAAAGATGTTGCGATACGTGGAGTACGCGCAAGCGCTGGACCTGTGGGCCCTAACTCTCTTCTAAGTAACCCGTCGTCCGTCGATCTCCGGACCCTCTGGGCGCGTCATCTCCTGAAGAGCAGACATCGCGCACATGCCGGTCGGAGCACTGTTCGTGATCGGTCTTAAACGCGGGCACAGGAGTCACCGACGTGGCCCAAGAGCGGCGTTACTCGTCGGGAATCCATCGGACGGGCTGCTCCACTGCGCTGGCATGTCGTCAGACGTCTCTACGCGACGACAAATCAGTCGATCGAGTCTCAAGGCCTTCTCGCCACGTGCACCTACGTTACCCGTGCGCGTCTAAGGATGCTCTCGCATTGTTCACCTAGACGGATATAGGTACAGGTACCTGAACGGACTCCACCGCTGCTACGCGAAAAGGAGAGGTCTTGTTTACCAGGGACGCCGGTCTGCTGCAGGGCACGGTGGAGTTGCTCGTGCTGAAAACTCTTTCCTGGG
>WHSP01000173.1:0-284 GCA_009380025.1 Gemmatimonas sp. | reverse complement strand
CGCGCAAGGGGTGGATCCGGGGCGAGTGGGCGATTACGGAGAACAAGCGGCGGGCGAAGTTCTACCACCTCACGGCTGAAGGGCGGCGGCAACTCGCGGAACAGACGACGGGGTGGGAGCGGCTCGCGGGCGCAGTAAGCCAGGCGGTGACGGGGACCCGTCGCCCGGACTGGGCACGCTGATGGGTGACGCGCGAGGTCGCCGCCGCTGGAGCAAGATCTTCCGGCGCTCCCCGAGTGCTGAGGTGGATGAGGAGCTCGCGTTCCACCTCGAGGAGCGAGTCA
>WHSP01000172.1 GCA_009380025.1 Gemmatimonas sp. | reverse complement strand
CGCTTTGAGGGTCACGGCCGGATCGACTTGAGTGGACCGGACGGCGGGGATGAGCGTAGCGAGCACGCACGACCCTCCGACGACGACTGCGACAGAAAGAGGCACGATATAGCCAGCGGCCTCGATTCCATCCACGAGCTCACGGCTCAGCGGAAGCAGCCGGTACCAGGCGGCGAGTCCGATGATCGCACCCAGCGACGCCAGGGCCACTCCACGGATGATCACTTCCAGCGCCAGCTTGCCGTCAGACGCTCCCAGTGCCTTTCGGACGCCAATCTCCTGGCGGCGTGTCAGAACCTGATACGCCATGAACGAGTAGAGGCCCAGGCACGCGAGCACGAGCCCTAGGGTGCCCAACACGCCGATCATGATGAGCTGCAGTCGGAAAGGCGCGAACCACTCCCTCAGGTGCGATGTGTACGACACCAAGGGCGACCAGCGGAGATCGGGATCCACCTGCGTCACCACTGCGGACACAGCCTCGGCGACTTGATCCGGCTCGCTCCGGACGACGAGGGTCACCGGGGGATTCGTGTATTGGGAAAGCGGGATATACACGTCCGGCATCACAGGTAGAGCCGGACCCTGATGCCGGGTGGTGCGTACCACCCCCACTACTGTCATCCCGCTTGTCGTCCCGGGCACTGGCGCGAGAACGCGCCCGATCACGTCCTCGACTGGAATGCCCGCCGAGAAATATTGCGCGACGAATTCTTCACTTACGATCGCAACCGGTTGTGGGGACGCATCGTCGTCGGGGCCGAACGGGCGTCCCGCGAGCACTTCGATGCCCATGACCGAGAAGTAGTCTGCCGAGACGGCATGAAAGACAGAGAAGATCTCCTCCAACGAGGCATCGGCTATCAGGCCCATCGGCGGCACCACGTCGTCCCCGCTCACTGGCGTATTGATCCCCATGGCCGCGGGGATTCCCCGGGCGGCGAGTCCCTCCAGAATGCTGCGCCGAGCATTCTGACTCTGCTCGACCGAGGTATACCGGTCCCGGCTGAAAACTGTGGACGTGGTTGATACGCCCTCCGGTTCGAACCCCAGATCTATCGCACCCAGGGTGGAGACGCGATGCAGGACGGCGGCGCCGCCGGCCGTCAGCACTGTCGTCAGCGCCACTTGTCCGATGACGAGGGCTCGGCGCCCGCCCACTCCAACGGCCCGCCACGCCGGCGCTCGACCCACGGACGGCCTCGCACCCCGGGAGATCAGATATCCGAGCACGCCGATGAGCCCACCCAGGGCCACTCCGAGCGCAAGGCCGCCGGCCACGAGTGGCGGGCTCACGGTGATGTCCGCGAGACGGGGAACGTCCCCGGGCACCATCGACCGGATGGGGTCGATGAGTCCGTACGCGGCGAGGACGCCCGCGAGCGAGCCGACCAGGGCTAGCACGAGACTGTCGATCAAGGCGCCCCGCAGGAGCCGTCCTTCCGAGGCACCCAGCGCCAGGCGGATCGAGCGATCCTGGCGACTCTCGACCCGGCGGGCCGCGACCAGCCCCAGCACGTTCACGCCGGCGAGCAGCAGGAAAGTCCCACCGGCGGCTAGAAGGAGTGCGAGCACGCCGCGAAACGGACCCAGGAGGTCGTCCGCGAGGACGACGACCTCCATGCTCCACCCGCGGTGGATCGGATGGACCTCGGCGAGTGCAGCGAGAAACGAGTTCATCTCGGCTTTCGCTTCCTCCAGCGTGTGTCCTGGCCGGAGCCGCGCGATGGCCTCTACCCAGCGGAATACTCGAGCGTCAGTTCCCTCAACGACCTCGTCTTCGGTCATGCCATAGTCGCCGACCATGACGATGTCCACATCGCCGGGATACCCAGAAGGCAGCCGGGTGACACCCACGATCCGAGGGACTCCCCACCCCAGATTCATCTCCGAGCCCATGACGTTCGGATCCGCGCCGAATGCCGTCCGCCAGAACGGTTCGGTGAGGAGCACTTCATCTTCCGACGGCAATCTCCCCAGTTCGGGCACGATACCCAGCATTCCGAATCCATTCGGAAACAGAGCGAGGCGGGAGATGCTTCGGGTCTCCCCCTCGCGAATCCAGGGCTCCCCCTCCTCTCCCCTCATCACTGCCGAAAACATCTCGATCGTGCGCCAGGAGTGTGCATTGAAATCCCCGAGCAGCGTCGGTGAGAGCAGCCGCCGTCGTGACTCCTCGGATGTTCCGGTCTCGGGGCTCGCCGGCTCGAGCTCATAGAGCCGAACGACGCGGTCCGGATCCGGAAGGGGTAGCGGGGCTAGCCAGACCTTCCAGGCCACGGCAAACGTGATCATCGCGGCGGCCAGGCCGAGGCCGAGGGTGCCAGCTACGCCCAACGCGTAGAGCGGCCGGCGCTTCAGAGCCCGCAGACCCAACTTGACGTCGAGGCCGAAGATCCGAACCCCATCGAACCATCGGAGCCCCCGAGACAAGCTGCCTTCGTCCCGGTATTGTGCAGGGCTGCCGAACTCGAGCCTCGCCCGCCGCTTGGCCTCCTCACGCGACAGCCCCGCGCGAACCAGATCCTCCGCCCGCATCTCCATGTGCAGCCGGAACTCCTCGGCCATTTCCGCTTCGAGGACGCGTCGACGGGTGACCCCGCGCCAGAGCGATCGCGCCCGGGAAGTGAGTCGTGGGATCATCATCCGAGCTCCTGCGGCGTTGCGGCGAGCACGCGCGCGATTGCCTCGGCAAGCCGGTTCCAGCTCGCCGTCGCTTCGCCCAGACGCTTCCGCCCCGCCGGCGTCAGTCTGTAATACTTGGCCCGCCGATTGTTCTCGGAGGTGCCCCACTCGCTCTCGATGAGCCCCTGGTGCTCAAGTCGATAGAGGCCGGGGTACAGCGCTCCTTGCTGGATCTGCAACGCGCCGCCCGAGATCTGCTCGATCCGCAACAGCACACCATAGCCATGCAGCCGGCCGAGCGAGACCGCCTTCAGAATCAGAAGATCGAGGCTGCCGGGTAGGAGCTCGGCTTGATGAGTCATAATTTTTCTCCTATGTCCTTTAGGAGAGTATGCTCAGCCTGCCCTAATCTGTCAAGGAGTGGTCTGGGAGCGTGATGCCTATGGCTATGCACGATCTCGGAGGGATCGGCAGGGGAGAGGACAGGAGAGAGCGTGGGGTGCGGTTCGTCGCTGCAACAGAACGGTCTTCGAGATTTCTCCTCGACAGGCATCGAGTGTGGGGAGCTCCCAGCGTCGGCGTACACGCGCGAAGCCCCAGAAAGAACGCCCGGTCGCGCACCCGACACCATCGTAAGCGCCAGCGCACCCGGCACGTGTTCCCCTTGCCCTTCTGCAAGACCGGACGTATCGTAGCCCTGTAGAAGCGAAAAGGGAACCCAATGACCGACGAAAAGCTCGACCTGCCCCAAGGCACTCTCAATCTGCTCATCCTCAAGGCGCTATCGCTGGGGCCGCAGCACGGCTGGGCGATCTCCGAGCGGCTGCATCAGGTTTCGCGCGCCACGCTACAGGTCCCTCAGGGTTCGCTGTACCCGGCTCTGCACCGTCTCGAGCGCCGCGGCTGGATTCGGGCGGAATGGGGCGTGTCGGAAAACAACCGCCGCGCCAAGTACTACGAGCTTTCGCGCAGCGGTCGAAAGCAACTCGCCGTCGCCGCCGATCAATGGCACAGGCTGACGACGGCGGTATCCCTCGTCCTCGACATGGGCTGACCAGAGGCCGTCATGCTGAGCGAATTCTGGAGCGACCTGCGTTATCGGCTGCGCGCGATCTTACGCCGTGATGTCCTCGAACGAGATCTTGACGACGAGCTGCGATTCCACATTGAACGCGAGGCGGAGAAGTACGCCGCCGAAGGCCTGAGGCGCGACAGGGCGTCCCGGCGCGCGCGGGTGGCGTTCGGCGGCCTCGATCAGATCAAAGAGAAGTGTCGCGACCTGGGACGAGTCAACCTGATCGAGGATAGGTGGAAGGACCTTCGGCATAGCGTCCGTGGGCTGCGCCGGAGTCCAGGCTTCACGGCAGCGACGATTCTGACCCTCGCCCTAGGGATCGGCGCGAACACGGCTGTGTTCAGCATCCTCCATGCTGCCCTCCTCCGCCCGCTGCCGTTCGACGAGCCCGAGCGGCTGATGTCGGTAGCACTCACGACGCCGAGCCGGTTCGGTCAGCCGCCTCGCGACGACTTTTCTTGGTCGTATCCGAAGTTTGAGCTATTTCGGGAGGACCAGCGAGTCTTCTCGGATCTCGCGGTCCACACCACGGAGACGACTACGTTGGAGCATCTGGAGGATCCGCCGGAGCGCCTCTCGTCGGAGGTGGTGGGCGCGAACTATTTTCGGACCCTCGGCGTTGCACCCATCGTCGGGCGAGACTTCTCGGCCGAAGAGGATACCACCCAGGGCGTTCAGGTAGCGATGTTGAGCCACAGCCTCTGGACGCGCAGCCTCAATGGCGATCCAAGCGTCGTCGGGCAAACGGTGAGGCTCGATGGGAGATTGTTCGAGGTGGTCGGCGTGATGGAACGGGGCTTCCGGGGCCTTTCTGGCGCTGCCGAGATATGGCTGCCGTCGATGGTGACCGACCCGTCTGACCTGGATGACCCCCAAACTCATAGTTTCTCGGTGGTCGCCCGTCTGGGCCCGGGCATCAGCCGCGAACAGGCGCAGTCGGCGGTGCGAGCACTGGGCGAGCGGGTGGATCGGGCATTTCCTTCTTCCAGCGACGGTGAGCCGTGGGGCGCGATCACGCGCCCGCTGAACGCTGAACGGGTCGACCCAATGCTGCGCCGTACGGTGCTGGTTCTCTTTTCCGCTGTTTCGCTCGTCCTGCTCATTGCTTGCACCAACGTCGCGAGTCTTCTTCTGGCGCGCGGGACCGCTCGGACGCGGGAGGTGGCGGTAAGGCTCGCGATCGGTGCGAGCAGGCCCCGTCTCGTTCGGCAGCTGCTGACCGAGAGTCTCCTGCTTGCGTTCCTTGGCGCGATGGCGGGCATTCTGCTTGCCTGGATCAGCCTCTACCTCCTCCTTCCGACGGAGTCCGGCTTGAGATCCGTTTTCGCAAGCATCGGCGGCGACCCCTCCGGATTATCATTGCTCGTCCTGTCGTCGATCCGCATCGACGGCGCGATCCTGTTCTTTACCGCGGTGGCCGCGTGCTTGGCAGCGGGTATTTTCGGCGTTGTCCCCGCCTGGCGCGCCTCCAAGGTCGGACTGTCGAAGACGCTCAGGTCCGGAGAGGAGGCGGTACGGGCATTGGGGCACGGGCGCGCTTTCACGGGTCGTGGGCTTCTGGTCTCGGGCGAGATCGCGGTCGCTCTCGTCGTGCTGATCGCGACTGGATTGACCCTGCGGAGCCTCGACAATCTCCTCGCCTCGCCGATCGGCTTCGAACCGGAGCGGGTCTTGACGCTCCGGTTCTTGCTCCCCTTGGATGAATACGAAGCTGAGGCCGCCCCTCTCGTCGTCGACCAGATGCTCGAGACGGTTCGTGCGGTACCGGGCGTCGAAGCAGCAGCGATCGGCAACTGCTCGCCGCTGAGCGGAGACTGCAATGCGACCACCATTATTTTCCGTGATCGGCCACCAGCGGCGCCAGGATTCGACGAAACCATCGGCCTGCACCAGATCACACCGGACTACCTGAAAACCCTCCAGGTGCCACTACTGGAGGGACGGGCGCTCGAGCCTACGGACCGAGGCGACACCCGCAAAGTCCTGCTGATCAACGAGTCCGCCGCCCGGCGCTTTTGGCCCAACGATAACCCCATCGGGAAGATCGTTGGCGTGGGGGCAGGCAGCTTCGGGGAGGGGGAGATCGTCGGAATCGTCGGCGATCTCCGCTACGGAACGATCGACGAGGCCTCGAGACCGGACGTGTTCATCTCTTATCTGCAAACACCACGGCCCAATGGTTTCCTCTACGTGCGCGCTGCATCCCGATCCGATCGCGGTCGCCGGCGCGGTGCAGCAGGCGCTGCGGGAGGTCGAACCGCGGGTGACGCTCTGGGACATAAAGAGCATGGAGCAACGGGTCGGTGACGGCGTTTGGCGCCCGCGGTTCCTCGCGTCTCTGCTCTCGGTGTTCGGCGGAATCGCACTTGCGCTGGCTGCGATCGGCATTTACGGCGTGATCTCGTTCGAGGTCTCGCAGCGGACGCGAGAGGTGGCATTCGGATGGCGCTGGGCGCCGCGCGCGGGAGAGTCCTGCGGCAAGTGCTCTCGCGTGGAGCGGTGCTCACCTTTTCCGGCATCGCTCTTGGCCTCATCGGGGGGTGGGCCGCCGTCCGCCTAATGACGGCGCTGCTGTACGGCGTGAGCGCGACCGATCCGCTGATCTTCGCCTCTGTCGCTGTCGGAATCGCGGCGGTGGCGATGGGCGCTACCCTGATCCCCGCCTTACGCGCGACGCGCGTCGATCCGATCGTGGCCATCCGGGAGGGATAGAGCGGCTCGCGGTTTTGGTGCTCCAAGGGGCGGCGAACAACGCCTGCGCCCTAATCGGGGTCTTTCCAGTAGGGGTTTTTGGGGTACTCCAGCACCCTTGAGATCAGCATCCGAATGGCGGTGGGACCGCGAGCCGGCGAGATCCTCCGCCGGACGTACGCCAGCGCACTGGCCGTGGCTGTACTCTGACTTGCGATCGGCTAGCTGCCTTCGAAAGTGAGATGGCGATCAATCACTCCCTTCCGCTCCCTCCCCGGCCGGTCAACGACCTGCTTCCCTTGCCTTCCCCACGCGAGCACCGTCTGTCAGGACCAGACGTGCGCGCTCTTGGAGCGCAGATCATCTCGCAGGAAAATACCTGATCTACTCCGCGGCCAATGCCTCCGTCGGCTCGACCGCAAGTGCTCGCCGGATGGGCACAACGCAGGCGAGTAGGCAAACCCCGAGCATCACGACCGCGTACACTCCCATCCTTGCCGCGTCGGCGGCCGACGGTCCCATTCCGGGATCTGACAGCCCAACCCGAAGCGCGAGGATCAGGCTCGCACCGAAGGCGACTCCGAGCGTGACCTGCGCCAGGGGGCGCCGTAGGATCCCAAGCACGATACGACCTGCGCCCCCGCCCAGGGCTACCCGGATTCCGATCTCGCGCGTCCGCCGGGAAACGGCGAACGACATGACTGAGTAAATGCCCGCCCAGGAGAGGATCAGCACGACCAGCGTCAGGAGCCCGCTGAGCCTGAGCCAGAAGTCGTAGAACTGGGCCTCGGCGGCATCCATTTCGTCGAGCGGCAGGACGTCGTTCAGCCGCAGGTCCGGGTCAACGTCGGAGGCAAGGCGTCGAAGCGTTGGAGCGAACGCTTCCGGCTCCCCTCGCACGCGCATCAGCATGAAGCGAGGTGGGGCCGCGTCCGGAATTATCGGCTGGTAGAAACCGGCGGCATTGTACCCCGACGTCATCCCCAGATCGGGGGCGACACCGACGATCTCGTACCACGGTCCAACGCTCTCCGGCAAGTCCTCACCGAGGTCGCTCGCCGCGACGCGGACGCGGCGTCCGACCGGATTTCTGCCTCCAAGGACCACCTCGACGAAGCGATCATTGACGATGACGACATGCGCCCCGGACTCAATGTCGCCGGAGTGGAATCCGCGGCCGGAGACTAGCTCCGTACCTAGCACCTCGAAGTAGTCGGCCTCGATGAAGGCGTTGCTTACGCGGTGGCCCCGGACCGTGTCCTGCGGCACCACAGCGCCCTCGTCTATTTCGATCTGATTCCAGTCGTGGTATCGCCGCGGGAGATTGGTGGCAAAGGTAACGCCTTCGACCGCCGGTTGCTCCAGCAGGCGCCGCTCGAGTTCTTGCTGGGTCGAGCGCACTTGCGCGAGGAACGCGGCGCGGGAGGTATCCGCGGCGGGGACCCAATCCTCTCGGTCCATCTCCAACCGCACCGCTAGGTATCTCTCTGCCGCGAACCCCACCTCCGGCTCGACGTTCTCCTGCATGTCGCGTTGAAGCGCGAAGGTCAGGTAGGGAAGGAGGACCGTGAGGGCGACCTGTGTGACGATCACAGCGGTCCACACGCCGGAGAAGCGCGGTCCGCCGCCTCCGGCTGTTCGCTGCCGCAGGGCCGTCACCAACCCCTGGCGGGTCATCTTCAGCCCGGGCAGCACGCCCGCAATCGCTGCCGCGAGGAGCGTGAGCCCCACAGCGTAGATCACGCTGGCGAGCGAAAGGCTGTCGTGGAACCAGAACGGAAGTTGGCCACCCTCCAGGACCTCGCCCTCAACGATGGTCATGCCCCACCTCAGCCCGTTACGGGCGAGCGCGAGGCCTATCCCAGCGGCGAGCGACGCGAGGACAAGCGCCTCCGCGAACATCTGAATGACGATTCGTCCGCGGCTCGCCCCCAGCGCGTTTCTCACGACGATCTCGCTCTCGCGGGAAACCGCCCGCGCGAACATCAGAAGCGCAACATTCCCACAGAGCAGCACCATTAGGGCGATCATGAAGCCGTTCATGGAGAAGACGCCGACGGACATCAACGCGCTGAGCTCGAGGATGGTCCTCGCGTACGGCATCACCCGGGGCTGCAGGTGCTGGTGGGTCTCCGGAAGGTCCGCCGCCGTGCGCGATCCGATCGCCGCCAGTTCCGCCCCCGCCTCCTCGAGAGAAGCGCCTGGGGCGAGGCGACCGAACACCTCCACCGTCGGCCCCGTCCCGCGTTCGAAGTCAATCGGGTTCAAGCGAAGCGGTACCCAGGCCCTGTGGGCGACGGGGAATCCAAAACCCTCCGGCATCACCCCCACGATTGTGGCCGGCTCGCGCCCCACCTGCACGAGCTGCCCGAGGACGTCCGGGTTCGCGGCGAAGCGGCGTTGCCAGAGCGAGTAGCCGATTACAATTACTGGCGCAGCCCCGGACTCCACATCGGCCGCCGTGAGCGTGCGCCCGAGGAGTGCCGCAACCCGGGTGACGGGAAAGGCGGACGCGCTGATCTCTGCTATCGCGATCGGCTCGCTCCGCCCATCGGCCGTGATCAGGTTCCGCTCGAGGTCGCGATACGCGCCGAGGCCGTCGACCGTGCGCACCTCCTCCCGCCACTCCGCGAAGTCGTGCAGTGCCGCCGGCCGCATGTCGCTTGAGGCGGCGTCCCACATGCGAATCCCCACCACGCGATCGCCGTCGTCGAACGGGAGCGTCGGGGCAGCCACTTGAACGAGGAACTCGAACGTCCCTACTCCGACCCAGATG
>WHSP01000171.1 GCA_009380025.1 Gemmatimonas sp. | reverse complement strand
CGAGACCCATCAATCCGATGACCGAATCGAGATCACCAAGATCGCTTCGTCGCCACGCTCGTCCGGAGTTGCTCGCGTTTGCTGCAGTCGTGCTGCTCGTCGGCTACGCCGCAGCCAAGGGGGTGCCGACACATGACGCTTTATCCGCGGCCCGGTTGTGCGAGAGCCTGGCGGCCAGTCGGCTGAACGTCGAGGGGCGCGTCGCTTTTCCCGTGCACGAGGCGGACAGCGTGCAGGAGCTGGCGTCCGGCGTCTACCGGGTCAGGTCGAGATTCGAATCGACCGGGGCATCTGAAACGAGTTTCACAAATGTGCACGACTGTACGATCGAATTCGCCGAGGACGGTAGGTGGCAGCTGATCGACCTCCACGCACCTCCCTCACTCGTTGCGAACCAGGGCCGTTGATGAATCGCGCAGTTCGACGTTGAGCTCGTCGCGCTGTTGACCCGCATGATTCCTCTCCGGCCTTCCCTGAGACCCGTTTACCGACAGTCTTTTAGCCGTTCCTTCGAATCCGTCGCGATGCCTTCTGGTCTGCCGGGCCAACCCCCGATGCGGGATATCCCTTTTCGGATCTTCTCGACCGCCGAAGGTCGCGAGGTTCGGGTCAGCCTCGCCCCCCGCGAATCGGCGCGAGGAGCAACCGGGGTTGGCGCGCGGAGTTGATCGACCTCATCCGGTGCCGATACGTGAAAATGACGGGAACGGGAACGTGTACGGGCACGGCTGCCCCTCTTGGGTAGCTACGCCGTCCTGACCCGGCGTTCACCCCATCCGAGTACTCCTTCTACGGCCAGCGCAAGCAGCGCGGCCGGGATCGCTCCCGAGAGTATCATCCGGGTGTCGGAGAGAGCGAGGCCGGTGACGATTGGATCGCCGAGGCCGCCGGCCCCGATGAAAGCGGCGAGGGTGGCGGTGCCGACGTTGATCACCGCGGACGTTCGGACGCCAGCCATGATGGTCGGGGTGGCAAGAGGGAAGCGGACGTATCGGAGCACCTCGGCTTGGGTCATTCCGAGACCCGTAGCGGCGTCGACCGCCTCCGGACTCGCGTCGCGCACTCCCGTGAAGGTGTTCCGCAAGATCGGATAGAGCGAGTAGAGAAAGAGCGCGACAAGGGCGGGGAGCACGCCGATTCCGAGAATCGGGATCATGAAGGCGAGCAGTGCGATGCCGGGGATCGTCTGGAGCACGCCGACGCTACGGATCGTCGGCTCCGCGCCCCGTCCCGCTCTCTCGAGCGCCAGGCCGAGGCCGATCCCGACGACGATCGCCGCAGCCATCGAGGCGCCGACGAGGAGAAGGTGGCGCAGTGTCTGACGAAGGAGTGCGCTCCGCTCGACCCAGAGATAGGGGAGGAGGCCGCCCTTGACGTGGGTGGTTGCCAGGTCGCCTCCAGCGGTCTCCCCGGCGGCGGCGACCAGACCGATCTCCTCGAGCGCGCTCCACGCAACCTGCTCGATCGGCTCTCCGAGTACCTCCACCCTCTCGTTCAGCGCCCGCATCCTCTCTTCATCGAGCCTTCCCGAGAGGGCTGAAAGGGCAGCGACCGCTTCGGGGATCGACTGGAGCCGTCCGCCGGCGAGCGGTGCGGCCTCGTACGCCGGAAAGACGCCCCGATCGTCTTCGAGGACGACGAGGTCGTACCGGGCGATGAATCCATCCGTCGAGTAGCCGTCGATCACATCCACTTCGCCCGCGTCGAGAGCTTGGTACTTGACGGCCTGGAGCAAGGGGCGGGTCTCGCGGAAAGAGAGCGCGTAGGTGTCGGCGAGACGGGGGAGGCCGTCTTCCCGACCGATGAAGTCGGGTGAGAAGCCGGCGGAGAGCTCCGGTGCGACGCGCGCGAGGTCCGACAGCGATCGAAGGCCGTACTGGTCAGCAGTCTCGCGCCGGACGGCGATCGCGTAGGTGTTCTGGAATCCGAGGGTCGGAAGCCAGTGAACGTCGTAGCGGCGCGGGAACTCGACTGCGACCCGGCGAAATACCTCGCCCGGATCACTCGTGGGCTCCTCGCCGAGGATCGCCACCAATCCAGTGCCCGTGTACTCGGGATAGAGGTCTATTGCTCCCGTCCTCAGTGCTCTGAAGGCGATCCCGGTCGCACCGAGGCCCGGTCGACGGTCGACCCTGAGACCTCCATTCTCGAGGATCTGTGCGAACATCTCGGCGAGGAGATACGATTCGCCGAAGGGCTTCGATGCGACGACGATGGGGTCGGCCGGTGCGGCAATCGGTGACGGCATCTGCGCGACTGCGCTGGCGGTCAGTGCGATCGCGCCTGCGACGAACACGCGGATCACGACGCGAGATCGAGTCGCGCCTTCTCGAGAAGGCGGCGGACGTAGTCGGTCGCCGGCGTATCGACGAGATCAGCAACACGTCCGATCTGCTCCAATCGTCCGGCCCGGAGAACGGCGATCCGATCAGCGAGTCGGGCCGCTTCGTGAAGATCGTGGGTCACCAGCAATGCGCTGACGCGGATCTCGGTTCGAAGCGCGACGAAGGTCTCCTGGACCTCGGCTCGCGTGATGGCGTCGAGGGCCCCGAACGGCTCATCCAGGAGGAGGAACGCGGGTCGATCCGCTAGAGCCCGGGCCAGCGCGACGCGCTGACGCTGTCCCCCGGACAGTTCCCTGGGCCACCGGTCGGCAAAAACCTGCGCCGAGAGTCCGACCATTTCCAGAGACGTCGCCGCCAGACGCTCGGCGTCGGGTGCGCGGCGCAGCCAGGGCACGAGGGCGGTGTTCCGCAGCACCCGCCAATGCGGCAGCAACCCGCCCTCCTGCTGGACATAGCCGATCCGGCGTCGCAACGTGATCGCGTCGAGCGACGCCACATCGTCGCCATCCACCTGGATTCGGCCGGACTCCGGCTCCACCATCCGGTTGAAGCAGCGAAGGAGCGTGGTCTTGCCCGAACCGCTCTCGCCGACGAGCGCTACACATTCGCCCGCCTTGACGTCCAATGAGACCTCGTCGAGGGCGACGACGTCGCCAAACCGCTTTGTGACGCGGATGGCGCGAAGGGCAGGGGTTGACTCGTGCTCCATACGCCAAGCCTACACCCAGCGGCGGCTTGACGCGAGGGGGCTTGATCCGCCTTCCCCCGTCGTCGGCTCATTACCCGCCCCTCATCATTTCACCATCCACCCTTCACCATTTCCAACATTCACCTTCACCATTCCCCGTATTTGCCCGGAGGATGTCGATATCTCCATCATACGATCGTAGGTACCCTGAAGCCGCGGATGGGCAGGTAAGCTATCGCCGCGCGATCGACGAATGCAGGAATCCGGTCGAACGCCGAGGTCGCCGCCGGATAGGGGCACGTCTCCCTTGCGCGGATCCGGTCCATCGATTACACTGAACTATATGGTTCAGTATCAGCCCGCGCTTGATCAATCCTTTGCTGCACTCTCGGACCCCACACGTCGGGGCATTCTGGAGCGCCTGGGAAGCGGCGACGCCTCCATCACAGACCTCGCGCAGCGGTTTGGGATGACGCTCACGGGGATGAAGAAGCACGTCCGGGTGTTGGAGGAGGCGGGGCTCGTGACGACGGAGAAAGTAGGGCGGGTCCGGAACTGCAGGCTGGGTCCGCGCCGTCTGAAGGAGGAGACGCAATGGATCGAGAGCTATCGGCAGATGCTGGAAGGTCGCCTCGACAGACTCGAGGAATTTCTCACTCGTATCAAAGGAGAGGGAAGATGAGCACGACGGAGAGCCGGGCCACGACGTTGACGACGCCAGCGGATCGGGAGATCCGCATCGAGAGGATCTTCGACGCGAGCCGGGATAAGGTATGGCGGGCGCACACCGATCCGGAGCTGGTGGCGCAGTGGTGGGGTCGCGGCAACAAGCTGGTGATCGAGAGGCTGGAAGTGGAGCGGGGTGGGCACTGGCGGTTCGTCGAGCACAGCGAAGGAGAGGAGCATGGTTTCGAGGGGCGCTACCGGGAGGTAACGCCGCAAGAGCGCATCGTGCAGACGTTCGAGTGGGATGGGATGCCGGGGTACGTCATTCTGGAGACGATGGATTTCGAAGATCTAGGCGGCGATCGGACGAAGCTCGTGGGCACGAGCCTGTTCTACACGACCGAGGAGCGTGACGGCATGCTCCAGTCGGGCATGGAGCAGGGCCTCAGCGAGAGCTATGCTGCCCTCGATCGACTGCTCGCAACGCTGGAATGAGGGATATCCCTGGGAGCGCGGGCGTCTCGCCCGCGACCCATGCGGGCCAGAGGCCCGCGCTCCCAGGAAACTGAATCCATCCCCGTCGGCTCCCGCTCTGCTGAGGCGCGCTCTTCCGAGAGGAAGACGATAGGGGACCATCAATACGGCATAGTTCTGATCACGCGCACGAGTCGGTGTCCTGTAGATCCAAACTGTCACCGCCGGCGGAACCGATAGATCACCGCGCCGACGACAAGTGCAGCGAGGCCGGCCAGGAGATTGACGACCGTGGTACTGGCTAGGAAGACGATGCAAAGGGCGATGGCGGCCAGTGGAATGGCGAACCCGCCCGGCAGCCGAATCGCGTCCGGCCGGCTGCCGTAAAGGCGGCGGAGGCGCGGTATCGCCGCGGCCGTGCCGACGTAGGTTGCGAGGCGGGCGATGATGGAGAGCATCGCGAGCCCCACGAAGGAGCCGGAGAGGGCGAGCACGAGCGCGAAGGCCGACTGCGTGACGATGGCCACCGCCGGCGTACGGTATTCTGGGTGGACCGAGGCCAGGGACCGCGGTCCGTAGCCGTCCCGGGCGAGGGCGAAGAGGTATCGCGGGCCGACGAGAACGGTGTTGCCCATGTTGCCTTCGATCGAGATCATTGCCGCGACAGCCATCAGGGTTCCCGCCCCGGCGCCGAGGAAAACGGTTGCGGAGTCGGCGAGTGGGGTTGCCGACTCCGCGAGTGTCGGCAGGGGTAGGGTTCCGAGGGCGACGACCTGGACGAGCACGTAGAGGAGCGTTACGAGGCCGATCATCGCGAGCAGCGCGAAAGGAACGTCTCGCTTGGGATTCCGGTACTCGCCCGCAGCCGCCGGAGCGTTCTCGAACCCCGCGTAGGCGAACAGGAGCAGCAGGGCAGCTTCCCCCAGTGTACCGGTCGCCACAGGCTCGCTGGGCGCCAACCGGGACCAGTCCACAGCGAAGAGACCCACGAGGGCGAAGACGACGAGCGGCAGCGTCTTGGCCACGGCGAAGCCAACCGATACGGCCACCCCCGGTCTCACGCCGCGTACGTTGATCCAGGTGAAGAAGATGAGAGGAACCGTGATCACGATTGCCCGGGGCCATCCGGCTTCGGCAGCAGGCCAGAAGTAGGTGGTCGCCAGGGCGAAGCCAGCCGAAAGCGACGCTACGGAAGCGACGCGCGCCAGCCAGGTCATCCACCCCACCTCGAAACCGATGAACGAGCCGAAGGCCTCCCGCGTGTAGAGATAGCCCCCGCCGGGCTCGTCGAAGTAGCTGGACGCTTCGGCAAAGCAGAGGACGATCAGGGCCACCGCACCACCGGCGAGCGCCACCGCCAGTACGCTCAACTGGCCAAGGAGCGCCGCTGCGGCCGCCGGTAGCAGGTACACGCCACTCCCGATCACGTCGTTCACCGCGAGCCCCACAATCTGCCATCGCGAAACCGCACGGATCAGCTTCAGTTCGGTGCTGTTCGCCACGGCTCGCTCCTGGAGGCTCACGACACACCCCCTTCGAGCGAGCAGGACGCCACCACTGGGAAGGGAGTCGTTCTCACGTTACCAGTCGAGGTTCGGGGAGAGGATCAAGAAATCGGCGGTGGCGAAGGATTGCCATCGGCTCGGTACCGCAAGATAGGCGATCCGCCGGGTTACGACACGGGTCGCGGCCGGGGCTTCCGGTTGGAGGGCTCCGAGTACCATGCGCGCCGAGGACGAGCGACCGCTCTAACGCATACGAATCGCTCCAGCCCAACGAGAAAGCCGCCCCCCGGGCGGCTTTCTCACGTCCTGCCGTCATTCCCGCGAGCGGGAATCTTAGATCGCGATGGTCTATTGCCTTGGCTCTTCGCTAGCGCGCCTGCCAGGGGATGCCTACTCCAGGGGACGACACGTCGCCACGGGCGGCCATCCACTGGATCCCCGCATTCGCGGGGATGACCACTCCTGGGGCTCGGAATACGTCGCCGTAACTGTGACTAGCTAGAGGTACTTAGGTTGCGGGCCCCAATAGTCAGCGCTGCGAGGCGCTCGAATCGGGCGCGGTCGGTGCAGCGCTATCGGCGGCCTCAGGCTCGGGCTCGGCTGCTTCCGCCGAATCGGGCTCAACGGCTGCTTCCACTGAATCGGCTTCGGCCTCTGCCGGCTCTGGATCGGCAGCCCGTCGCCCTCCGAGCAGCCCCTGAAGTCGGCCGACGACCGCCTCCTCGGCGCGCTGTCGTGCGGAATCGACGACGGCGGCGGGCGATTCTACCGGCGGTATCCCCACCGAGCCGACCAGTTCGTCCACCGCGGTCTCCACACGTTCTCGTGCCTCGGACTCGACCTCCTCACGCACCTGGTCGGCCAACTGAGTGCCCGCCTCGGTGAGGTCGAGGGCCACGGAGGGCTGTCGGGCGCTGCCGGTGAAGCGGATCCCAACCGGCACCCGGCCGTCCGCGCCCGCCGCCGCGGAGGTCAGGCGGCTCGCGTACTCTCCGCCGACGCGGGAGGTCAGAGAGGGGGGAAGATAGATCGTCCCGGCGACATCCAACTGTCCCGAGACTTCGAATGATCCGCCGACCCGAGCGCCGATCTCCCCGCTCTCCAGCGTGGACTCAGCGAGCATGATCCGCGATCCGACCAATTCGAACGGACCGCTCCAATCGCGGAAATTGATTGTGTCGAAGCCTTCGACGCCGAGTCGGTCACCGAGCGCTCTGACCATCGACCAGTTCACCAGCCGTCCGCCGGCGATAGCGAGGTTGCCACCACCCGTTACGGTTGCGGGGTCGGGAAGGAGGTTGCGATCCAACTCCATCGTGAGGCTGCCGTCGAGGCTCAGGACGCCGCCCAGATTGTCACGAAATAGCGTGAAGCGCTGAAGGAAAGAATTCGCTTCGACCTCGTCGGTGGCGAAGCTGACGGTGAACGGAGCGCTCTGGATCGAATCGCCAACATACGTGGGCTCCCCGAGTCGAGCGGCCATCCGAATCCCGCCATCGAGCATCTCAAAGCTGGCGTTTCGCACCTCGATCTGACGATCGACGATCCCGACCTCGAGGTCCACGTCCCGAATCTCGCTGCCCTTCTGCAGGACACGGTCGACATGGAAGCGGCCATCGAGGCCGAGCGCGGGGAGGTCCGGTAGAGCCAGACCGGCTTCCTGTGCCGCCGCCGTTGCGCTCATGCCGGCGACCTCGCTGTTGGCGAGGCGCGCAAAGAAGAGCTGTCCGTACGTCGGTTCGTTTGGGTCTACGGGGAAGAGCGCATCGAGATTGAGGAACCGGGACAGACCCTCGATCGCGATACGGGGTGTCGGCGTTTCCTCACCGAATGCGTAGGGGAGCCAATCTTCTGCTGCGAAGTCGATCCTCAGGTCGCTCTCCCCGACCATCGCCGAAAGGTCATTCCCGACGATCTGGGAACCGGCGAACTCCAACACCCCTTGCGAGACGGTGACCCCGGCCGGCCACTCCGGGCTCTCGAGGAACACTCCGCCTAGCGAGATCTGTCCATCGACAGCAAGATCGGTGGGCTCCTGGACGGGCCCGGCGAGCGTGAGGTCGATGATCGGCGCCCCTCGGGCCGTCCATTCGGGAGGTAGGAGTCCAAGCTTGGCGGCGCGCGCGAAGTCGATCTGGGTCGCGATCGAAGCATCGACGACCGGCGCGGCCCAGTCTTGAGCCGAAAAGCCGAGACGGAGGGGCGCTCCCAGCAACACGCCAGTCACTCCATTGGTCGATGCCGACTCGTTCGAAAAATCGACCCTACCCGTGAGGTCCGTCAGGACGGGATCGCTGCCGCGGGCTAAGGCGATCCCTTCGAGCAGGAAGTATCCTTCGATCGCCGGGCTCTCCCCATCCCCAAGCCGCCCGTCGATGGTTGCCTCCAGCCTTCCGCGGCCAGTCGTCGCGCTCCACTGCTCTTCCGCGGCAGCGCTCGCGGGCCACGAACGAAGGTCGTCGGGCAATGAAGCGAGGATCGGTTCCAAGTCCGCTTCGCTGGACGCGAGCTGAATCGAGACCCGCCGCGCTGCCGGATCCGACCAGGACTCGATGTTCCCCGAACCCTCCAGGGTGAGTTCCTGAAGCGTCACCGCCAGCCGCTCGATACCCGCGATCTCGGTCGCCATATCGAGAACCGCATCATGTTCGATTCTCAAGGGAAGATCCTGCACTGGCACGGCGAGCCTGTCCGGCATGTCGGCTGTGACGAGGGCAGAAAGCTGCCCTGTCAGTCCGAGACGGGCGAGCTCGCCCTCACGCATCTCGCCGACCAGCCGAAGCTCCTGGTCGATCTCTTCGAGCCGCGCCGTTGCGCCCGTCGTGATGTCGACGTATTCGACGGTTCCGTCCCGAATCGCAAAGCGATCGACTCGAAAGGCCGAATCATCCCAGAAGCCCTCACCCTCCTGGACGCTTTGAACCGGGTCCGCCGCTCCGTCAACCTCGATATAGAACTGAGGCTGATCGATCACGATCGAACGAATTTGGGCCTCCCGGCGCAGCAACGGAAGGATGCGAGGTCGCAGCTCGACGCGCTGCACAGCCGCCAATGGCTGGGCGCCTGGTTGTGGGGCGTCTCCCGCTCCGTCCTGGGAGTTCCGCCACCGGGCGACGGTCAGGTTCTCGAGCGCAACGGCCGGAACGGGAAAGAGCTTCAAACGCACCCGTTCGAACGTCACGTCCCGGTCGAGGGCAGCGCTTGCCCGTTCGGCTGCGATTCGACCGATCGTATCCGTGGGAACCAACAGGAGCAGCGCAGCCACCAGGCCGCCCACCACCACTAGGATTCCTGCCAGGCCCGCAAGGACCCAAGTTCGCTTCTTCAGGGCCACGATAGCTTCCTCCAGAGGATCGTCCGATGAACGACTGTTGATAACCGCTCGGTCGCGTTCAGGATCCCCTCCCGACGTCCGCCGTAGCGGAAGACGCCCCGGAACCCACACCCAACCAGACACCAGTTGCCAGTTAGTACACCCTGACAAAAGTATGGCTACCGATCCTTTTGGGTGTGGCTACTTTCCGACGACGGCTAATACATTGTGAATATAGGGGTTGTAGT
>WHSP01000170.1 GCA_009380025.1 Gemmatimonas sp. | reverse complement strand
CACCACGCAACATCGCGACGGCGAGCGGCGTACGGCCCTTCGCGTCCTTCGCCCCTAGCTCCGCCCCCAACTCAATCAGCGTTTCGAGTATACGGTAGTGCGCGCCAGTCCGGAACGTCCCGCCAACGAGCCCGTCCGCCGGCGCGATCACGTAGTGCAAAGCCGTCTGGTCCTGCTCGAAGGAGGACAATCGCCGCTGGATCGCGTCAGGATCCGCCTCGACAACGCGGCGGAGCAGATCGACGTCCCCGAGAGCAATCCGCGAAAACACGTGATGCCGCGCACCGCGCTCCACCAACAGATCCACGACGTTTCGATGGGGCTCTGCGAACACAGTGGCCCAGCCTACAACGTCCAACGCATGCAAGTCGCCGACTCCGTGCACGTCAGAGCCCGCGTCGAGCAACGCACGCACCGATTCGAGGTACCCACCCCCGGCTGCGAAATGCAGCGGGAGCGCTTGTCGCCCACGTCGCGGGCGTTCGGATCCGCGCCCGACTCGAGCAGGAGCTGTACGGCATTCGGGTGGCTCGCAGCCACATGAAGTCCCGTCGTGCCGTCGCGGTTGGGATCGCGAACGAGTCCGGCGTCGCGGTTCAGGAGGTCCGTCAGTGCTTGAACATCTCCGGCGGCGCACGCCGCGAAGAACGCGTCGAGGGTGGACGAGCTTCGGCGGTCGACCTCCGCCTTCAGGGCACGCCAACTGGAGAAGCCGTGATCCCGCGCGATCTCGAGCTGTGCGTGAGACAGCTGCGCCTCGGGATCCGGCGCAGCTTCCGCAGCCTTTCCTTTGCCAGCTTCTTCAGGCACTCGAGGGACGCGCGATCGGGGAGTTTGGAATTCGACATGGACACCCTTCCTTCCGCAGCGCCCGGTGTCCGCGTCCTCGGGCTGGAAGTCAGGGTCGGTTGACCGTCGAAAGCGCTTGGTGGGTGGGTTCGACCCTTCACGCGGACCGTTGGCCGCCCCGTCGGCCAACCTTCACTCGAACGCGGGGCGACAGCGGCCACCAGCGAGCAGCACACCAGCCTGCGCCAACCCACCCTGTCGTCGGCATGAGCATGGGCTTCAGCATTTCACGTCCACCGAGTCGGAGTGGTCCACCGTCTCAGGGCTCGGACCACCTTGCGAGCTCTTCGAACGGCGGAACATGGAGGCGCTCCCACCCAGACGTTGGCTCCTGGCCTTCACTTCCGAATTGGGATGTTGCGCGGAGATCGATGCCACGCCTAATGGAACTGCATAGGCCCGCCCGGCGGCTCCGGTTCGAGCTCCGGGCGGCTAGAGTCTTGGATCACCTCGTGGATCTCCAGCTTGTTCGGCCCGGTGAAAGCTTCCTTCGGAAGGGTTCCCGAACGTGCGTGACCTACCCGGAACTCCTCTGATTCCGTCCACGCCCTGAACGCTTCCCTCGATTCCCACCAGGTGAGGACGACGTATGGATCCCCAGGATTCACGGGGCGCAGCACCTGATTGGAGATGAATCCCGGCATCTTGTCGACGAGACCTGCCCTTTCTCGAAATCGGCCCTCGAAGCGCTCCGCGAATTCCGGGGCGACATAAAGACGGTTGGCGACTGTGATCATCCTCTTTCCGGTGTCGGTATCCAGTGGCCGTTACTGGCTTCAAAGAAGTTGTATCGATTGGCAGCGTCTCCAGCGTTGGCCAGAGCCGGAAATTGAGACATGGCGTCGACCGAACGCTCCGGCTTCAGGGGCCGGCCGACTCGCGGACGACGAAGGAGCTCCGACAGCGGGGGCCGCCGGTCCCCTGCAAGCCGCTGTTCGGCCCGTAGCCTGGACCTCTAGGATGCCTTGCGCCGAGTGCCTCGGATCTCCGCCTCGATCCGCTCGGCAAGATACATCTTCAGCAGCGACTGATAGGGTACGTCCTGCTTATTGGCGAGAAGCTTCAGTTCCTCGAGCATGTGCTCCGGAAGCCGAAGCGAAATGGTCTTGGTCGATGGACGAAGGTTCGGGAGCACGATGCGCTCCGCCTCGCTCCAGTCGACATAGTCCACCGAATCATCTTCCGACCAGAACGCCTGCTCCTCGTCCTCGGAGCTAAACCTGGGGATCCGCTTCTTAGCCATGAACCTCGCACGCCTTTCGCTCTTTGCGGCTCATGTCGCGGGCCGAAATCACTCGAACGAGTTCCCCACGCAGAGTGAATGCGATGAATAGGAGCCTCCCTGCATGGGTCTGAGCGAGACAGAAGAACCGCTCTTCAACCTCCGAGTGGACAACATCTGTCGCGGCGATCAGCGGTCGATTGAAGAATACTTGCTCGCATTCGGCCGATGCGACCTGATGCGAGTGCCAGTTCTTCTCGATATCCCCCGCATCGGACTGGAAGCCGGAAACACGGGAGAGGCGTCCATGGAGGTCCATGAGCAAGGTATATGCTCAACGTATACCTGCGGCAAGGAAAAGGGTTCCAAGGGAGGTGATCGTCAGAGGCTCGGACACCGTCGGTAGCCACTCCCGCTGTCATCGTCCTTCGTCGCACCCCGGCCGGCGGCCTATGGAGCCTCTCGCGACGTCAGAGCCGCTACACGACCCGGATGATGCCGATCAGGTCGTCCACGTTCGTAAGCAACCCGTCTTGATCGATTGCCAGAGCACGCGCCCCGACGGTGTGCGCCGGGGTTTGCACACCGAGCGTATTCGCAGTGTTGCCTCCGATCGTCACAACGTTCTGATCCGGATTCACCTCCTCCACGATATCGCAGTGAGTCGTGCCCCATGGGCACTGGCCGTTGTCACAAACTGACCGCCGCAGGCCGTTGTAGGTAAAATTTGCATGCCCTCGGTTCTTACAAATCAGATCGCCAGCCAGCGGAGTGACCTCGGTAGGTTGATACAGCCGGAATCGGGTCCCAATTACCTGTGTGGCGCCCTGGCACCGCTGCGTTTCGGGGCACTCCCTGTTCCGCAGCGCCTCCCTGATATATGTGATGTGGCCGGCCGCTGGCGCGAAACCCATCGTGCCCGCATCCGGTTCGGCGCTGGTGACCACATGGGATATGAAAGCCGCGCTCCATGGCGTTATGTCTCTCGCCGACTGAGTCGCGAGCGGGTTCGGGTTGGCCGAAACACTCGACCAGTAGTTTTGTAGCTCGTCGAGCTGAGCAGGATCACTTTCCACTGCCGCGCCACGGTTCCAATCGGCGTACTCCGTTCTTGCCACTGCTGCCATGTTGGCCCGCAAAGCCTCGACGCCGATGATGTATCTGAGGAGACTCACCATGGTGTCGTCGGCGATCGGGGATGATCGCCCCAGGACAACTGCTTCGTGGACCATCTCCTCGAACAACTTGCTGGCCGTGGCGTGGTCCAGCATGCCGGACTGCACCAAGCCGAAGCATACCTGGAACCGGAGCAACGCGTTGACGAAGTCCTGGTCGATGATGCCGGTACGGCGGCTGATACCAAGAACGTCTCGCGCATATCCGATCTGACCGCCAATCGACAGGACGCCCTGGCTGTGCTGTAGCGCGTTTTCAACCTGTGCCGCAGTTAGCGGCTGAATCGGCGTGGCACACCCCGCTGTCGGTAGGGCCCAGTCGCGTTGCACAACCGAGCCGCCGGGGGTCTCTATGATCGCGACCGGCGCTTCGGCGACGGTGGGGCGCCGCCCCGCCCGATCGCTCGCTGGCATACGCGTCGCGCTCGACTGCTGTACGACGTGGGTCAGCTCGTGGGCCAGAAGCCTCCTGCCATCGCCGGAGGCAGGGCTGAACTGTCCGGCACCGAAGACCACGTGGTTGTCGACGGTGAAGGCCTTCGCCTGGACGGCGCCGGCTGCCTCTGCTGCTCCCGTACCCGTATGCACGCGTACGTGGGTAAAGTCGCGGCCGAAGCGAGGCTCCATAAAGGCTCGGGTCCTCGCATCGAGAGGTTGGCCCGGGGATCGCAGTGTCTGGTTCACGATGGGAGGGGCCGTGGACGGCCTCCCTGAACCGCTCGGCTGAGGTCTACTCTGTAGGAACGAACTAGGACCGGTTGCCTCTTTCGCCCTCTCGCACTCAGGGCACCCTCCGCCGCACGCGCAGGTACGTTGTAGCTCTGATTCACGCCTGTGCACTATCTGTTCAGCGACACGGTCTGCCTCCTGTTCGTACACGTCTCCAGGAGCATTGACCGTCAGTTTCGTCTGAACCCGTACGGGTGATGGGCTCAATATCGGTATTCGGCTGAAATTACGACCGAAATGCGGTGATGCCGTACCGGTCCATCCCCTACTTCGTTCTTCAATGGTTCTCTGTTGCGGCCCCTCTACTCCTTGGCTTTCAACCGCACGCTGTAAACGAAGAGGGGCCCGTACCTCACGACTTCGCCCAGGGTGCACTCTCCCCGACTTCGCAAACTCGGCAGGCACATTCTGCTGAGCTGCTCTCGATCTCTGAGCGAAAGCGTGCATGGTTGGTCTCCGTTTGTTGAGCGGACTCCTGGCTCCAACTTGTCGAGCGACGGAGATTGCTGCAGCTTGGCTCGTGCCGTCGCGTCCTGTGTATGATTCGGGGCCCGGTATAGCTGGATGGCCGCCTCGCCACGACGATCAGCAACTCCTCGAGTGTCGCCGGTCAATAGTTCTCCGACGGCTACGCGTCGAGCTGCATGACTACCAGACAAGGCCTGACGGAGGCATGCGTCAGGGCTCCACGAACGCAGCGAGGTTCCGCAGCGAAGATCTCATACCTGCCCGGTGATCCTCCGCGGAGATCCCTTCGGGGACCTGTGCCGCCGTAACCCGAACCTCGGTACCGTCATCGACCGCCATCAAGATCCACGTCATGGTCATCGTCCCGGCGATCGCGGCGTCCTCAGACTCGAAAGCGATGGACTCGACAACGCGCTCATCTGGAACGAACTCGACGAAACGCGCTTCCACTACATCGGAATCTGGCGCGGACTTGCCAGCATTTCCCGTTGGGTCCCTATACGTCAACACCATTCGGTACCCGCCGCCGACTCGTGGGTCGAAACGCTCGATACGCCCAGTCATCCCGTCCGGAGGCAACCAGGCGAGGCGAGCGTCCGCATCGAGCAGTGCGCGATAGATGATCGCCTTCGGCGCTCGAATGAGCATCGATACCTCGTCCGTGCGGGCCGTCATGTTCGTGCTCCCTCCCTGCAAGCCGATCACGTGTGTGGTGAAGGTGCCTTCCGGGCAACCGCTGTGCAACTACTACCTCGAACGGAGGTCCAACGCCAGCTCAACGTCCCGGTGCCAGCGCGCGACCGGGGGCCCCGAGCGAACGAGCAGCGGAGACGATAGCTTCGGGCGGATACGCACACGACACCCTCGAGGCCGCGACATGAGACTGTGGGTTGACGCCGACGCAGCACCACGAGACATCAAAGAGATCGTTCAAAGAGCCGCTCAGAGGCTGGGCATCGATGCTCTCTTTGTGGCAAATCAGCGAGTTCAGCTTCCTCCAGGCAACTCGCGAGTCACCGCGATTCGAGTTGAGGGAGGGCCGGACGTCGCCGACCGGTACATCGCCGAGCATGCTGATCCGGGCGACGTCGCCGTAACTGCCGATATTCCCCTCGCCTCGGCCTTGGTCGGACGCGGCGTGCTCACGATTGACCCTCGAGGCGAGCTATACTCCACGGAGAATATCGGTGAGCGGCTCGCGATGCGCGACTTCATGGACGGAATGCGAGGCTCGGGCATCGAGACTGGCGGTGCACGCCCCTTCGGGCCAAGGGATAAGCAGAGCTTCGCGAACGCGCTCGACCGTGTCCTGACCAAGGCTTCTAAACGATCGTAATCAGGTGGGCATTCACAGAAGTCGACCACCGATGGATGAACTCCGGTCGGCTCCCGGCTCGCGCGCCACCCGTCGGCACCACCCCCTGAACGTCGTTGGATTCTGACAGCCCGATCACGTCACCCCCATCTCGCGGGCCCTGTCGCGCAGCGCTTCGAGAACCTCGTCCGTCGAAACGAAATCTTCCGCTTCCGGGCGCTCGCCATGCCGACCTCCTCGAATGGACGTTGTGGAGTGGTCGTGCGATAGACGCGGATCTCGTGATCGGCAGGCTGCGACGGGAGGTACACGAACGAGGTCGAGCGGACGGCCGGGGCGATTTTGGCTTTAACGTGCGCGATCCGCGCGCTGATTGCGAGTCGTGGCACCAAGCCCTTGGCCACACGAAGCTGATACCGCCGGCGCGGCTTGGCCGCCGGCGGTCCGCTCCAACTCGTTGTTGGACCCCGCCGGGCATGCATCGCGCCTTGGGATCGATGGCTGCTGTCAGATGCTCGCATTCGTGTCCCGTTCGATCGATTCCGCCCGGAATCGAGCGGCCTCCATCACGGCTTTGGGTGCTCCCGCCGCCTCCAACAGAGCGAGCGCCGTCCTCGTAGTCGCCGATCCCTCGTAGCGACGGTAGTCGAAGATCAATCCTTGAGAAGTGATCGTTTCTCGAAAATGCCAGGGCTTGTACTCGTAGTCGATAAGCGTGGCGAGCTCGCTGTCATGGGTCGCGATCATAACGCAGTGCCTCTGTCCATGACCGCCGTCGTCCAAGAGTGCCCGAAGTATCGCCTCCCCGGCGGCCAGGCGATCCACTGAATTCGTTCCTCGAAGGAGCTCGTCGAGCAGGAAGATGGTCGGCTCCTCGCTACCCGCAGCGTTCAGTAGCTCCACGACACCGTCGGCCTCGACTTGATAGTAGCTTCGGCCAGTCGACAAGTCGTCGTGCCCGGCGATCAAGCTGCGGACTCGAAAGTGGCCACCAATCCAGGAAGTCGCCGGGCATGTATTCAGCGCCCGACCCAGAATTGCGGCAATGCCGACCGCCCGAATGTACGTCGATTTTCCCGACGCGTTGGCGCCCGTGATGATCATTCCGGAGCCGGCCATTAGTTCGGCGGCGTTCTCAACGGGTGAGGCCAGTAGCGGGTGCCAGACGCCCTCAACGCTAGCGTGGGCCGACTCTTCCCATACCGGTTCGCACCATTGCCTCGGTTGAGCGCGGAGAGATGCGATTCCCAACGCGACGTCAACGTCTCCGATCCAACAGGCGATCCGGACCACTGATCCACCTAAGCGCCGTAAGTGCCGGGCCCCGAATAACAGAGCATTTGCGTCCAGCAGCAGAAGCAAGTTCAGATATTCGAAGAATGACGCAGACCCCTCATCTCGCGAGAATGCGTCACGACTTATCCATGAGGCAATCATCCGAAGTGGCCTCAGCCGCCTTAGATCCTCCGGCAAACCCGCGGGCCGCGCCTCTTCAAGTCCACTTATGCGGACAAGGCCTTCCGCAGTGCGGATCAGGGTCCGCATCTGACCCATTGGCGCAAGAATTCCCGGGACCTGCCAGGATGTGATCATCCGGACCATCATGTTGATCCCTGCCAGGCCGAAAACACCCAAGAGAAACGCCGGCTCGAAAGGAGTCGCGAGAACAGACAGGATCATCGACAGAGCAAGAACCGGAAAGCACCAGGACCACCAACGTACTTGAATCAGCTCTGGTCTGTTTATTATCCACAGCCCTCGCCCAACAGGCTTTCCTGCTGAGGCGAGGGCGAGGGCCACCGCTTCCCGTAAGTCCTGACGGTCGCGGAAACGCGCCGCGAGCCCGTCGAGGGATGGGTCGTCGCTCCACGAGCGACCCGTCCGAACTCGGCGGTACAGCTGCTGGCTTCCAAGGCCGGTGTGCGTTCGGTCGACCCACGCCAGTACTGCGTCGAGGTCGAGGTCGGACCAAGTGCGATCATCCGTTCCGGCTTCGCCTGACGCGCTGCCGTCGAGCTCCTTCCATGCCTCTGAACTCAAGTCCCAATCGAAGTCACTTCGCGGCTCACTGGCGCCCCATTCGGCGCGAAGGCGGGCAATAAGCTGCCGCCGTTTCCGTTGCGCACGCAGGGCAAGGCCAGCAACTACAACGACTAGAAAGGCGGCGAGCAGCGCAGCTGGAGACACTGGGTGGTAGGCGGCCTGGGTGATCGCGAGGAGACGGGGTCGCACGCTTCGGCTCGTTCGGAGAAAGTCCAACTCGCGAGCGAATTTGGGAGCGGTCTAACAATGCCCTCACGCCGCCAATCGGCCAAAACTCCGCAACGGAATGTTGGGCTGCGAACGCCTATTTCACTTTCAGCCAGGCCTCAGGTTTCGCTGCTCGACTGAAGGAAGATCTCGCCGAGCCGGCTCACGCCCGCCCTGGTTGGCGGCTACTGCGCGGGCGGTCGCGGGCAGAAGGTGCAGGCTCTGCTTCAGCGATTCTTCCACCTGGCTGCGGTAGTAGCGGTACGCCAGCGCCCATGCTCCCACGGCCGCGCCGCTGATCGCTGCCGCACCCAGGAGGGCGGGAACGATGAGGAGCGCCCCGGCGATCGCCGATCCAGCGACTCCAGCACCGGCCGCACCGCCAGCCACGCCTGCACCGACGGAAGTCGCCGCACTCCACCGCCAGCGCGATCGCATCCCTGGATGCAGGTCGCCGGCAACGACAACTTCGCACGCGGGCGGCTCGACAGGCAGCAGGCGTACCGCTACGTGGAGCTGCTTCAGCCCGATCATGGACGCCTTCTCGATGAAGGGCGGGTTGGCTGTCGCGCTCCAATCGAACTTCGGGACATTGAATACGATGACTCGGCCGGACCATGACGGAAGCTCAGCTACTTCGCCCGCTTGCAGCAGGCATGGGTGTCCGGAGAATACCTGCAGGGCGGCCGCCGAGACCGTGTCGACGCTCCCCTGAACCGTCGCCGTCGCTTCGATCGTGTGGCGAGTGGCCCCGAGGAAGAGTTTCGCACCGAGCACGTCCGAGCGACCTATCGGTGAGGACGGCGCAGACGATGCTGCGGCCTCCGCCAGGGCGATCTGGAGGAACTCCGGGGATATGCCTGCTTCTTCACCCGCAGTACGCACATCATCGGGATGCAAACCGGTGCTCCCCAGAGGATCGGTCCCGGTCCTCGAGGGAATTTGATGGAGGTTCTCCTCCAGGCGGCGTTCAGCTTCTGCTTGAAGCTGGGCCGCCCGGCGCCAGATCGCTCGAGCTGCGTCTTCCGAAATGCGGTCGTCACTGGACGGCATATGCCGATTCGATTGGGGCTTCAGAGGTGCGTGGAAGTCCATGGTCACGAGCAGCATCGACGCGGCGCGGGCGGGCGCGATCCACCTGAGCAGCCTAACGACCCTGGAGTTGAGCGGCCGGGCGCCCGTCAGAGCCGGACGTCCCGTCAGGAGCCGAGCGCCGGTCCGCTCCAACTTCATGTTGAACTCAATCCGCCTGCGGCGGCTAGAACTACCACGGCAGCTCTGAGTCCGTTGTAGCCGGCGTAGCGATA
>WHSP01000016.1 GCA_009380025.1 Gemmatimonas sp. | reverse complement strand
CGGGCCGGGCGATTCTCAAGCCACTCCCGTGGGTCTCGCAACCGAACAACGTGGCAGATTTATTCGAGGTCGCTCCGGCTTCGCATCGCGATGCGGACGTCCAACACGGAGTTTGCTTCGCAGGCGGCGCAGCAGTTCAGCGCCGCCTGCGAAAGCGCAAACCGATTCATGAGCAACGACGATCTCGCGGATCTCGATTGGACCGGTACGCAGCCATCTCAGAAACCGATCTTCGAGAACGTTGTGCTGGACGGCCGTGTCGGCGATACCCGGCTCAGTCGGTCGATGATCGACGTCCTGACGGAGCGCGATGACCCTCGACTGGCAGTTTACGCGGTTCCTGCGGCTTCCGATGACGAGTATCGGGGGCTGCCCAACGGCAATCGACCAGCGATCTGGGTAATACCGAAGGCGATTACTCGACAATCGGGCCCGCGTTCCTCGCACCGGACGCGCCGTCGGTGCTCATGTCGCACGCCGAGCTCCTACTCCTGGGGGCCGAGGCGGCGCAGAGAGGCTGGATCGCGGGCGATCCTCAGGTCCTCTGCCACCAGGGCATCGAAGCGTCCATGCTACAGCACGGCGTCGCGCAGGCCGCGATCGATGATTATCTCGCCGCGACCACATGCAACACGCTCGACGAGATTCTGACCCAGAAGTGGATTGCGCTATTCATGGCGGGGCCAGAAGCGTTCGCCGAGGTCCGGCGCACCAACATTCCCGACCTGCCGCTGGCCACGAAGGCAGTGATCGAGGTGCCCCCCGCCCGCATGCCGTACCCGGCGGACGAGGGGCTCTACAACTCCAACTTTGCTCCTCCGATCTCGGAGCTGAACATTACCGACCCGCTCTGGTGGATGCCGTGAGCGAAACGCTTCGGTAAGCGAGAAAAGCCCCCGGATTTCCGGGGGTCTTTTTCGTTGGTGTCCGGCGCCTCAGCCGTCTTGCGAATGCCGTTGGAATCCGCGTCAGCGGAAACCCCAACACTTCCGGATCCTGAGGCAGCTTGACATTATTCACCATCGCATTATGCTGTCATGCATAATGCGATTCTTGAACCGGAACGAAGAGCTCGCTCGGCTCAATCGAGCAGCCGCTGGGGAGGGGGCTGCCCTGGTGGTGCTGTACGGCCGGCGTCGCATCGGGAAGACGCGGCTCCTGCTGGAATGGTCGACAAAGACGGGCGGTTTGTACACCGTGGCAGACCAGTCGGCGGCCGAGATTCAGCGCCGCTACTTTGCGGGTGCTGTGGCGGAGCGGTTGCCCGGTTTCGCCGAGGTGGACTACCCGGACTGGTGGAGTCTGTTCAGCCGCCTTGCGCGAGACGCCGAGAGATCAGGATGGCGGGGCCCGCTGATCCTTGACGAACTACCGTACCTCGTAGCCGCGTCGCCGGAGATACCCAGCCTCCTTCAGCGCTGGCTGGACCATGATGCTCGGCAGGCACGGCTCACCGTAGCGCTAGCCGGTTCGAGTCAGCGGATGATGCAGGGCTTGGTGCTGGGAGCGGACGCGCCGCTCTATGGCCGAGTCACGGAGCTCCTCGATCTCGGCCCGATCGAACCCTCGTACCTTGGCGAGGTTTTCCCGGGGCGTGATGACGCGGCGTTGGTCCAGCTCTACGCGGCGTGGGGTGGCGTGCCGCGCTACTGGGAGCTGGCGAAAGGGCTGGAGATGGACGTGCATCAGCAGGTCGATCAGTTGGTTCTCGACCCACTGGCGCCGCTACACCGAGAACCGGACCGCTTGCTCCTCGAGGAACTCCCACCGGCTGTGGAGACTCGCCCGGTTCTGGACGCGATCGGTGCGGGAGCGCATCGAGTCTCGGAAATCGCCGGCCGCCTGGGTCGTCCGGCTACGTCGATGGCACGCCCGCTTGGGCGGCTGATCGGCATGGGGCTGGTTCGACGGGATATTCCCTTTGGCGAGACCGAGAAGAAGAGTCGTCGCGGTCTTTACAGGATCGACGATCCGTTCTTTCGCCTGTGGTTTCGGGTGGTCGCCCCGCACCGCGGGGTTCTGACGGCGAGTTCCCGCCGTGCACGTTTGCAGTTACTCGAGAAATATTGGCCCGGGTTGGCGGCCGAAGCGTGGGAGGAGCTGTGTCGCCGCCGGCTGCCGTTCCTTTCCGAGCGGACGCCTCTTTTAAGCGAGCATGGCCCCTGGGGCCCCGCTTCCCGCTGGTGGCGTGGCAACGAGGCTGAGTGGGACCTGGTGAGCCTGTCCCTCGACAGCAAGCGAATCCTGCTGGGGGAGGCAAAGTGGAGCTCAGGACCGTTCGGTGCTCGGGAGGTGTCGAAGGCTGCATCCAAGCTACGCGGGCGCCCACCACCTTCCGCCTTGTCGGTGCCAGCTGACACAAAGGTGCATCGCGTGCTCCTCGTGCCGGCACTGGACCGACAGGCGGAGGCTGCATTACCGCGGGACGGCGATCTAATTGTGGTGACGGCCCGCGACATCCTCGGGGGGGCATAGGTATTCGGCAAGATTCTCGTGGGGGACCGGAGGCGCCCACCAAAGCGTGGCGTCCGCCCCATTTTCTCGAGGTTCCAACGGACGGCATGCCGCTCAATCCATCGTTCGAGGAGTTCGAGGCGTACAGCCGTGAGGCGACCCTCGTGCCCGTTTACCGAGAGCTGTTGTTCGATACGGAGACGGCCGTGTCGGCGTACGCGAAGCTCGCCCGGCCGCCCTTCGGCTTCCTGCTCGAGTCGGTGGTCGGAGGGGAGACGTGGGCCCGCTACACCTTCCTCGGGAGCGAGCCGCGGACGGCGTGGCGCCTGGTGGGCGGCCGAATCGACCACTGGACTCCCGAAGCCGGCTGGATCCCCGGTCATCCGACCGACGACCCCCTGGGGTCCCTCGACGTGATCCTCCGCGAACAGGTGCCCGCGAACGTGCCGGGGCTGCCTCGCTTCTGGAGCGGCGCTGTCGGGTTCTTCGGCTACGACGTCGTTCGGCACATCGAGCGCCTCCCCGACGCTCCGCCCGATGAGCTCGAGCTCCCCGACGCCCTCTTCATGCTCACGGGTGCGGTTGTCGCCATCGACAACCTGTACGGCCGCGCCAAAGTGATCGTCGGCGTGCCCACGGCTGGCGCCGATGGGCCTCGCCTGCGGGCACTCTACGACGACGCCGGTAGGCAGATCGACTCGTTGATCTCTCGGCTGCGCGACTCCTCGGCTCCACCGACTCTCTCCCTCCCGCGGACCCCGTCCGAGGATCCCCCCTTCGAAAGCACTTCTTCGCGAGAGGCCTTCGAGGACAACGTCCGGCGGATCCAGGAATACATCGCGGCTGGGGATGCCTTCCAGGTCGTGCTCTCGCAGCGCCTGAGCGTTCCTCTGGACGCTTCAGCCTTCGACCTCTATCGGCTCCTGCGGACGTTGAATCCGTCGCCCTACCTCTACTATCTGGATCTCGACGGATTCCAGCTGGTGGGTTCCTCCCCAGAGGTCCTCGTCCGCGTCGAGGAGGGAAAGGTGGTCGTTCGGCCGATCGCGGGCACCCGACGGCGAGGCGCGAACCCGGCTGAGGATCTGGCTCTCGCCGAAGACCTGCTCGCAGATCCGAAGGAGCGCGCTGAGCACCTCATGTTGCTCGACCTCGGCCGCAATGACGTCGGCCGTGTCGCTCGCTTCGGCTCCGTCAACGTGACTGAGCGCATGATTATCGAGAAATATTCCCACGTCCTGCACATGGTCTCGACTGTCGAGGGCGACCTCGCCGAAGGGGTCACCCCGATGGACGTGCTGCGTGCCTCCTTTCCGGCAGGCACCGTGTCCGGCGCGCCGAAGGTTAGGGCGATGGAGATCATTGACGAGCTCGAGTCGGTTCGACGGGGCCCCTACGCCGGCGCAATCGGCTACATCGCGAGCGGCGGGCGGGCAATGGACCTGGCGATCGCCATCCGAACCGTGGTCGCGGCAGCCGGCCGGGCCTACGTGCAGGCCGGTGCGGGAGTCGTCGCCGATTCCGTTCCCTCTTCCGAATACGAGGAAACTCTGAACAAGGCGCGCGCACTTCTCCGGGCGACACAGATGCTCGATTCTGAGGGGGGAATAGGACTCACGCGAAGACGCGAAGACACGCAGGAATGAATTACCTGCGAAGATTCGGGACCAAGGCGCGAGACCTAAATCATTGAGAATTCGCGTCTTCGCGTGAGGGTTGGTATGCGGTCGGGCCGCAGCGCAACAGTGCAGAAACCACGTCGAGATCCCGAGCACCGCACCCCTAGCTGGGGTGGTTTCTCGGGAGATTTGTAGGTCAGCGATGCTCGGCCCGAGCTGTGCATAGTGGGACCCGCGACCCCGGCCGAGCAGCGCGATTGTCTGGCGCTCCCGGCCGTCGAATAGCATGTTTGAAATGATCGCTACCCTCCCACGGAGCAACCCCCCATGAAACTCCGACCCGCCGCGCTCGCCAGCGCCGTGCTGCTCCTCTCCGGCTGCGCATCTCTCAACAACATCGCGGACCAGAGGGGAAGCGGTGGCGGCGTCGGCAACGCCATCGTCGTCGAGGACGAAGACTTCGAGTCGTCCCGGGGATCAATGCTGTCTATCCTCCAGATGCACGTTCGCAGCATGAGCGTCTCGCGCGCTGATGTCTGCCCGCGCATCGTCGTCCGCGCCGGCGCCGGCCGCTCCCAGACCGCCAACCCTCTCGTCTATGTGGACGGTCAGCGGATGAGCGACACCTGCGTGCTCGATGCCCTCAGCGTCGAGTCGGTTTCGAGCGCGGAGGTCTACCCTAGCGGCGTGACCAATCGGCCGGGCTACCACTCGAACAGCGGCGGCCTCATCCTCATCTTCATGAAGAACGGTAACGAGGCGCCCCTCTGGCAGTGATTGCGCTCACGCGGAGGGGTCAGGCGAAGGGACGTTCAGGAACGGACTGACCCCTCTCTGAAGGGCGTTAGATACCTCTTGTCAGAATTGCGGCCACGTATTCGCGAGTCGACAAGGTCGTAATCCCCGCGAAGGCGGGGATCCACCACTGGGAAGAGAGCCACGAATACGAGGGAGAGTTGAGACACGGTGTACTAAGCAAGAGCCCCCGGGATCAAGTTCAGGGTGGGGAATACCGACTTGATGAAATGTCGACCGAACTGGGGGATACTAACCACCCGGGGTCAATCCTGCAGAGGCGGAACATTCTACGGGGCGCTGCCCGCACGCGCAAGGGTATACGGTTGCGGAGGCATCACTTGCACGTCTGGCGACCGCGCCGAACCGAAACGGCCCCACGAACCAATTTATTTCAACGCCGTCTCGTCCAGCGTCTCTCGGGATGGACGCTCCCAGCGTCAACTGCACCCCGCACCTCGTCCTTTCCCCCGTTGCTCCCTGGGCTGCTTCTCGCCATTCTTCCGCATGGTGGCTCCTTCGATTCGGGTGGTTCCTTGGGCACCCGAATCTTCGTATTCGGGCGAAGGAGCTGCCACCTATTCCGGGTCGTTTACACCCGAATCTGCGATGAACTATTGCTTATTTCGCCGATTGCTGCCGACTTGTGCGCAGTTCCTTGTGCCTTCGCGTGAGCTTTCCAGCAACGGCCCAGACAACACCATCAGGAGGTCGAACACACATGAGGAAGCTACTCGGTCTCGGGTTGGCATTCGGGCTCATCACCACCGCCTCGCCTGCGGAGGGGCAGCTGGACGGACGGCTCTCCGCCGAACCGTTCGTAGGGTATGGGTTCTTCGGGGAGCTGTCCGATTCCGATGTCGAGCTCGAAGCAGACCTTATGTTGGGTGGCAGGGTAGCCTACGAACTGGCGCCACAGTGGTCCGTTTTCGGGACGGTGCAGCGGTCCAGCCCATCGGTCTCGGGAAGCATCGGCCCCGTGGAGATCGAGGAGGGTGAAATCGTAGTCTACCACTGGAGTGTCGGGGGCGAGTTCTCCTACGTCCCGAGGGGAGGAGCCGAGGGCATGCTGCCCATCCTCATCGAGGCAGGCATCGGACAGGCACGGTACGAGGACCCCTTCGACTTCAGTGACCTGGCCGTGAATCTGGGCATCGCCAGCGCACTCCAGCTTTCCGACTTCGTCGCCGTCCGGTTCGGAGCGAACGACTACATCTCCAACTACGGCGAAAGCGACTTTGGCGTCGTCAACCAGGTCTTCGTGCGGGTCGGTGCCGAGCTGTCCTTCTGAACCCCGCAGTGGCCCCCTATACAACCCCGAACGGCTGAACTAGCTTGGTGGACCCTGGACGGAGGCTCGGTCCGTGGTGTGCAACCAGCATCCGCGAACGCCGTCCCGGTCGAGTTGAGCGCCGTCGAAGGGATCTCCGACCCCGCGGGGTCCGCGCATCGGCATGCGCGAAGGAGCGCCGAACTCGAAGATAATGGAAGCGACATTGACTGAGGCACGGCCCGCGCAGAGCGCCGAGGCCCAATACTCAAGCATTCCCTACGGCGCCGCTCTCCTTGCGGGGTGCGGCGTTCTCGCGCTCTACGCGATCTCGCTGGCCCCCTCGACGGCCTTCTGGGACACGAGCGAGTACATCGCCACGGCCCAAATCCTCGGCATCCCCCACCCGCCGGGGAACCCGCTCTTCGTCCTGATGGCGCGAGCCTGGGAATTGGTGCTGGCGCCGACGGGGCTGTCGGTCCCCGTCCGGATCAACCTCTTCTCGGCGTTCATGTCGGCCGGGGCGGCGGTCTTCTGGTTCCTGATCGTCTATCGGATCCTGTCCTCGTTCACGGAGAACGAAATCGTCCGCCGGGTGGGCTCCGGGGCCTCGGTGCTCCTGTCTGCGACGGCGTTCACCGTCTGGAACCAGAGCAACGTCAACGAGAAAGTCTACACGCTCAGCCTCTTCACGATTGCGCTGTTGTCCTGGCTGGCGTTCCTGTGGCGGGATCAGGTCGAGGAACATCGCGGGCTGTCTCCGCGACTGAACTGGCACGACGACAACGTGCTGGTGCTGGCAATGTACGTCCTCGCTCTTTCCGTCGGGAACCACCTGATGGCGTTCCTGGCGGCTCCGGCGCTGCTGGTTCTGCTCCTGATGGTGAAGCCGCGAGCGTTGGCGAATTGGCGGCTCTACCTGTGGGCGCTGGTGTTCGCGTTCATCGGTCTCTCGGTGCACCTCTACCTGCCGATTCGAGCCGAGCTGGCGCCGATCATCAACGAAGCGAACCCGACCTGCGCATCGCTCGGTGAGGCCGTCGTCAGCATCCTCACGTTCGGAGCCGCCGGGTGCGAGGAGCTCTCGGCGGCACTCGCCCGTGAACAGTACGCGAAGCCTCCGGTCACCGATCGGCTCGCACCGTTCTGGGCACAGATCCTCAATTACGTCCAGTACTTCGACTGGCAGTGGTCGCGTTCGCTCATGGGGACGCAGGGCTGGCTCGCGCCGGCCCGACTTCCCTTCACTCTCCTCTTCGTCGGACTCGGTGGGTTTGGAGCTTGGCGTCACTGGCAGCGTGATCGGATCAGCTTCACCTATATCGCGACGCTGTTCGCAACCCTCTCGCTCGGCCTCCTCTTCTACCTGAACTTCCGGTATGGCTACTCCCAGGTCGGCGCCTACGGCCTACCTTTCGAACAGGGCGAGGTTCGCGAACGTGACTACTTCTTCATCGTCTCGTTCTCGCTCTGGGGCTTGTGGTCCGGCATCGGGCTCACGGCCCTCTGGTTGGAGGCGAGCGACCGGCTCGGACCGGGGCGCCGAGGGCTCATGCGCGGTGGGCTGGTCATGCTGCTTGCCCTCCTGCCACTCGTCCTGAACTGGTCCTATGCATCGCGCGCCGGCGACTACGCCGCGCGGGACTGGGCGTTCAACCTGCTCAACTCCGTCGAGCCGTATGGAATCCTCTTCACCAACGGTGACAACGACACCTTCCCCCTGTGGTACCTCCAGGAGGTCGAGGGTGTCCGACAGGACGTGACGGTCGCGGTCTGGTCGTATCTGAACACCCCCTGGTACGCGAAACAGCTGCGTGATCTGACCCGTCCCTGCAATCAGCCAGGGGAGGCGGAGCAAGACCCCACCCGGATCACCTGCCAGCGCGAGTTCCGGCCCGACGGAGCCGCTTCCGTCTACGAAGCGGGAGCACCGTACCCGAGCGATACAGCGCTCCCACTGACCGACGAAGAGATCGATGCGGTGACTGGGTTCGGGTATACTCAGCTCCCGCAGGACGTGATCTTCGAGGCACGGGGAATCCAGGTCCCGCTGGCGGCGGGCACGACGCTCCCCGCCGCGGATCAGTTCATCCTGTCGATGATCCGGAATTCCTGGGGCGACCGACCTATCTACTTCGCGATGACGACGAACGCGCACAGGAATCTGGGTCTCCAGGAGCACGTCGCCCGGCAAGGGCTCGCATTCAAGCTGCTTTCTCCCCCGGAGAAAGAGCATCCGGACCTGGTACCGATGCCACCGGACGGGCCGTACGCGGAGGTCTTTGGGGCCTATGTGGACGTTCCGCGTACGCGCCAGCTCCTCGGGGAGGAGTTCGTCTATCGCGACATCACCGGCTTCTCACGTTGGCCTGACGACTCGACTCGCGGGATTCCCACTTACTATGGCTATGCCCACCTGGCGCTTTCTCAGGCCGAACAGGCACTCGGAAACGAGGAAGCGGCACAACGGAACCTCGAGCGGGCGGAGGAGTGGTTCGCGCTCGCGGAACGATAGATCGATTTCCCGTACGGGTACAGCGGTGTGGCGGGGTGCCGCGTTCTCGATGATAGGAAGGTAGCTCCAGGCTCATGGCCAAGAAAAAGAAGAAAAAGAAGTCCGCCGGATCGATGCACCGTCAGGTGCAGGATTCGGTGCAGGCGCTTCCGTATGTGATCGAGCAGCAGCGGAAGGAGGGGAAGAAGGTTCGAGCCTTCGTCCTACGCTACCTGAGCGGACCGCTGCTGCGACTCATCAACAGGGCGCTGAACGCCAAGAGGTATCGGGGGAAGGAAGGGCAGAAGCTCAAGCAGACCGAGCAGATGAAGCGGCATCTGGAGCACAAGCGAGCGGCTGTTCGGCATATGCAGACGGAGATGCAGAAGATACAGAAGAGGAAGCGGGCGAACTGATTCTTCGCGTGAAACCCTCTCAGCCGGTCTTCTGAGCCGTGGGCGCGGCGTGCTCCGTAGCCGGTTCGGGGGATCGCAGGTCGGTGAAGACAGTCGTGCCATCGAGGCTTGGCCACTCATCGCGCCTCCAGGCCTCGAAGTAGCCCGCCCTGTGCGGCAGTTGGCGATCCGGTTCGTGAGCCAGGGCGAGAAGTAGGTTCTGTCGATCCGGGAAATCGCGCCCGAGGTGGGTATAGACGACCACTTCGGGGAAGACCTCGGCGAATGTCCGGACGACGGACCAGATCTGTCGCCTCTCCTCCCCCATCAAGTTGCCGATCAGGTTCACGGCCGCGATTCCATCCGCGCCCAGCTTCCGAGCCAGTGCGCCAGCCGCCTCACGCGTGACGAGCGAGTAGGGTAGCGACTCACGACCCGCATAGACGTCGACGTAGATCCGGTTGAAGGGTCCGAACCCCTCGTGATCGAGAAAGGAACGGGCGTCCCCGTGGACGGTCGTCACCCGATGCTGTGGCTTGAGACCGAAGTAACGGGACGCGATGCGCGTCACCTCGGGATCGAGCTCGACGACGGTCAGCTCGGCCCGCGGATCACGTTCGGCGATCCTCCTCGGAAGCGTGTACGCGCCGCCACCCAGGAAGAGATAGCTTGCGCCGGGCTTCGTCGTCTCGGCCAGCCAGGTCTCAGAAGCGGCAATGTACGCGAGGGTGGGTGCCCCACTTCTCACCAGTTGCCCGGATTCCTCCTCGCCGTTCAGGTAGAGCCGTCGTTCCGGCTGTCTTTCGCCGGGGTAGAGGATATCCGCTACCCGGAGCGAGCCGTACGGCGTCACCGTACGATGGATCTCACGCTCCCTCGCCGGACCGAGCGCCGGATCGCGAAGGAGATGGGGGACCAAGAGGAGGAGGGAGGCCGAGACTAGAAGGGAGCCGGGAGTGAGGATCGGCAGGAGAAGGAAACCGGCGAGCAGGGCTCCGGCAGCCACGCTCGTGAATCCACCGATCACTACCGGTCCCAGTCCTCCCCAGGGGCCGAGATCGACTTCGTCGCGATCGAGCCATCGTTCAGCCCAGTTGAGCAAATGGGGAGTGAGTAGACCCAGAGTGTAGACGGGAAGGGCGACGGCGACGATGAGCCCTCCGACACGCCACCAGGGCCCGGGATAGAACTGTTGGTACAGGGTGGAGGTCGTCGCGAAAGCCCCAGCGACGGCGCATGCGGCCGCCGCGGAGAGCCAGCGCTGTCTCAACCGGATCGTTTCGCGGGCTGCCTCGGGCGCGCCCGCCCATAACCCGATCGTGAATGCCAACAGGATCGTGGCGATTACTACCGATCCGTTGAGCGTACCGGCTTCGCTCCGGGCGAGGACGAAGGTCGAGCCCGACACGGCCGTGACGCCCAGCGCAAACCCGGCGAGTCCCGCACGCAACAAAACGGCCCTCAACCAACCGCCTTCAGGGATCGAACCTTCCATACCTGCCCCGATAGTAGACCAGAGGGTGCCCTTCGTGAGCGTCCCCATCCGTCACTTCCGCGATGAAGATCGTGTGATCGCCGCCCTCGACGGCCTTCACGACCGTACAATCGACCCAGGCGAGGGCGCGATCGAGAATCGGAACGCCCGCCCGGCTCGGTGACCACGCGACCCCGTCGAACTTGTCGCCCACCTGAGGTTGCGCGAAATGCCGCGCCAGCCTTTCGCCCTCCTCATCGGTCAGCATGTTCACGGCAAACCTGCCGTACTCGATGATGCAGTCGTGCGATACAGCCTCTCGCTCGACGCAGACCATGACCAGCGGAGGCTCGAGCGAGACGGAGCTGAAAGCGTTGACCGTAAGACCGCACGGTTCCGCACCAGGTCGTAGTGTAGTCACTACGGTCACACCGCTAGGAAAGTGCCCCAACACCCGCCTGAACTCGTACGGGTCGATCATCGGGCCGGCGGCGAATGAGCTGCCCGGCGGTTCACAACCTCCTCGGATCCATGAGGCTGACATCCACGTGGTCCCCGTTCATCTTCACGCTTCAGCACACGACGTTCTATCAGCCGTTGTGGGATGACGTGGCCAGCTACTTGCTCCGCTCGGATACCGGGGTAAAAATCCTCCTTACCGAGCGGCTCGCCCTTTCGGTGGACTACCAGCTCACACGAGACGCTCGACCCCCGCAGGGAGTCGAGCCGAATGACCGGCTGTTCAAAACCGGCCTCATCATCGCCTTTTGACCCATGCGAAGCCGAGTCTCAGCATGGAGCGTTCCGCTCCTGATAGTAGCGGCCTCTTCGGCGTGCGACAACGTCGCATGGGGAGGGGCGGACGTCCAGATTGTGCCGCCACCGCCGCCACAATCGGCGCTGGAGATCGAGCCGGACGCCCGCGTGTTCGCTGAGTTCGGCCTACCGACCGGGCCGCTGATCTTCCACTTGACCGATACTGAGAGGGGATCTCAGCTCATCCCGATCGCCGAGCTCTCAGGAGCTTCGATACGGGCGATCCGTCGGCCACCGGACGTCTCGCAGCAGGCCTTCGAGTCGAGATTCCGCGAAACCGTGATTCCCATCGGGTCGCAGTTCGACGTGTTCAGCCGCGGAGCACGGGTGGGGACCTTCGTCGCGCAGTCGGAAGGGCCACCGACACCATGTGGCATCCCTACGGCGATCGGCCCCACGACGGTCGTTGCGGCGGCGGTCGAGGAGCCTGAATACCTCGCCTTCAGGAGTGGTCTGGCACCGCCCGCCCGCGGCGAGTTCTCACCTCTCCAGATCACGGGTCCGATCCGCACCTATGCGTCCATCGTGGCCGAGCGCTTGATCCTCCAGGCCGGGCTGCCGCGGCCGCGTAGCTGGCCCGGAGCCCAGCGGCACCTCGCTCCACTCCAGATCGTCGATGGAGGGCATCCGGAGATGGCTTCGACGTATCTCGTCGGCGATGCGCTGGCGGTCGGCCAGCCTCAATCCGAAGGATACAGCGTCTTCTATATCGCCGACTACGAGACGGCGCGGGGCTATATGCCGATCTATTCCGAGGTTCGGGACTATCGTAGCACTGGAAAGGCGGCTCCGCGGCTGGTCGACTACGTGAACTGGACGGAGCAGGAGGCACCCGAGATCGTCGTTCAGGTGTACGGTCGCGAGCAGAGTTGGTATCAGGTGATTTCCAATAGCAGCGGCGAATGGACGAAGATCTGGGAGGGCGAGCCGTGTGCGACGGAGGGCGGCAGCGGGTGAGGGGCTCGGAGCGCGGAGGGTCTCACGCGGAGTCGCGGGGACCGCGGAGCAATTAGCTGCGCCACACCTCCGACTCGGTGGCGATGGCGTCCAGGTGGCGGTCCCATGGATCGGCAGGGATGGCAGCGAGCTCCTGGACGGCGAAGAACAGCCCGCAGCGAAAGGCCCGGAAGGCAGAGGAGGCGAGCAAGCGGTCGTAGTAACCGGCGCCGCGGCCGAGGCGATGGCCGGCGCGGTCCCAGGCGAGGCCGGGGATAAATACGAGGTCGATGTCCGCGGGATCGGTGGTGGGACAGTGGGTAGCCGGCTCACGGATACCGAAACGTCCGGTGGTGGATAGATCGTCCGGGGAATGGACGGCGTGCAGGGTCATTTCACGACCCACCGGGAGGCACCGTGGGTAGACGACGACGATCCCCCGGCTCCGGGCCTCGGCGGCCAACGCATCGGTCGGGACCTCCTCGGCTGTCGCTGCGTAGACCAGGATCGCTCCGGCCTGCTGGACTTCGGGAAGGTTCCAGACTCGCTGAGCAATCTGATCACCCCACCGATGGCGGTCCTCGGTCGGCACCCCGAGGAGCCTCTGGCGCGCAGCGGCCCTGAGCGTGGGCTTGTCAGCCATCCCTCTTCGAGAGCGCGAGCGCGACTTCACCTGCGACTTCGACATTGTTCCGAAGGAGCGCGACATTCGCCTCCAGGGTCGCTCCGTCGGTCGTCTCTGCCAGCGTTTCGAGCAGGAAAGGGGTGAGCGCCTTGCCGGTTACACCAGCCTTCGCCGCCCGATCGAAGGCGATCTGGACGAATTGATCGAGGCTCTTGGGATCGAGCGCGTAGCGGTCCGGGATTGGTACGCACAGCAAGATCGAACTACCTGCTCCAACCCTCCGCAGCTGGCTCCATATCTCGGCCACCTCCTCAGCTGAATCGACGCGAACGTCGACGGTCGCGCCGCCATCAGGAATGTAGAACCCGGGAAAACGGCTCGTCCGCCAACCCAGGACCAGAACGCCCAACGCCTCGAGGGCCTCCCGGGTCGCTACAAG
The DNA here is from genome assembly GCA_009380025.1 of Gemmatimonas sp. Lineage (GTDB taxonomy): Bacteria > Gemmatimonadota > Gemmatimonadetes > Longimicrobiales > Longimicrobiaceae > WHSP01. The sequence continues at coordinate 38,596 of WHSP01000016.1, read as the reverse complement.
GTTCAGGATCGATTTGGCTCCCGCGCATATGACGATCAGCGACGAGTCACGCAACTGCAGGAGATCGGAGGAGATATCGAGAGGGAGGCCTCGATGGACGCCGCCGATCCCGCCGGTTGCGAACAGTCGAATGCCCGCCGTAGAGGCCAGGTGGGCCGTAGCAGCCACGGTCGTGGCGCCGGTGGATCCGCGTGCAACGGCCACCGGCAACTCCCGGGTCGAAAGCTTTTCTACCGACTCGTCGGTGGCGATCTTGACCAGGTGGTCGTCGTCCAGCCCGATCGTGGGCCGCCCGGCGATCACGGCGATCGTCGCCGGTATGACACCCGCGGAGCGAAGCTGGGCCTCGAGGTCGCGCCCCACCTGCAGGTTCCGAGGTCTCGGGAGCCCGTGGGCGATCACGGTCGACTCGAGGGCGACAACGGGAGCTCCGTGCGCGATGGCTCGAGCCACTTCCGGCGTGATGTGCAACCAGTCCGGTGTCGACATGAGGCGAGCAGGTTTCACTCGGAGGCGCGGGGGCATGAAGAGCCAACCGAAGGGCACGACTTCGTGTCTTCGCGGCTTCGCGTGAACCCTCGTCGAACTACAACGGTCATCGAATGCAAATCTCCCGAAGGTCGCGTTGACCGCCCCGCCCGAGAGCGGGGACATGCCGCCCGAAGAGTTCGAGCGGGCCAGCCGCGAAGTATTCGAGTGGATGGGCGAATACCTGGCGGACCCCTCGACACATGCAGTCTTGTCCGAGGTGGAGCCGGGCGAGGTCCTCGCCGCCCTCCCGCCGGAACCTCCCGAGTCGGGCGAGGAGTTCTCGCAGATCCTTCGGGATTTCCGCGACCTGGTGCTCCCCGGCATCACTCATTGGAACCATCCAGGCTTCTTCGCCTACTTCAGCATCTCGGGGTCCGTGCCGGGCGTGCTCGCGGAGGCTCTCGTCGCGACGCTGAACGTCAACGCGATGCTTTGGCGCACGAGCCCGGCTGCGACCGAGCTCGAGGAACGGGTATCCGACTGGACCCGGCAGCTGCTCGGCCTCCCGCCTGAGTTCCGAGGCCACATTCAGGATACGGCATCGACGTCGACGCTCGTCTCCCTGGCCACGGCTCGTGAGGCCACGGGTCTCGGAGTCCGCGACGCCGGGCTGTCCGGTCGGGACGTTCCCGCCCTCCGGCTCTACTGCTCCGAAGAAGCGCACTCCTCCGTCGAGAAGGCAGCGATCACGATCGGGATCGGCCGTTCGAGCGTGAACCGGATCGCGACCGACAGCAACTTCCGGATGCGACCCAGCAGGTTGATCGACGCGATCGAGGCCGATCTCGCCCAAGGCGCGCGACCGTTCTGCATCGTCGCCACCGTGGGCACCACCTCAACGACCAGTGTCGACCCCATCGCGGAGGTAGCGGCGATTGCACGCCAGTACGATCTGTGGCTCCACATCGACGCCGCCTACGGCGGAGCCGCCGCGGCCATTCCCGAGATGCGCCATCTCATGGCCGGGTGGGAGCAGGCAGACTCCATCGTCGTCAACCCACACAAATGGCTCTTCGTCCCGATCGATTGCTCTCTGCTCCTGCTCAGGGACCCAGCTGCGACCCGATCCGCCTTCAGCCTCGTGCCCGAGTACCTCGAGACGCCCGAGAGTGATCGGGTCACCAACCTCATGGACTACGGACCTGCCCTGGGTCGCCGTTTCCGAGCGCTCAAGCTCTGGATGACCCTCCGCTACTTCGGCACGTCCGGGATCGCCGAACGATTGCGGAAGCACATCGCGCTCGCCCGGGACCTCGCCGACTCCGTCGAGGCGGAGGAGAGCTGGGTGCTCGCGGCGCCGGTTCCGTTCAGCACCGTGTGCCTTCGGTATGATCCCGGCCACCTGACGGGCGAGCAGCTCGACCGGGCCAACGAACAGATTCTCGAACGCGTCAACGCGAGCGGCGAAGTCTTCCTGTCCCACACCCGCCTCCGAGAGCGATATACCCTGCGCGTCGCGATCGGCAACATTCGCACGGAGAAGCGCCACGTGCAACGAGCCTGGGAGCTGCTTCGTGAAGCGGCCGAAGTCGTATGATGATTCTCACGCGCGGAGGCCGTCATCCCGTTCGTCATCCCCGCCCTACCTTGTCATCCCCGCGAACGCGGGGAACGACCGCTCATTCTTTTCGCGGCTTCGTGTCTTCCCGTGACCCTCCCTTCCCACCCACTTCACGATCGAAGTATTTGCGCACTTCGATTGCGATCGCCCTGAGGAAGCTGGCCTCCCGCTGATCGAGATCAGAGCGGTGGGCGAGCTCCCGCAGGGTTCTCATCACACTCTCGGTTTGCCGGCTCTTGAAGAAGTCGATGCGCCAGAGCGCCTGCTCCACCGCCTCGAAGGTGCCCTCCAAGAGCTGGACGTTAGGAGGTGGAGCGGATCGCCGGGGAGCCTTGAACTCCTGGTCCTCACCGCGGTAGGCCATCCAGAGCTCGTACCCGATGACCAGGACCGCCTGGGCAAGGTTGAGCGAAGGGTGTTCGGGGTTGGTCGGGATGGTGACGCTGCGGTGGCAGAGATCGAGGGCCCAGTTCGGGAGGCCGATATCTTCCCGGCCGAAGACAATGGCGATCGGGCCGGTCCCCTCCGTGGCGTCCGCGCGCCTGAGCACCTCGGGTGCAATGTCCCGCGGGCGGGCGACGGCGCGCTTTGCCCGCCGCCCGCGGGCGGTCATTGCGATCGTGAAGGTGCAGTCCGAGAGGGCAGACCTCAGGTCGTCGTAGAGCTCCGCGGCCGCAACGATCTCCGCCGTGTCATGAGCGATCCCTTCGATACGCCAGGCGTCGAACTCGGCCGGCGAGACCAGCCGCAGCCGGCGGAGGCCGAAGTTCTTCATCGCTCGAACGGTTCCTGCGATGTTGACGACGTCCTGGGGCTCCCACAGGACGAGGACGATCCCGTCGAGAGGGTTGCCGGCGACGCTCAATCGCTGCTGGACTCTTCGCGCGGATAAGGGCTTGCTTCGTTGCTCGGACGCGCGGATAGACGTCCAAGAAGCACGCGAGCAGCCCGGACATCGTGGCCGACATCGATGAAGAGGACGGTCAGATCCCCCACACCCCACAGGATGGCGGCCAGCACGATCCCCCGGATGACTTCCGATATGAGTGGGAGGATCGCCCCGGCGCCCTCCAGCCAGATTCCTGCGATCACCTCCGCCGCCAGCGCGACGACCACCACCATCGCCGCGATCTTGAACAGTCGGGCGACATACTGGAGAGCGAAATACGGCTCGATGTCATCCGCGCGAATCGCGCCCGATTGCTGTCCTTCGCGCTCGTCGCCATCAGCATCTGGCGGTGCGGCGAAGTCCGGGTCGTCCTCATCCTTGCGGGTTCGCCATTCGGCTGTGTCGGGCGCCCTCGAATCCTTTTCCATGTCGGGTCGGGTGGAAGTGGAAGCAAACCCTTGGGCGCGGTGCAACCAGCGGACCATTGCGAATAGTCCCGCCCCGTACCCCTGCCGCGAATGGGGTTCAGCGCTCCACGTAGAAGAGCTGGCGGTCGGTGACCTCGGCTCGGGAGGCGGCGGCAACGGCCCAATCGAGCCTCGCGACTTGATCGGCGTGGTGGCCGTCGCTCCCGAGGCTGAACCGTGCCCCGGCTTCGCGGGCCTTCCGCAGAAAGCGATCGTGCGGCAATCGATATCGGTTGGAGATCTCGAAGGCAACGTCGTTGGCCAGCGCCGCCTCGATGAAGCGGTCCTCCCGCTCCGAGATCCACCACGCCTCGACGTCGTCTTCGATCGCAAGGAGGGCGGCCGGCATGAACGTCGGGTGGGCAGCGATGTCGATCGGCATCCTGGCGACCATATCGCACAGATTCCGAACCATGACCTCCATCAGCTCCTGTGGCCGTTCGCCCCAGGGCGTCGGCAACTCGCGCCACCAGGGAGACGCAAACGTCCCGTCCGGCAACGGGAATCCATGGTTGGATCCGACCAGATAGTCACACTGACCGCGGAGGGACTCGGCGATCTCCGAGCCAAAGGGATCACACCAACAGAGCTCGGCCGAGCGAAGTACCGGCGCAGCGTCGAGCGTATCGAGATAGGCTTCCAGGCGCACCCGATCGGAGACGAACATCGCGCGGTTGCGGCTCGACACATGGTCCGCGACCCCGATTGTTACCCCCAGCCGGTTCGCGACCCCGACGAGCTCCTCGAGAGAGAGGTCTCCGTCGGACATGTTGGTGTGCACGTGCAGGTCCTGCGTTCCCAGGCGGCGAGTGGATTCGCCGCCCACCGACTCGTCCGTCATCCCTCCCTGTCTGACCCAGTCAACACCAGGACGCTCTCGCGATACTCCCCCTCCGCCGTGAGGAGAGATTCCCATCCGGCCATGCCATCGGGGCCGAGGATCCCGCTCGGTATGCGACGTGTCGGCCACGGAGCGTACTCGTCGACAATGGAGCCGGGATAGAGCGACATGGTGGCCTGGACGATGGCTTGGGTCGCCCGATCCCTGGCCTCCTCGTCAATGCGGGCGAGCGAGACGACGGCCCGCCAGGAGCCGCGGGAGAAGGCGTCTGCGAGAAAGGTCCCGTACTCCCGGTTCAGCTTGGCGCTTCCGGCAGTCCCAGCGAGAGCGAGGATACCGCGGAGGGCCGGCGCGTCTTCCTGCAGACCACGGGTGATCAGACGGCTCGTAAGCGGAACCCATGCACCCGTCGTATCGTCTTCGTCGAGGTGGTTTGCGAGGCGGCGCAGGAGCTCGCTCGTCGGGACGCCGCCCAGCGGATCGGGCGGAGTCGGCGGCGGCGGACCGGGGTCCGTCTCGACCAGCTCGACGGGCTCGATGTCCTCACCCCCCACGATCACGATCGGTGTGCCGATCTGTACGTTGTGATAGAGCCGCTGGGCGAACTTGTTCTCCAGGCGGATGCAGCCGTGCGAAACCCGCTGACCCAGGAGCTCGGGCCTGTTCGTGCCGTGGATGGCGATCTCCTCGCCAAGATAGACGGCCGCTACGCCGAGCTGGCCCTTCTGCCGCCTGTCGGGTGAGTTCTCCGGCGGCATGGGTAACTCGTTCTCGATGAAGTACCAATCGGGGAGGAACCAGACCGGAAGCTCCTCTTTGTACTTCACCTGGAAGACACCCCTCGGCGTAGTGAACAGCCAGTCGCCCTCCTCACTCTCCAGGTGCAGACCCGTCCCCGTGCCGACCGGTGCCTCCCAGACGACCTCTTCCCGATCCATGAAGCGAAGGATGTTGTCATCGAGGTCGACGAGAACGAAGGCGCCGCTGGCCGTATCGACGAACGTCTCGGCAGGCACCGGCAGGCGCTCGAGCTGCCCAGACGGATCGTTCTCAGGCGATTCCCCGCCAAAGGGACCGAAGCTCACACACCCCGCCGAGAGTCCAGACAGAAGGACTATCGGCCGGGTCAGCCCCTCCACGACCCGACGGGTTCCCAACCGAGCTTTGCGCATGTTCTTCCCTCCGATATGCCATTCCACTGGGGGGCCGATCACCGGCGATGCAATCCACTTGCCCGCGTGCGCCCCGACCCTGGTAGACCACTGGCGACGCTACGACTGCGCGCTAAAAGTGGAGCGGCGGCGAGCGCATGGGCTCCCCGCCGCATCATCTACCCCGTTAGGCTACGATCAGTGCCTAATCGCCGACGGGTACGGCGACGAGTGCTGGTTCGCGAGCGGCCAGGGACGCCGGAGAAGGCAACATCGGGAAGGTCCGTACGAACCAGAGATACGTGGCTGCGAAGAGTCCGAGGAAACCGAGCCCGATTCCGATCTCGGGGATCCCGAGCGGAAGGTAGTCCTCCTCCCAAATGGAGGGGACGGTGATGAGGAAGCGCTCCAACCAGTTGCCGATCAAGATCAGCCCGGCGAAGAAGGCGAGTATCGCCGGCACCATCTTGGGCGGACGGGACAGCAGGCCCAGGAACGGGATCACGAAGATCAGCAGGACGACGGCCGCCGAGATGATCCCGAAGGGCGGGTCGAACCGGTCGATGAAGAACGGCTGTTCCCAGGGGAGGAGCCCGTACCAGATGACGATGTACTGGGACCAGTTGATGTACATCCAAAAGACCGAGAAGGCGAAGACGAGCTTGCCCAGGTCGTGGAACTGTCGCTTCGTTACGAACTTCTCGAGCTCGAGCCGCGGGCGTAGGAGGACGACGGCCACCGCCGTGGCTGCGACGCCGCCATGAAACGCGGCCCAGAAGAACGTGACGGGGAACATCGTACTGAAGAAGTGCGGATCGAGAGTCATCGCGAGATCGATCCCGATCAATCCCCAGACCACGGCGTAGAGGATACCCATTACCGGCCCCATGTGGTTCCTGACCTTCTGGGATCTTGCTGCCTCCGCCTCGACTCCGCGCCACCCTCCCGTCAGCCGTTCGTAGATACCGTTGCGTTTCGGGCCGACGATCCCGTAGACGTCGGGGCGAAGGCTGAAGTAGGCGAAGGCGATGGCAAGCCCATACAGGACGATCAGGGCGAAGAAGTCCCGCCCGATCATGCTCGGTAGTGTGAGCCACGCCCGCTTGCCTTCGATCACCGGATCGAAGCCCTCAGGATGGAGCCAGTGGTGGAAGTACGTCTCCGACCCGAAGAAGACGACGATTAGCAGGATGAGCGAAATCGGCAGGAAGGCGACGCCGGCCAGGGCAAAACGTTGGATCGACCATGCCCAGTCCGCCGCGGTCAGGTGGAGGGCGACGGCGAACATCACCATTCCAATCGCCAGCGACGACCAGAAGAGCCAGTTGAAGAGCAGCCCCTGCCAGAGGCGCGCGGGTTCGTACCCGACGACGGCGATGATCACAGCCGCCACCCCGGCGAGCACGAGAACTGCCGGTGCGGCCTTCCATGCGCCGCTCAGCTCTCCGAGCGTTCGGAACGGGACTGCGGACGGGATTCCAGAATCGTGAGCCATCTGATCTCGAGCAGCTTATGAACGGTGTCAGAACTATGACGACGTATTCAGGTCATCGCCGGTCGTCATTCCCGCGAAAGCGGGAATCCAGGGTCCGGCAGTCAACTGAGCAACTGGATCCCTGCTTTCGCCGGGATGACACTGCTGATCTCCCGAGCGAACAGACTCGGACCGTGCCGTTTGACCTTCGGAGTCGAAATTCGAGACGTCTGCTACTGCGGCGGCGCGGCCGCCTGCGGCTCCTGTGCGGAAGGCGGCGGCGGTGGGGCGGTGGGCACCGTCGCGCCGGCCGCTCTCTGGAGCTCGCGAACATAGTGCACGACCGCCCAACGGTCCCCGTGTGCGATGCGCTCGCCGTATGCGGGCATCAAACCCCGACCGACCCGGATGATGCCGTACAGATAGCCATCGCTCCGGGCCGGGGCCGTCCCACCGACGAGCGTCGGCCCGAGGGGGAAGCGCCCGTTGCCGACCACCGGGCCGTTCCCCTGTCCATCGGCGCCGTGGCAGACGAGGCATTGGTTCCGATAGAGCGTGGTCCCGCGCTGGAGCACTTCCGAAGTCGCATTTAGAGGGTTGGTCAATACTGCGCCGACCGAGTCGAGCTGGGCCTGCGAGAAGGGCGGCGGGACATCCCCGGTGGGCGACGCCACCGGTACCGTGCCGGGTGGCGGGAGCCGTGGCAACGTGTTTGGCCCGTACGCGACGCTCGTACGCATGGTGGCGATGAACGGGGCGCGCGCCAGCAAATAGTCGAGGTCGTACCCCGCGAAGTCAGTGCAGCCACCAAGGGCGAGTGCAAGGAGCGTCAGCGTCGCGACGAGCGTACCCCGCGCGGGTCCAAAACGCGTCCGTCTACGCCTGATCAAGAAGGACCTCCTCCGATCCACTATCCGTCATGATGGTTCGCACAGCGTCGAAACGGTCTGAGCCGACGTGCGCGAAGACCCCGAACTGGCCGCCGCTGAAGGACGGATGATACAGGGCCTCGGGTCGACCGATTCGCGGCAGCCTCCCGGTGAGGAACAGCCCCGCCACCGTCGAGAGGGCCCCCAGCAGGATCGTCAACTCGAAGATGATGATACTGAACGCCGGAAGTGCGACGATCACCTTGCCGCCGACGATCAGGGGCCAATCGAGGGATGCCCACACAGCGAGAGCGGCGCCGGCGGCGCTACCCGTGAACGCCCCCATCAACGTGAAAATCCGAACGGCACTCTCCGGAGCCTCGAGCGACTCCTCGATCTCGTGCCGGGGTGTGGGCGAATACACCGTCAGTGGATAGCCATCCCTCCGAAGACGACGTATCGCGTCTGTCGTGGTATCCAGGTGGGCGAAGACGCCCAGCACGCCGGACCGTCCTCTTCTGCTCATCTTCGTTCGAACTCCTCGTAGCCCGTGGGAAGAGTCTCGACGACCCGCTCCTCCTGATCCTCCACCAGCGCCTCCACGGGATGATGCTTGAACGGAGGCGGCAGGATCTCCTTGATCTCCGCGATCGAGAGAGCCGGCAGGAAGCGGAGGAAGAGAAGCATCCACATGAAGAACCACCCGAAGCTGCCGATGAGGATCGCGGCCTCCGAGTAGCTCATGTGGTAGTTCAGGAACCTCCAGGGCTCGTACGAATGGGCGAGCGAAGGGACGATGATCACGAAGCGCTCGTACCACATCCCGATGTTGACCAAGATCGAGATGACGAAGAAGGCGTTCAGGTTGCGCCGGATCTTCGGAATCCAGAGCAGCTGGGGCACGAGCGCGTTGAAGGTGATCATCGACCAGCCGCCCCACCAGTACTGTCCGAACACGCGGTCGAAGAAGACGTCCCGTTCGAACAGCTCGGCGGAGTACCAGGCCATGAAGTACTCCGTACCATAGGCGAAGCCGACGATCAGCGAAGTCAGCATGAGCAACTTCGCCATTCGGTCGAAGTGGAGGTCGGTCAGGTACGCCTCGAGCCGGAACACTTTGCGGACCGGCACGGCGATCGACACGACCAAGGCGATCCCGGAGAGGATCGCACCCGCGACGAAGTAGGGGGCAAAGATCGTCGTGTGCCAGCCGGGTACGATCGACACCGCGAAGTCCCATGAGACGACGGAGTGGACCGATAGCACGAGCGGGGTCGCTAGCGCCGCCAGGAAGAGGTACGCCCGGGTGAAGTTCTTCCACTCCCGATCGCTGCCGCGCCAACCGAGCGCGAGGACGGTGAAGACCTTCTTCCTCCACGGCTCCTTTGTCGAGTCACGGGCCGCAGCGATGTCCGGAATCAAGCCGATATAGAAGAAGACGGTCGAGACCGTCAGGTACGTTGTGACGGCGAACACATCCCAGATCAGAGGAGACCGGAAGTTCGGCCAGAGCCCCCGCTCGCTCGGTAGCGGCAGGAGCCAGTAGAAGAACCAGGGCCTGCCGATATGGATGATCGGGAAGAGCGCGGCAGTGAGGACGGCGAAGACCGTCATCGCTTCCGCGAGGCGATAAATCGCCTGGCGCCATGGGGCCCGGAAGAGGAAGAGAATCGCGGAGATCAGCGTTCCTGCGTGGCCGATACCGACCCAGAAGACGAAGGTGGTGATGAACGTTCCCCACCCCGAGGGGTTGGTGAGGCCGGCCCAACCGATCCCGTAGAAGACCTGGTACCCAAATGCGATCGCCGCCATCCCGACCATGGCGATCGATAGACCGAGCAGTGCGAGATACCCCTTGCCGGGACGCGAGATGAGCCGCATCGCGTCGCGGTTGACCTGCTCGTAATTCCTGACTTCCGGGTGGAAGACCGATCTGATTTCGGTGGCCATCTTGGCTTCCTGTGCCTCAGTTCGCTGCGGTCGCAGCTTCGGCTTCATGACCTCCCTGCGCCGGCTCCTGCAGGGTGACCTTCTTCAGGTAGACGATCGCGGGCTGCACGTTGAGCAGATCGAGCGCACGGTAGCCGCGGACGGACCTGGCTGCCTCCGCGACCTGACTCTCCGGATTCGCGATGTTCCCGAAGACGAATACCTCCGTCGGGCACGTCTGCACGCATGCCGGAACGATCTCTCCATCCCGGACCGGTCGGTTCTCCAGCGCGGCAGCGCGCTCATTCTCACGAATTCTCTGCACGCAGAAGGTGCATTTCTCCATCACGCCCTTCTCGCGCACCGCGACATCCGGATTGAGCTGCCAGTTGAGCGGCTCGTCGAACTTGTACGTGAACCAGTTGAAGTAGCGGACCTTGTACGGACAGTTGTTGGCGCAGTAGCGGGTCCCCACGCACCGGTTGTACACCTGCCCGTTGAGACCATCCGGCGTGTGGTAGGAGGCGTAGACCGGGCAGACGGGCTCACAGGGGGCGTTGCCGCAGTGCTGGCAGAGCATCGGCAGGAAGCGGGTGTCGTCGAGCGCGTGCTCGTCGAGCGCCTCCTCCGCCTCATCGGTGACCCCCCAGTACCTCTCGATTCGCAGCCAGGACAGATCCCGCCCACGCTTGACTTCGTTGGGACCGACGACCGGGATGTTGTTCTCCGCGTAGCACGCCGTGACGCAGGCGCTGCAGCCGATACACCGATCGAGGTCAATCACCATCGCCCAGCGAGTCATACCCTGGATGTATTCGCCGTACTCGGTGCCCGGTGGAGGATAGGCGGCCGGATCGGTCTCCTGGGTCCGTGGCATGAAGCCGCCAGCGCCACGCAGGTTGGTGATCGGCTCGTTCTCACCAGGAATCTCAGGGGTCGCCTCCGCCTCGAGCTGGGCCAGTGATGCGACGGAAACGGCCTGGGCGAGCTCACGATCGTGCTGGACGCGGGTGCCCTGCTCGAAGAGGCCATCGCCGGGATTGAAGCCGCCACGCGTGCTGACCTCGCCGATCCGGCTGAGCCGCACCCGCTGCCCGTACGTTGCCGGACGGCCGCTTCGCTGGTCGAAGAAGGGTCCGAGCAGGGCGTTCGGGTTGACCCCCACGTCTTCGGCGAAGCGCCCGAAGGAGTTGTTGTGGCCGAGCCCGGTCTGGATGGCCACCACGTCAGGTCGCACGCCCGGGTAGATGTAGGCAAAGGTCTCGAGCGAGCCGAACTGCGAGGCGACCTCGACAATGTCGCCCTGCTCGATCCCCATGGCCTCCGCGGTTGTGGGATGGATCTCCACCCAGGAGCCCCAAGGGACCTTCGTGACAGGGTCGGGAAGCTCGAGCAGCCAGGGGCGATTCGCCAACCGGCCATCGAAAAATCGATAAGACGGGTAGACGACGAGGTGAAAGTTTGCATCACCGTCACCCTCGAAGGCGATCGGTTGGATCGATCCGGCGGGGGCGACGGAGACGGTATCCTGGGCCTGTTCCGGTGGTACCGCGACGGCGGCAGCGACCAGGCCAGCGATCTCGGGAGCGTCGGCCGTCGGATCGGCCGGAGCCTCCGGACCCGCCAGCGCCGTGCCCGCGGCCGCAGGGGTCTCGCTCGGAAAGACGCCCCCACGCTGGAGCGCCTGTCTCCAGCCATCTCCCTCGCCGCTGATCCCCGCCCACTGCGAGCGCAGATACTCGTAGTAGGTGGTTGCGCCGCCCGCGACTGTGTCGATCCCCATCTCGCGTGCCAGCGACAGCAGGACGTCGCCCGTCTGCTTCGTATTGAACACGGGTCGCATGGTCGGCTGGACGATCTCGAAGACGCCCGGCGCCGGAATGTAGTCGTCCCATGCCTCGAGGAAGTGATGGTCCGGAAGGACCATTGTGCACAACTCGGTCGTATCGTCGGGGAATGGAGAGAACGAGACGCGGGTAGGCACCTGCCCGAGGGCTTCCGCGAAGCCGAGCGCACCCGGAAGGGTGTAGACCGGGTTGGGCGCGTCGAGCAGGACGAGACCGACCTGTCCCTGCCGCATCCGCTCGATCAGGTTGATGAGCTCCGGGCTGCTCGGCTGTGACGGAGCGACGGGCCCTGCACGCCCAGCGTTGATGCCGTTCAGGACATCGCGCAGATCCGACGCATTGCTGCCGGAGATTGCCGCGCCGGGACCCAGAACGATCCCGTTACCGGCGGTGAACTCCCCGATGAGCTGCTCGATCGTTTCCTGCGGGACCTCGGTTGCCTGCGCAGCGGAAGCCACATCGACCTGCCCGCCCAGGGCCTGTGCCAGCACGACTTCCGTCCCCGGGAGCGGGGCGATCCACTGATCCGCGTTGATCCCCGTCAGGGGCCGATGGGGCGCAACCCAGATGAACTTCCCGCGACGCCCCTGGCGGTAGCTATGCATCTGGGCAAACTGCCAGGCATAATCGACCGGCGAACCCCACGTCTCGAGAAAATCGGCCCCGAAGGAGACGAGCACGTCCGCCTGGCTGAAGTCGAGGCCCCTCGGCTGGTCGGCCCATACATCGTAGACGACCCGCTGAGCGCCGACAGCGGCGACCCACTCGTCGACCAGAGAATCCATCGAACCAGAGTAGCTGCGGGTCAGGAAGACTACCTCGCGGCCGCCCTGCTGCTCGCCGCGGATCTGCTGCGCGACGAGCCGTTCGGCGGTGCCCCATGTCGGATTCAGGGTCTGCACACCTTCTCTGAGCACCGGACCGCGGAAACGATCGGGGTTGTAGAGCCCCTGCACTGACGCTTGTCCGCGCGCGCACAGGTTGCCCCGGGAAATCGGGTTGTCTGGATTTCCCTCGACCTTCGTGGCGCGACCGGAATGCGTTTCAACGTGAACGCCGCATCCGGCCGGACACTCCCGGCAGGTGCTCGTATACCAGGTCGGCACGCCGGGCACGATCTCCTCCGCCGGCACGACGAACGGAATCAGGCGTTCGACCTCGCTGGTCGAACATCCTGCCGTCGCGGCACCCGCGCCCCCGGCGCCGAGTACCTTCAGGAAATCGCGTCGCTTAAGTCCTTCGGACATGAGATTCTTGAGTGGACTAGCTGGTTGCCGGTGACTGCTTATCGGTAACCAGTTTCCAGTTGCCAGTTGCGCGACCGCCTAATAGTGACACACCAGGCAATCGGTCGAAGCGATCTGGTCCGGGTACGTGCCCTCGAAGCCGCCCAGATTTTCACCCTCCGAGGCGAGGGTAACGAGCTCGCGCACGAAGCTCGAGCGCTCTCGAACGGTGGTCTGTTCGGTGTCCGAGAGAGGGAGCTCACCGCGATGGCAGCTGATGCACCAGCCCATCTGGAGCGAGGAAAACTGGTAGACCTCTTCCATCTCCTCTACCGGCCCGTGGCAGGTCTGGCACTGGAGGCCGACCCGTACGTGCGACATGTGGGGGAACTGCACATGGGCAGGAAGGTTGTGAATACGTACCCAGGGAATCGCTTCTTGCCGCTGCCAGTAGCCGACGAGCTCCAGGGCCTCGGCGTTCCAGAGGGAGTCACGTTCAGCACTGGGGAACGCGAGGGTCGCCTGAGCAGGTGGCGTGACGACGCTTCCCGGCACGTGGCATCCGACGCAGAGCTGTACGCTCGGGACTCCTGCGGAGGTCGAGCGATCGGCGTTGTAGTGGCAATACATGCAGGGGATCTCGTTCTGACCCGCATGAACGCTGTGGTAGAACGCGATTGGCTGCATCGGCGCGTCCGCAGGCAACTGCGCCCCTGGCCCTCTACAACCGGCGATGGCACCGAGAGCGAGAAGGATCGTCCCGGCACGGAAAAGAACTCTGGTCATGGCACCCGGTCAACGTTCGTCCGACCGCTGCGAAACGAACACCCATATAACCTCGGCCTCCGGTCACTGCAATAGCCCGAACCACGATACGGGTTGTGGGGGAATTCCCCACATTCCCGGCTGGAAGGGTGAATGGTGAGGAGTGAATTGTGAAAGGTGAATGGTAGGGTGAATGCGGAGGAAGAATCGTCATTCACAATTCACCCTTCACCATTCAAGCATTCCCTGGCGTCAGCTGAGGCTACGGTGTTCGACCATCGCGCAGCGATCCTGCACGGTCGGAATGCCTGCCTCCGCAAGGCGCATCGCCGCGCCCTCGTTGCGAATGCCGGATTGCATCCAGACCGCACCAGGCCGGGCGGAGATCAAGTCGTCAACGTGTTCGGGAACGTCGGTGGATCTACGGAAGACGAGAACGAGATCGACGGGTTCGGGAATCGCCGAGACGCTGCGGTAGACTGGTTGACCGAGGATCTCGGTGACCTGGGGATAATAGACCGGCACGGGAATGATCTCATAGCCAGCCTGCTGGAGATACTGGGGAACGGAGAAGGCGGGCTGGCCAGACTGTGCTTCGGTCTTGATCCCGAGCACGGCGATGCGACGAGCGGAGCGGAGGATATCGGCGACTCCGGCACCGTTCTCCATGAGGTTGTCACGCCACTCGTCGGTCATCGCCCCGACCTCAATCTGGGTGGAATCGTTCTCCCTTTTCGGCCTTCTCGATCAGGAGCGGTGCGGGCTCGAAACGAGCGCCGTGAACGGCTTCAAGGGCACGCAGGCGGTCAACGACACGGGCGGCGCCGGTTTCGTCCAGGTACCAGAAGGGGCCGCCCCGGACCGGGGGAAAGCCAATCCCGAAGACTGCGCCGACATCGCCATCGCGAGCGCTGCGGAGTACGCCGTCCTCGAGTGTGCGAACCGCCTCGTTGATCATGCCGAGCGCAAGTCGCTCCTGGATCTCTTCGGGAGGCACGGATCGGGCCGGCGGCGAACCGATCAGCGCATAGACCGATTCGTCGGGTCCAGCTTTCTTGCCGTCATCGTACTTGTAGAAGCCCCGGCCGTTCTTTCTTCCTTTCCGGTCGTCCTCGAGGAGCCTGGTGAGGACGCTGCCCGGCTGGAGCCGTTCCGCGAAGGCGGCGGCCAGAACCTGTCCGGATTTCGCGGCAACGTCGAGGCCCACCTCATCGTAGAGGGTGATCGGCCCGACGGGAAATCCCCAGGCGACCATAGCCGAATCGATCTCCTCCATCGGCACCCCCTGCTCGAGAAGGAGGGCCGCTTCGTTCATGTACGGACCGAGGATTCGATTGACGTAGAAACCCGGTGCATCGTTGACGATGATCGGGGTCTTCCCGATCCGCTTGGCGAAGGAGTGGCTCGTCGCCGCGACGGACGGCTCCGTCTGTCCAGTCACGATGATCTCGACGAGGGGCATCTGCTCCACCGGCGAGAAGAAGTGGATGCCGATGACCCGCTCGGGATGGGAGGCGGCCTCGGCGATCCGCGCGATCGGGATCGTAGAGGTATTCGTTGCGAGCACCGTCTCGGGGGAGGCCGATTCCTCCATCTCGCGGATCACCCGATGCTTGAGCTCGAGATCCTCGAAGACGGCCTCGACGACCAGATCGGTGGCCCTGAAACCGCTGTACTCGGCCGTACCTTCGATGCGATCGAGCAGTTGCACGATCTCGAAGTCCTTTCGGCGGCGGCGCTCGGCCCGCTTTCGGAGGCTCTCCCTAGTCGTCGCGACGCCGCGTGCTACCGCCTCGGGAGTGATATCCTTCAACCGCACCCGAATCCCATTCTCGGCGGTCACCGTCGCGATCCCGGCCCCCATGAACCCCGAACCGACGATACCAACCCGATCGATTTCGGCCGCCTCGACATCGGAAGGCAACATCGGATCGTTCTTCGCCGCGGTCGAGGCGAAGAATAGGTGCGTGAGGCTCTTCGATTCGGGACTTACGGCGAGCTCGCCGAAGGCACGTGCTTCGAGCTCGAGCGCCTCGGCGAGAGGGAGATCCAGGCCTGCGGACACCACATCGAGAATCCGCAAAGGCGCCGGGAAGAGGCCGTGGGTCTTCTCGAGAACGCCCGCACGCGCCTTGCGGAAGATGAAGCCGCGAGCGCCGGGCAGGTTCTCCGGCCACCGCGGTGACCCACGAGGGCGTCCGGCCCTGGGGTGGAGGTGGTAGTCCGCCAGCTCGAGGGCGGCGGCCCGGGCCCGAGCCAGGAGAATCGGTGTGGGCACGATCTCGTCCACGAGCCCGATCTTACGGGCACGCTTCGCGTCGAGTTGCTTTCCGGTGAGCATCAGGTCCAGCGCGGCACGCAGGCCCACGAGCCGCGGCAGGCGCTGGGTGCCACCGGCGCCCGGTAGGAGCCCAAGCTGCACCTCCGGAAGTCCGAGCTTCGTTTTGGGAGAGTCGCTCGCAACGCGATACGCGCAGGCGAGGGCGACCTCCAGGCCGCCCCCGAGGGCGGCTCCATCGATGGCGGCCACGACCGGGACCCCGAGCCCTTCAAGCCTGGCGAGGAGCCGGTGACCCGTGCGGGCGAGTTCTGCACCGTCCGCCGCACTGTCGATATCCTTCAGCTGATCCACGTCGGCGCCGGCGATCCAGACACCCGGCTTGCCCGAAGTGATCACCGCCGCCCGCACGCCCTCCTTACCTGCCTCGAGCCTTTCGATCACCTCCGCCATCTCCTCGACGACCTGCGCCGAGAGAACGTTGACGGATTTACCTGGCTGGTCGATCCGCACCACGGCGACTCCATCTTCGACATCGAGCTGAACGGTGCGGCCGAGGATGGGATCCATTTCGTCCACGGGGGTCATCAGCGGTGTTCCAAATGGGCGTGATCAGGGACGGCCGGGGCCGTTTCGTTCGACGTGACCGGCTGGGAAGTGGGGTCGCGGCGTCTGCGTTGTGGGGCAGGATGCGGGCCAGGGTCAGGTGGGATCGCGTGGCGCCTTGCACGGGGCCACCCGCGGACCGCGCCCGATGACGAGGAAGTCGGCCACGGTCCGAACGCCGGGAACGAGCTCGGCGTTGCGAATCGCACACTCCCAGGCACCGATCCCCTGTACGCTCCCGTAGAGCAGCACGACACCTCCGTCGACCTCGACACGTATGTTGCTAAGGTCGGTGGCGCGCTCGGCCTCCAGCCGGTCGCTAACGTCCGTCAGAATGCGCCCGTCCGCTGACCGGTCCGGTTCGGGTAGTGGGCGGCGCAGCGCGGAACAAGCCGTCACCGATAGGAGGTAGAGCAAGAGGGCTCCGTGGCCGACGACCCGAGCCGCGGATCTCCAATAACGTTCCATGTCGTCGAGGTCTGGACGACTCCGTCAGCGCCGAAACGAATCGCGCACCAGGGCAGCCGAGAGCCCGAGTCGAAATCCAAGAGCGGGAATCTCCTGCGCAATCGGGAGGCCACGTACATTTCGAGGTTTCCGATTCCCGTCACGCACGTCGACCGATTACCTGCATGAGGATGCGCAGATATCTATCGCTTACGCGAAGTCACAGCTACTCCTTGCTCTTCGCGCTTCCGCTCCTGGCGTTCTACGAGGCGGGCGCGATCTACATCGCTCAGGCGGAAGGCTCGAACCTCCGAAATGGCGCGGACGTGATGCTACGCGCCGTGCTCTCGATCGGCGGTTTGAGAGAAACCGCTGCCCTGACGCTCGTCGTGATCGCGGTGTCCACCGTCCTCGTCTTCCTGGAACGGCGCCGGCGGGCCGTGCCCCTACGGCTACCGAACTTCCTCGGCATGGCGGCCGAGAGCCTGCTGTACGCGGCAATCCTGGGTATCGTGGTCGGAACGGCTACCCAGTGGCTCCTCAACGGGATCCCCATCGCGTTTGCGGCAGGCAGCTTCACGGAAATGTCGCAGAGCGAAGCCCTCGTGCTCTCCCTGGGAGCCGGTCTGTACGAAGAGATCGTGTTCCGGGTGATCGTCGTGGGTGGGCTGTTCGGGGTGTTCCGGACGAGCGGGCTCGAGAGTACCCGAGCGGGAGCTTTTTCCGTCATCCTGGCGGCACTCATCTTCTCCGGATTCCACTACATCGGGGCCTACGGGGACGTGTGGGCGATCCCCTCGTTCCTCTTCCGCTTCCTCGCGGGGATCGCCTTCAGCGTCCTCTTCCTGCTGCGTGGCTTCGGTATCACTGCGTGGACTCACGCATTGTACGACGTGCTCCTCGTCCTGGGTTCTGCCTGATGGCTGCCATCGGCCTGCCAGCCGAGCTCGATGCCTTCCACCTTCCGGGTATCCCACCTCCCTCCACGACAACCTGGTCACCTGGAGACGAGGGCCGCACGAGCTTGCGGCTTCGAGTCGCCCAGCTCACCCCGCCCCTGCTCGTGCGGCTCATCGATGGGCTGCTGGATGCTCGGACCACCCACCTCGCGGAGAAGCCCGTCGAAGAGATCGCCGCCGCGATCGGAAGGGTCGCGAGCCGCTTCCTGGATCCGGCGAGCGAGCTGAGAAGAACCGCGGCCTTCGGCCTCCGCGAAGTGACCGGTCTCTCAGGCCCCGTGATCGAGCAGGTGATCGACGGCATGGCCGCCGACTGGAAGGAAGACGCTCTCCTGGACCTGCTGACGGCGGAGTTCGGCGACTTCCACGTCCTCGACGAGTTCGCACCGACCGGCTCCGGTCAGCGACGCGTGCGTGCGTTCGGGCCACCGCTCGCGGTCCATGTGTTCAGCGGCAACGTGCCGGGGGTTTCCGTCACCTCGGTGATCCGATCGCTCTTGACGAAGTCCGCGGTCCTGGGGAAGACGGCCACAGCCGAGCCGATCCTTGCACCGCTTTTCGCCAGCGCTTTGGCCGCGGAAGACGCCGCGCTGGGAGCGTGCCTGTCGATCGCTTACTGGCCGGGGGGTGAGCCGGCGCTGGAAGAGGTTGCGTTCGAGAGGGCAGGCGCCGTGATCGTCTATGGTGGACGCGAGACGGTGGAAGCCGTTCGCGCGCGGGTGGCTCCTGGCACGACCTTCCTGGGCTACGGTCACCGCGTCTCGTTCGGCATCGTGCTGAAAGAGCTGCTCGAGGCACCCGGCGCGGCCGAGGTCGCGAGGGCCGCCGCACTCGCCGTCGCTACCTTCGATCAGCAAGGGTGCGTCTCGCCCCACCTCTTCTATGTGGAGGATGGGGGAGAGGTGTCCGCCCGCGAATGGTGTTCGATGCTAGGGACCGCGATGGCGGAGATCGAGCGCGTCCTGCCGCGAGGGAGGGTCGCGCCGGGGGAGGCAGCAGCGATTCAGGCTGCCCGAACGGAGGCGGAGTTCGCGCATCTGTCCGATCGCGGTCAGGAACTGCACGCCTCGAAGGGCGACACCGCCTGGACTGCCATCTTCGATCCCGACCCCACGTTCAACCCGTCGTGCCTCAATCGGCTCGTCCGTGTCAAGCCGATCCTGGAAGTAGCGCAGCTGCCCGACCTGATTCGACCGGTTGCCCCGGTCCTGCAAACCGTCGGCATCGCCGGATCACCCGCTCGAATCGCCCCGCTCGCCGACGAACTGGCCCGGCTCGGTGCCAGCCGGATCACTGCCGTCGGACGGATGGCCTGGCCCCCGCCGGAATGGCACCACGACGGGCGCCCGCCCCTCGCCGATCTGGTTCGCTGGTGCGATTGGGAATGACCACACCTGGCACCCCTCTTGCTCCTCCATGTCTCGTTCCCACCACGGAAACCGCTGACCGAGACGAGATGAGATGTCACCGCTCAGCCAGACGACACCTTCGATTCTGGCAGTCGTTCGGCGGACCTCTACCCAAGATCTGACGGAGATGTCATTGCACCTCTTCCCGACGCCGGTCGAGTGCAAGAGCTGCGGCACGATCGTCGACGATCCAGCAGCGGACCACTGTCCCAGCTGCGGCAAACTGCTAATGGAACGCCGAACTCCCAGCCGCCTCGCCGGAGTCGAGCGCAAGTACGAGAACCTGCGGCTCCTGTTGGGGTTTGTGCGCTTCCTCGGCATCGCAACTGCACTGGTAGGCATCCTCCTGTTCGTCTTCGCAGACGACACGTTCTCCCTGGTCGAGCGGGTTCTGACGATCGTCGGGTCGCTGTTGATCGGCACCAGCCTCTTCGTCGTCGCCGCTTTGATCGAAATCGTCGTGGATCTGGAGGAGAACAGCCGGGCGAGCTTTGGGATGCAGCAGGCACTGCTCGAGGAGTGGAGGTCACGGCGGACGGGAACCTAGGGGCAGCTATTGTTTGGAGGTAGCGGGCGCTAGAATCGAGCGCCGGATTGCATGACTCGGGCGGAGAACCCGTCCGCTGGAAGCAGGGAAACCGAGCATGAAACACGTGGATCTTCTGCGGGCCCTGGGGCTCGCTTTCGTTTTTTCGGGGTCGGCGGGGGCGGGCACGGCTCAGGAGGCCGCACCTCCGCTCCAGGCGCAGGCCGAGGAGATCATCGCCAGGACGAGTGGGGACTGGAGCGTGGTGGCCTGGTCGATCACGCAGGAGGAGCCACTGTTCTACATCAACGGCTCGACTCCACTGGTTCCCGCCTCCAACAACAAGATCTTCACTGCGATCTGGGCGCTGGACGAACTGGGACCCGACTACCGTTTCGAGACCGACCTGCTGACGGTGGGTCCGATCGAAGACGGTGTCCTTCAGGGCGACGTGATCATTCGCGGCTCGGGCGACCCGTCGTTCGGATACCCACCGCACTTCAAAGGCGGCGTTTTCGTCGAAGATCCGATGACGCCGTTGCGGAAGATGGCGGAGGGCCTGGCCGCCGAGGGAGTCCGGGTTGTCGCCGGAGGCGTCGTGGGGGATCCGACGATCTTCGACGCGATCCTGGTGGGTCCGAGCTGGCCGAACGACACGGGAGCGGGCGCCGCCCAGTACGCGCCGAGGGTCAGCGGTCTTCCCTTTCAGCGAAACATGGTCTGGGTGGAAGTGACCGCGCCCGACAACGGCGATCCACCACTGGTTCAGCTCGACCCACCGGTCGAAGCCATCCCCGTCGTGGGCAATCTGCAGCTCGGCGGGGGACGGGCGCTCGCGGTGCGGGAACCCAACCAGGACACGATCCGGGTCCGAGGGTCGGTCAACGGTCGCGGACCGCATCGGTTCGGCGTCGGAGTCGCTGATCCGGCGCTCCTGACCGCCGATGCATTGCGACATGCCCTGGTCGAGGCCGGCATCGAGGTGCGGGGCGGCGCGCGTATCGGGGAGACCCCCGAGGGTGCGAAGGTCGTCCACCGCCACGTCTCGATTCCAGTCGCCATGATGATCCCCTTGCTCAGCCGGCACTCCGACAACTTCTTCGCGGAGCATTTGTGGAAGGCGGCGGCGGCCTCTGCGATCGGCGTCGGGAGCTATCCGCGAGGTGGGCCTGCATCGGCGCTACACTTCATAGCGAAGGCGCATGTACCTGCGGGCCAACTCTACCAGTTCGACGGCTCCGGACTTTCGAACTACAGCCGCGCCAGCGCGCACGCCCTCGTTCAGGCCCTGGTCTACGCCGATCACCAGCTCTATTCGGAGCTGTGGCACGATGCGCTGGCCGTGGCTGGCGAGCGGGGTGGGACCCTGGCCCGCCTCTATCGGAACACCCCGGCTGAGGGCAATCTTCACGCGAAGACCGGCTACATTCGAGGAGTGCGTACGCTTTCAGGCTACGTCACGGCGAAGAACGGTGAGCTGATCGCCTTCTCGTTCCTGTACAACGGTGGGAATACGGGCGGCGCGAGGGGGGCCCAGGAGGAGCTCGGCGTGCTCCTGGCCGAGTACCTTTCGGTTGAACGCTCTGTTGATCCTTCGGGTGATGCCGGTGATCCCCTCCGATGAAGCCCCTGGCGAGACTCCTGATGAAGCCTCGGTGGGACCGCTGGGTGAAGCCCCTGAAGGAAGCTGGTACACGTCTCTGAACTACGACGACGTAGTACTCCTCCAGTCGTCATCCCCGCGCAGGCGGGAATCCAGAGCACCGCAGCCGACTGAGCCACTGGATCCCCGCCTTCGCGGGGATGACCACTCTTGGAGACTCGGAATACGTGGCCGTACCTGTGGCCGGAAGTACTAAGTCTCAGCGCCTGACTGATGGACTTTGGGCCGCGAACCAGATGGACCCTGCGCCTTGCCTGCCCGCCGACGGTCCCTCTGAAACACGCTAAATCGATGCCATGGGTCACAGTGGAGTGAACCCGTCTGGACACTACCGAGTGCCCTGCCCTGCGCGTAAGGGAAGTTTGAGGTGGTCGCTGGAGGGGGTGCCGGAGGCTATCGGGGCTGCTCCACTCGGACGCCAGGATCCAATGAGAATGGGCGCGTCGCTAGCAACGCGACGCGCCCATTCGATACCCGCGGCCTGGCTCAGACCTGTTCGACGGGAATCCGAACCCGGGAGTTCTCCCACTCGAGGACGAGATCGACAGCGCCTTCTCCCATCTCCTCGGTGGTGATCGTGAACGTCTCGACGGCTTCGGGGTTCGCCTCCAGGGGCACAGTAGCGCGACCGACCTCCTGAGCGCGAACCTCCTCGGTGTACTCCGTCTCGATCCCCCACTGACTCGTCGAGCGGTTGACGATCACCTCCCACTCGTCCTCTCCGGGGACGGTGTAGATCGAGTAGGAGCCGGGCTCTACGGCCAGCCCGGCGATTTGCACCGGGAAGGGGATGTGGATCGTGGTGGGCTCGTTCGCGCCGGTCCGCCAGATGGTATCGAAGGGGACGAGGTCACTGCCGAAGATCTCGCGATCCCGCATGGATGGACGGCCATAGCAAAGCTTCGCCTGCTGCCCGCCGACGCTCACCGATACCGAATCGTAGGGACTCACTCGGTCCTCGAGCGGCATGCCCTGCGGCTCACAAGCGAGCTCGACAGCATCGGCATCGAGTGCGATCTGCGGCATCAGAGCTTCGGCTTCCATCGGGGCTTCAGCGACCGGCTCCGCTTCTTCAGCAGCACATCCCGCAACGATTCCCAGGAAAACAGCCACTCCGGTAATACGCAACTTCATCTTCGACCTCCGTAAGGCAAGACGTGAACGTCACACCCAGGTTGGGAATGGAGAAACTAGCGTTCGGGGGATCCCCGGTCTAGAAGGAGCGAGGCGAACCGACCCGTCAAAAGATGGCGTCGAGATAGACGTGCAGGCCCCAACGGCCGGGTGCGCCGCGGACGGTCCTCGCGAGGTCGGCGCGGACGAGACCGTCGAGGAAGCTGGCGCCCACGCCCGCCGAGATCAAAGCGGGATCGGCCGTGAAGGCGTCGCGTTCGCCGGCCCACCCGAGATCGGAGAAGAGGGCGAGCCGCGCGCCGACGAAGTCGGATCCCACCTCGGCACGGGTTCGCCAGAAGGCCTGCCCCGCGGTCCGGTCCTCGGGGCGGAACGCCCGAATCGTCGATGGACCGCCGAGATACCAGAGGCTCTGCACCGGGACCTCTCCGAAGGACGTACCCGCCGCAGCATCGAGGCCGAGCATCAGGGGCCCGGGGAGTGGAACGGTCGTGTACGCAGCGAGGGAAGGCTGTGCGAACCGGAACGTCCCCCGCTCCGCACGGAGGCGGGCTTCTACACCTCCCCGAAAGGCTCGGGCATTCGAGCCGTAGGCGAAGTTCGCCCGGACGTCGACCCCTAGCTGATCCGCCGGATCGGCGGGAGGGTTCGGGCGGAAGGTGTGGTCGCCGAACCAGGCGCGGACGCTCGCGTCGGTCTGCTTCTCCAGCGGCTCCTGTCGCTCCGCGTAGAAGCGCATCCGGAGGCCTGACCGGGAAGCCGTTGTCGTCTCAGAGGTGACCGAGACGCCGAGGGACCGGTAGTAGTCCCCGTCGTCCGCGCCGAAGGCGAAGCTCGAGATCGAGCTGGCGATGGAGAACGGGCGGTCATCCGGAGTAAATGCCTCGACTCTGCGGTACGCTCCGATCGTCTCTCGCCCACCGGGCCGATTCCGGCTCAGATCCAATCGAAAGCTCGGCGACGGATCGGCGTGGCCGATCCACACCCCCGAATACAGCGAGAGAGGCTGAAGGTCGACGTTGACGCTCGTCCCCAACGTCAGGCCTTCGACACGATTGAAGTGGATGAGTCCCGCGTCGAGCGGTCGCCACTCCAGGTGAGGGAGCTGGAACGCCATCGAACGCCACCCAGAGATTCGAACCAGGTTCTCCACCTGCTCCAGCTCCGTGTCGGTCATCCACCGGTCGGTCCCGAACATGGATCCGGGGAGGGCGGCACTCGACACCAGCAGCGACGAATCCTTCGGGATGAGTACCCACCGTTCGGGACAATCGTCATCGCCTCGACAACGTCGACGCACGCGCCGGAACTGGGTGGTATCGATCGGCTCGAAAGCCGGGACCGAATCCGGGTCGGCGAAGACCCGGTAGTCCTCGTAGAGCTGCTCGTAAACCAGTGGAACCTCGAACCGCCCCACGTTGACGCGTCCCTCGAGGGCGACCAGCCTCGGCAGCCACCACGTCGAGTCCCAAAGGCCATACTCGATCGTCAGGTAACCCAGTGAGGCCGAGGCCAGGTCGATGATCGATCGTCCCGGGCCGATCGTCACGTCCTCCCCGTCCGAAACGATATCCGAGAAGCGCAGCGGAGCCGCGAGAGTGAAAATGCCGCGGACCGCGGCGAACGACTCGGCCTCCAGCCAGAGCGATCCGCTCACCAGGGAGTAGGTCGCCCGTCGCGGCAGGACCTGGAGCTCGCGAAGCCGGATCGTCCTCCCGTCGCCGAGGATGATGGATGTCGTCTCGCCGCTCCGGAAGCGGTAGTGTCGCTCGCTTCCCTCGGCGAGAGGATGCATGATCGTAATGTCGTCGTCAGAATCCTCGTCTTCGGTCTGTTCGTCCGCATTGCCGCGACCGTCGTCGTCCTCGTCGTCCTCGTCCGGCAGGGGGAAGCGGAGAAGCCACTCGCTGGTCGGATCGATGGCCATGTCCGCGTCCGACAGAAGATCGTCATCGTCCAGGGGTGAGGTGGCAAGTCCGGCCACTTCGCTCGCCTCCCTGGCGCCCAACACCTCGAGTTGTCGGTCTCCCCCACGCCGCCAATCGACGCGGGTGGCAATCTCCCGACGGTAGATCATGCGGTCGCGGCGAAGCCCGCGGACCCCCACAGAGAAGCGCTGCCGGGCGGTCATCCGATACGCCTCGATACGCTCGTTCGCGCCGGACGTGCGCACACGTGCTGCAGCGACCATCATCGCCGCATCCTCATCCAGGTATGCGTCCGACGGTATCTCGGGGGCGCTCTGTGGCGTCTGCAGGAGCGCCACGACGGCGACGGCGATCAGCATGGAGGGTCGGTGCCATGGTGGACGGATCTTCTCGTCCGTATACGTGTCCCTCCAGCCTATTGTTTCAGGGCACTACCTAGGAAGGACCGAACTGGGGAATGGCGTAGGGCCGTTATCTTCGCGGCCTTTCGCGGCTCCGCGTGAGGGTTTCTGTACGCGGAGGCCGCAGCGCAACGATTCTGAAAGCCGAGCGCAACCGGAGCAGTTTTCAGAGGGCCGTCTAGTTCGACCAATCGCTCATCGGCTGCAGGTTTCGATCGAGGAACGCCCAGATCCGTCGCCAGGAATCGCGAAGCTGGGGGGTCTCGATGACGCTCAGGTTACGGTCGACGAGCAGGGAGAAGGAGTGGCCCCCGGGTGGATCGACGTAGACCTTTGTCTCCGCCAGATCGGGCTTCTTCGCTCGCAGCGCGTTCACGAACATCTCGGACTCGACGAAGTCCACATCATCGTCGTTCGTAGCGACGTGGACCAGCATCGGTACTTCCAGCTCATCTACGTGGTAGACGGGTGAGCGCTCGACATAGATCTCGCGGCGCTCGTGTGGCAGACCGCGGATCCGCTCCTGGGTCGAGAAGAGAGCCTGGTAGGCCGGGCCCTTGTAGGCCAGCCGGAAGATCAGATTGCTGACCGGCACGATGGCGGCTGCAGCTCGGAACGGATGCTCCTCGCGGAGAACCGTGTGGGCGCTGATGAAGCCGCCGTGGCTCCAACCCATCACGCCGATCCTTTCGGGATCGACCTCCTCGACCTCGGCGGAGAGGTAGTCGACCGCCATCAGGACATCGTCGACCTCGTAGCCGCCGTAGTCGATCGCGTCGTGGAACTCGGCCCCATAACCGATGCTCCCGCGGTAGTCTGGAGCAATCACTACGTATCCTCGCGCGACTGCCTCCTTGACCATCGGCAGGTAAACGGGGTTCCAGTCGCCGTGCACCCCGCCGTGCACCCATACGAGCGCCGGTAGGCTACCCGCCGAGCGCAGACCGAGAGGCCTGAACAGATACGCCGGGATCTCCAGATCGTCGACTGCACTCGAATAGCTGATCTTCTCGAACTCGTAGCTGCCCGGCGCTTCCGCTGCGTAGACACTGTCTGTGCGCGCCTTGGCCAGACGATCCGCCGCATGGTCGCGGTACGGATCGTGGTCCTCCGGACGATTGCTGACGTAGAGCTGCCGGGCCCGCCATAGATCTACGCTCTCTCCAACCGCCTCGACCTCGGACTGCGCCGTGAGCTCGGCACGACCTGCACACGTCCCGATCGCCAAGGTCAGTGTCGCGACCAAAACCACGCGTCTCGATCCGAATTTCAGCATTTGCATTCCATGTCGAGTTGCGGACGGGCCCTACCCACCCGCCGGCCGAACGGAAGGGCTCGACGCCTAGGGTACGACGATAGACAACGAAGGTCTCGATGAGGGGTTGCGCGTACCGTGCCGGTCGGACTGGTGGAAGCGATCGTTACGCGATGTGGGAATCTCCGATGCGACCCAAACTGGCACGTACGCGGCGTTCAGGCCAGCCTCGAAGAACGACGAAGGGCGGATGCGGAACAACCGGACCGGTGTGGGTCCCCCGGCGCGGCTCGAAGATCGCATGGTCTGGCGTCCCAACGCAGTCGTCCCGTCGGACGAATGCGGGAAGGATGGCAACGGATTGGGCACTCGCGAACGTCTCGTTGGAGGATGGTGACTGGAGCGAAGGAGCTGTCTGGACCCCGGATTCCGGATAGCCTATCAACGGCGTACGCGACCTGGACCTGGACCGTGGAATCCGGGTACCCGCCGTACAGCGTCATCTTCCGGTTGACCAGTCCGGCCGGCGAGTTCCGCTTCCTGAAGGTGACGGAGCACGGCTTCACACCGACCGCGGAAGAGGAAGTTCGCCGTCTCCGCTGGGCGAAATCCTACATCACGGTTCCCGAGGTGCTGGAGACCGATAGGGACGCGTGGTGTACGTGGTTCGTCACCTCAGCAATGAAGGGTAGGAGCGCAATCGACCCCTCCTTCCGGGACAATATACCCGGCCTGCTTTCACTCTTCGCCGGGGGACTGCGCGAATTTCACCAGATGCCAGTTGCGGAGTGTCCGTTCCAGTTCCGGATCTCGGACGCGTTACGGGCGGCGAAGGAGCGGCTCGCGCGCGGCCGGATCAATGCCGAAAAGGAGTTCCATGAAGAGCACGCGCGCCTGACGCCGGAGAAGGCGATCGAGCAACTTCTTCGCACCCGTCCGGCGACGGAGGATCTGGTGGTCTGCCACGGCGACTACTGCTTTCCCAACGTCTTCTTCGAGCACGGCCGGATCGCCGGCTACGTGGACCTCGGAGAGCTCGGCGTCGCGGACCGCTGGTGGGACCTCGCCGTGGCCAGCTGGAGCATCACCTGGAATCTGGGCGTCGGGCACGAAGAGGAGTTCCTCGCCGCCTACGGAGTCGACCCGGACCCCGAGCGGATCCCCTTCTACCGCCTTCTCTACGACGTCGTCTCCTGACGGATCTCACGCGGAGGGAGGCGAAGGGCAATCACTTTGGCTTCGTGGTCTTCGCGTCTTCGCGTGAACCCTCCGGCTGGGCGTCATGTCACGACCGTGTGATCTCGGCCTTCTCCCAAGCCACCCGCTCGAACCGCGTCGTCGCGAGTGCCTGGCGCACCGTCGCGAACGCTGCACGTCTCGCGTCCGCTTCGGAATCGGCCTCGACCTCAGTGTGTGCGCTCAGCGTGTAGTCGATCGCGAACTCCTCGACGATCCGAGGGGTCGGGTCGGTGCGGCGGATACCGCGGACTCGAATGGTCGCTTCGGGCAGGGCGGCCGCGAGCTCCTTCTCGAGGCGCGCTTCGGCGTCGGCGGGTCCGTAAGCCGGGAGGTGGACAGTGCCCGAGCCGGAGAGTCGGGCGCGGAAGCGCGCGCTCAGAGGCGCGGCGTGCCGAGCGGGGTCGCCGGGACGATGGAGCCGGCAGGGGAGCCGTCTGGCGGAGGCACCGTGGTATCGGGGTCAGCGATGGAGTCGCCGGGCGCCGGGACAATTGGAGGCGAGGGTTCCTCCAGAGCCGCGGTGTCGGGTGGCGAGGTGGTGTCCTCAGGGGTCGGCCCAGGCTCAGGCTCCGGCGAAGGCTCGGGGGTTTCCGGCTGCTCCTGGCTCACGGTATCGCCCAGAAGGGGGGGGAACCGGCCAACCCGATACGCCGCGCGTAGACCGCGGAGGTTCCGGTCCGCGATCCCGGCCTCCCGGGGCCGGGTCTCTCGGTCGAGGTAGTCCTCAAACGCGGCGATCGCGCTGGCGGTATCGCCGAGAGCGAGCCGAATCTGGGCGAGTGTTTGATAGGGCGGGGCACGATTCGGGGCGATCTGAATAGCCCGTCGCACTTCTCGATCGGCATCGAGCGGCCGACCAACCGCGAGCAGCGCCAGCGCATAATTTCGCCGGTAGTCGGGGTTGTCCGGCTCGAGCTGGACCGCACGGTTGAACTGGACCCAGGCCGAATCGTAGGCTCCAGCACGGTAGTAGCGGCGCCCCTCCTGATCGTTGATGTAGGCGTCGAGCGGCCCGGGTGCGTCGGGCGGCGCATCCAGCTGCTCCTGCGGGACGATGAGGGGGACCGAATCGGGCGGCGGGAACTCATCCACGGCGACTTCCCCGCCGTTCCTCGACACCAGCCCCCATAGCACGGCGGCAAGCAACACGCCGATGACCAGCCCCCACACGATGACGCCGCCAATGCTCTTGCGGCTGCCGCGGTCGTGCCGGCGGGTCGTAGCAATGGGTCTGGGCGGGGGTGGGGAAGCGCCGCCTCTCCCCATTGGCGGCTCGATACCGGTAGGGGCGAGGAGGGTGAGGTCCTCCTCGACAGCCGCCGCGATCCGAGTCCGGTCGTCCCCGGGTGCGATGGGAGTGGCGTCGCCGATCCCCGCGGCGGTGACAATCGGCGCTCCGGCCAGATAGGGGTCGACCGTGGTGTCGGCGATCGAGCGGATCGCCTGCTCGAGCGCGCTGCCCATCTCGCCAGCGTCTGCGAAGCGCTGCTCCGAGTCGTACGAGAGCGCTTTGCCGATCACCTCCTCGGCCGTCGCCGGGACGGCGGGGTTCGTCGACCGGACCGAAGGCGCCGCGACGGGCATCCCGAGCGACATCCGGTTGCGATCGCTCTCGGTGAAGGGCCGTTCTCGAGTGAGCAGCTCATAGCCGACGGCTCCGAGGCTGAAGACGTCCGAGGCGGGCGTCAGGTTTGTCAGGCCGCGAAGCTGCTCGGGGGAGGCGTAAGCGGGCGAATGCGGAACGCGACCGTCCTGCGTAAGCTGCGCGAGGGTATCCTCCTCGTCGGCGAGCTTGGCGATTCCGAAGTCAACGACACGGACCTGGACCTCGTTGGCATGCGTCTCGGCGAGGAAGATGTTGCCCGGCTTCACATCGCGGTGGATCAGCCCCTTCCGGTGACCGACGGCCAGGCCGCGGGCGGCCTCGACGAGGATCTTCAAGGAGGCCGCGAGGGGCGGCGCGCCTGAGCTGCTGAGGCGGGTGGCGAGGTCGGAGCCGTGGAGAAGCTCCATCACGAGGTAATCCAGGCCGAGGTCCTCGTCGCTTCCGTAGTCGTAGACGGGTACGACGTTGGGATGGTGCGGCAACGCAGCGGCCGAGCGTGCTTCCCGGAAGAACCGGGCGCGAAGCCGCTCTCGGGATTCGTCGCCAGTGCCCGCAACGGTGATCACCTTGAGTGCGACCTGCCGTCCCAGCCGCTCATCGACTGCCCGATACACCGCGCCCATCCCGCCCCGCCCGATCAACTCCTCGATGCGGTAGCGGCCGCCGAGCTCCCGACCAATCAGTAGTCCTTCAATTCCGGACATCGTGGCGGTCAGCCCTCCCGTTCTCAATCCGACGCGAATGCCTCGTCATCACTCGAACACCGTTGCATCGGGATCGATCCTCACGTCGTCCAGGTCCGCAGGGACCTCGTCGATCCGCAAGACGGGCCCTTTCTCGCCGATGTGTAGAGGAACGCCCGGCGGTAACCAGCCGACGTGCTTCGGGTCGATCGATTCGAGGGCTGTGCCGTTCTTCGCGTGGGCGCCGGGGAGTGCGATCCCGGGCAAACGGACCTCGTTCAACCCCAGGTTGTAGACCCGGAAGCCGGGGGCCCCATCCCGCTCCTCCCAGGCGAGAGCCAGTTGTCGGCGGCTCACATGCGGCGCATCGCTGATCGCGATCGTCGCACGGAGTTGCGGATCGTCGGTTCCACGCCCAACCGTGAAGGTCGGCTCACCGATGCGAAACGCCTCGCGCTCCTCACCCGCCAGGTCCTCCACGACGAGAAGCCACCGACCGGGCTCCCAACCCGGCGTCACCTCGGTAGGGACCCGGGTCGCGTCGGGGTTGGCCACCGGTAGGTCCGGCGCGACGGCGCCGGTGCCGTTCGCCTTTGCCGTCTCCGCCAAGCTCCCGACGTCCCGGCCGGAGTGGGACGAGACGACGTAGAATGGAACGTCGGGATCCTCCGAGCGCTCGAGCCGTACACGGTAAGCGCGGTCGTACAGCGACCCGTGGCGGTTGCACGAATCCGTCAGCTCGCGCTCGACATCGGGCGCGATGGGAGTGAGGGCGGCGGCGGCGTCTGGCCGAAGGGTGACGAGGAGCACGGTCTCGGGAAGCAGGCGCGCGTATCGGGCCGGAAGTGGTCGGGCATTCTCGCGGTCGATCACCTCGCCGAGGGCGAGTTTGATCTCGGGGACGCCCGCGCGGAGCAGCTCGTCCATCAGGCTCTGCGGATCGCGGGATCCGGGAACGCGTTCTTCGTCGCTCATCGCGCTGGAGGAGGCTGTGTCGAGAGGCCCGATGTGTCGGTCGGCGCGGCCGGTCCGAAGGGGTCGCGCAGCTCATCGACAATGATCCGCAAAGAATCGACCTCGCTGCGCAGGGATTCGATCTCGACCTGTTGGGAGGCGCCAAGAACGCCGCTGTATGCGGTCCAGAGGGCGAGACCGGCGAGCAGCAGCGCCAGGATGCCCAGCGCGAGAGCGAGCCCACCACGTCCCGAGCGGGGACCGTGCGGGGTCGCGGGAGTCGGCGCCATCGGATCGGTGTCGTTCGAGTGGTCGAAGGCGGCGGCCGGACCACCGATGGCCCGGACGTACACGGCGGTATAGTTGTCGTCGGAACCTCGCTCCTGGACCTTCAGCCGGATGGCCTCGCAAGTTTCAGTGGTGGTCGGAAGGTCCATCGCCGCAGCCAGCTCGTCGAAGCGCATCGCTTTGTAGATGCCGTCGGAGATGATCAGCCAGGACCACCCCGGTGCAGCCGGGAGCCAGGTTACGTCGGCTTCACCGCCACGACCGACGGCACGCCGGAGCCGGTTCGCGCCCGCGCTATCCGGGATCTCGTCGAGGGAGATCTCGCCCGCCTCCCAACGCGCGAACGCAGGTGTGTGATCCCTGGTTTCCAGCCTCAAGAGCCCATCGGGCGAACGGGAGAGGATGCGGACGTCCCCGACGTGCGCGGCGATCCATCCCGGTCCGTCTCCCCCGTCGGTGAGGCCGAGCACACCCAGGGCGCATCCCATCCCCCCGTGGGCGTCCGGATCCGCGTCGGAAAGGGCCGCGATAGCCCGATTGGCCTCCCGGATCGCACGGCGTGCGTCGTCGACGCTGCGCAGAGGAGAGGCATCGAGCAAAACGTGCAGGGCAGCGTCGGCGGCCACCCGGCCGCTCTTCTCCCCACCCATCCCATCCGCCACGGCAAGCAGCCCCACGTCCTCGAAGCCAGAAACGGTATAGGCGTCCTGGTTCTCGGCCCGGGGCCCCTGCTCCGAGAAACCAGACACCTCGAGCCGGATCCCGCGGAGGTTTGCGCGGCTCATCGGATCTGTACCCCCTGCTCCTCTGGCCGGGCGTGCATCGATTCGCCGGCAGCCTCGAGCCGATCGGCCTCCACTCGACGGTGGCTGATGGCGGCGACGATGCCGATCGCGAACGAGGATGCGAGCAACTTCGCGCCGCCACTCGCGGCGAACGCCGTGGCGACTCCGGTCAGCGGCACCGCGCGAACGCCGCCGAGGGCGGACATCCAGAACGGAATCGCCAGCAGCATCGCGAGGCCGGTTACCAGGGACCGCTCGAAGGCGCTACGCTCTCGTACGGCTACGCTCAGAAGCTCGACGATCAAGGCGCTGTAGAGGAGAACGAGGGAAAGGGTGCCCAACAGGCCCCACTGGGCGGCGATCGTCGTGATGTATCCATCGTCGGCAGCGTTCGGCGCGGTCTCGGCGTGGCCGCGGCCCGGTCCTTCCCCGAAGATCCCGCCCGCCAGAATGTTGGCGTCGAAGAGCTTGAACTGGTGCATGGCGGCTGCCCAGGACTCGGCCTCCGGCACGGTCATCGTGCTCAGGTCACGGTACGGATCGATCGCGAGCTGGAGGCGGGTCTGGGAACGGGTATCCAGGTTGAACGCCGCCACCACCAGGACGACCCAGACGCCGAGCATCAACCCCGCCCACCACTCGCGTCGCGTCCCAACCAGGAGCATCGTCGCGAGACTCCCCGCAAGCACGACCGACAGACCCAGCTCCCGAATGATCAGGAAGGGGACGATTGGAATTGCCCCATAGAGAAGTAGCACCAGGATTCGCCGGGGGGCGAGCATGGCACCGGGCCGGGCGAGATTATACGCATCATCGGCCAGCAACGCAGCCCACGCGCCGATGAAGATAGGGAGGAAGAGCTCCCACGGGGTCGTGCCCCGGACGCGGCCCAGCTCGACGAAGAAGGTCGTGAGCACAAAGAAGATGCCGAGCGCGGCGGCGAACGGAATCTCACGATGATCGCGGAACCAGCGCAGAGCACCGCGCCGTGTCGCGAGGACGAAACCGAGCAGGACGGCGAGCGGAGCCAGCATCACGGAGAGCGCGGAGCTCAACCGGCTCCCGGGTCGGCCATCGCTGCCCGTCGCCTCCCGGACCGCCTCGATCGGCTCAGGCAGGACTGGGACTTCGTCCTCGAAAACGGACGACAGACGCTCATCGTCATAGGTCCGCAGGATCGTCGTGAGCTGCGACCGTTCCGCTTTGAGAGCGTTCGCCTCGAAACGGGCCTCACCGCGCGCCTGATAGACGGGATCGCTGAAGAGCTGGAAGAGTGCGGGCCGGGCGAGGAAGAAGATGACGATAGGGATGACCACGACCGCCCAGTTCCCGCGATACCCGAGCAGGCGGAGGGCCGGGAGGAGGAGGAGCCAACCGATCCACGCGACCGCATCGCGAAACAGCACGGAACCCGCGCCGGGAGCGATCCCGTGAACGGGCCAAACGCCCTCGATGATCGAGTAGTGCGCGAGCAGATAGAAGATCGCCGAGAGGGCGATGGCCAGCAGCAGCAGCGGAGAGATACCCCGGCGTCGGGCCGCACGGGGCGTCCCCGGTCGGTTGTGTGAGCGGAGGGAGACCGCGATGCCCTGCGGTCCTTCGCGGTCCCGCTCGCGGCGGAACCGGTCACGGAGACTCATTCCGCCCCCCCGAGTACGGGAGGCTCTCGGACTAGCTCGCGGGCGACCCGGCCGGCGATCGTGGCCGCTGCACCGCTTCCTCCGCCGCCCCCGACGACGAGCGTGACCACGGTGTAGCGTGGTTCGCCTTCAGGGTCGAACACGATGCTCGCGAACCAGCCGTTGTCGGCACGGCCAGCGAGCTGCGCGGTGCCGGTTTTCCCCCCGATCTGCCAACCGGTACCCTGCATGATCGCACCCGCCCCACGCCCGGTCCCTCGCTCCACCACCTGGAGCATTGCTTCCTGGAGCTTCTCGGCGGTGCTCGCGCGCATGACACGCTGGCCGCGGGGCGAGTCGAGAGCGAGATCGAGCTCAATCGTCGGGGGCAGCATCACGCCGTCGTTCGCGATCGATTGGACGAAACGGGAAACTCCGACGACCGTGACATCCAGTGGCCCTTGCCCGATGGAGAGCTGGGCCCATTCGGCATCGCCGGTGCGCCCCGAAATGCGGAGCCTGGACGGGGCGGGTGTCATACGCCGTGTCCACGCATCCGAACGCGTTCGCCAGAAGTCGCCGATCGAATCGCGGGGCGGAATTTCCTCGTACGGTTCGAAGCCCCAGCGTCGGTACGCCTCGACGAACGCTTCGCTCCCGACCTCCTCGCGAAGGCGTTGCGCCATCCATACGGCGGCAGTGTTGCACGAGGGGATCAGCATCCCCGCCGGCCCCTCCACCATCCCGCGACCGATGTTGCCGAAGTTCGAGATCGTCGCCCGAGACGTCACCTCGATCTCGGCCGGGCAGGGGATCGATATGTCGTCCGGCATCCCGCTCTCCCACCACAGGGCGCTCAGTGCCAACTTGAAGACCGAGCCCGGCGGGGAATACCGCTTGATGCCCAGGGGCGGCTCTTCAGGCCCACCGGTCGCGGCATAGGCGAGCACGGCGCCATTGCTCGCGTCCTGCACCACGACGGCCCCTGGCCGGCCTACCCGGGCAAGCTGCTCGTACGCCTCTGCCGTGACGTTCCGGCACAGCGTCACGGCGAGATCCTCGCCGGCCGGATGCAGCGCGCCGAGCTCCATGAACGTTCCCGGCCGCCGCAGCTCGTCCGCAAAGAGGATCTCGATCGTGTAGTCGCGGGTTTCCGGTCCTTCGCCCCCGCCGATCAGGTTCGCGCCGGCCTCACCGAGCGGGTACGTCCGCTCCACCACCCCGTCGCGCTCCCGGTAGTAGGCCAGCGCGCCGTCTTCCCTGGCTGTGCAGTCCAACATCCATCCGCGGACCTCTGCGCGCCGCATCTCCGTTCGCCGCGGATCCCCGAATACTGCGTAGATCTCCCGCCCTTCCTCGATCGCCGATCGCTGCACGAGCAACCGAACATGGGCGATCGTGTACACGCCTGCGAGCAGCAGGGTCACGGCAGCGATCCGGACCGTCCACCGCTCCGATGAGCTCCGCCAGTTCACCTGCAACCACCGCAAGATCCACAACCCAGCGCCCGCACCGATAGTGATGTACGCGCCCCGCAATGCCCAGTTCAGCAGCACGTCCACAGCCTACTCCCCGATCTCGGCGACCCGAAAGGTCGTCGCGCCCATCCGGATCTCGTCTCCGACGGCCGCCGGTACCTGCTCGTGCGGGGGAAGAGGTCGCTCGTTCAGGAACGTCCGATTCTTCGAATCCAGGTCCGTCACGAAGAGCGTGCTCCCCGCAATGTGGAACCTCGCGTGCCTGCCCGACATGTAGCGGTCTCCCGCGCCGAACACGTCCCCATTAACCTTCCGACCCACTGTCAACTCACCTGCGATTCGCAACGGTGCGGTCAGGCTCGGGGACGAGACGACCTCCAGGACGGCCTGACCGCCCGCACTCGGTCGCTCTTCCCGCGCGGACGGCGCACCCGAGCGAGCCTCCACCGGCTCGGCCCCTACCGGCTTCACGAACGCAAACTCCTTCTTGGTATCCAGCAGGATCACCTCGGCGCGCATCCCGACTCGCGGCACGCCGTTGTCCTCCGCCCACTGGAGCGCGAAGCGTCGCAGGTGCTCGGACTCGTCGTGCGCCCACATGGCGTCCTCCACACCCTCGGGAACCAGATCCGTCGAGACGTAGACTCGCAGGTTCGGGGTGCTCTGGCGCTCGACATAGCGGCGCAGCGCCTCGCGCACGCCATCCTCCAGCTGCTCTCGCAGCGTCGGGCGCAGAAACTTTCTCAGCAGGTTCAGCATCGAGGCGTCAATCTGTAACGAGGCGGGCAGAGGGGTCCAGTCGGAGCCACGCCCGGAAATGCAGAGGATATGCCAGAGAGGCTCTCGCCGCTATTCCCTTTCCCCCAAATGCGCAGACCTTCCAGCCACGAATTTTACCGCTGAGCGACAGAGTGCGCAGAGGACTACAACAAGTGGGTCGTGCTCTGCGTTCTCAGCATCTCTGCGGTAATTTCTTTGTCGTCCGCGATCGGGGATGGTACGAAGGGAGGCCAGATCGGGGCGAGCTATTCAGGCACCTGCGCGGTGAACGCCCCGGTGAGGACGCGCCCGTCTCGCATCACCTGGACCCAGATCCGGTACTCGCCTGGTTGGGGGAAGGCGTAGGGTAAGGACACCGTGGACGATCGCAGCATCCGGGGACCCGAAGGGAACGCGGCGAGCTCGTCGTCGATCAGCAGCCGCCCATCGCCAGCTCTCACCGTATCGCCCTGTTCCCGCTGTTCGAAGAGCCGCTGCGAAGTCATGGAGATCGTGCCGAGCGGGTGGAGATGAACGAAGACGGATCCATCGTCGCGGCTGATCATCGAGTGCGCGGCCATGCCCATGTATGGCTCCAGCGTGGCGGGCGATCCATCGGGCGCTGACACGTCGAAGGTGAGCGTCGTCTCCTCGCCCGCGCGGGGAACAGAGTCGGCGACCCAGGTCATGGTTGACCCGTCGTCCAGCTCGACGTGACCGCCGGCGCCCACGAACGGCCTCCCTGTGGTCACGATCCAGGAATCGTCACGGTCGAGGGCGTCCGCCGGCTCGACGTTGGACTCCGCGAGCTGGACCGTGTCCGTCAGCGTCTGGGTGAGGCCGCTCTCGTGCAGGATGTCTGCGTAGACACGGTACCTGCCTTCGGGAAGCGGCGGAACGAGGGTGGCGAAGGTCGCCGAGTCCCTTCGAACCGGGTGCAGGTGCGCCATCGCGTCGAGTCCGGCGTCGCCCACGAGGAAGAGGTGCATCAACTTCCCGTGATCGGGAAGGAGGGGAGTATATCGCTGTGGCGACCACCGTTCGTCGACGATCCGGAGCTCGAGGGATTCCGGCGTGTCCGCTCCGGTCGCCGTCTCGATCTGCAGCGGAACGAAGAGGTTCTGCTCGTAGACCCCTTCCTCACTCGCCCACCAGCGGGCGCCTCCGAAGAGCGCCAACGCAAGGATGGGAAGACTGGCCACCTGGGCGATTCTGGAGCGACGTCGCCGCCGCGAGTCCGGCGCCTCGGCAGGAGCCAGGCTCGCTTCGCGCGCGGCCGCACCGACGATCGAGAGCAACCCGACCAACAGAAATAGACCGAGGCCGACCAGCGTTGCCTGAAGGCCGACCGACATGTCCGCAATGGACGTTGCCAGTGCCGGGACCGGCACGATCACTCGGCCCTCCCCTTCCGCCCCTTCCACCGCGACGTGGACGCTATAGGATCCGAACTCCATCAGCCAGAGCTCGGCGCTCCACACGTTCTCCTCGGCACCGAGCCGGACCGCCTCGTCCGGTCGCGGTGCTCCCGCGCTACCGAGATTCCAGGCCGCCGGCTGTACGGTGACCCGTTCGACCCCCTGCCCTTGGACGCGTACCGTGATCTCGGCCAGCCCCGGGATCGCGGCGGGCGGCCGGATCACGACGCGAACCGGATACGGTCCGGCCTCGCCATCGAAGAAGATATTCGGGCTTCCGACGTGCGCCGCGAGGAGCAGCCACGCGAGAGCGACGCTCGCGATCCGGGGAGCCAGCCACTTCTTCATCGCCTCACCCCAGTCATCCAGCGCGCCGACGCAAGGGCCAGCCGGGAGGCGATCACCCCGAATCCGAGCGCGATCGCGAGACCCGCGAGCAGGTCCATCCCCGCCGCAGGTTCCCAGAAGAGCCCGAGCACGGAGTACGAGTCGTCCGAAACCGAGTAGGGTCGGAGGTGCTGCTTGAAGATGACGTTCCGCGCCAGGTCCGACTGGAGGAAAGCGGCGAAGGGCCACTGCACCGCGAAAAACGTGACCAGGAAGACCGCCGAGAGGGCGATCGACTTGAGCCAGAGTGAACCGCCGCGCATACGACCGAGGAGGAGGTCGATCCCGACGGCCGGGACAACCAACAGCAGTGGGAACTGCGGCGGTATCATCTGCTCGAGCGGGAAGCGAACGGGCGCGAGCCGAGGCTCCGCGGCAAAGAGCGGCAGCACGAAGTGCATCGACAGAATCACTGCCGTATAGGTCAGTGCCGCACCCGTCGCCGACCAACGGTTCCTCCCAGCCACCCCCGCGATGACCAACGGAAGGACGAATAGCGGCGTGACGATCTGATAGAAGAGCGTCGAATGCTGAAGAACCCGGAAGGTGTATTCGGAAGTGGTGATTCCGAAATTGAGCAGCACGAGTCCCATCGCGACGCTGAACATGCGCTCATAGGTGCGCGCGCGCCGCGGGATGGCCATCCATTCCCCGTCCGCCGCCCGGTTCTGGAGGGAAAGGACCATGAAGAGGGCACCCACCTGGATGGAAAGAATCCCGAGTGCCAGCAGGGCATGGGGCGGGCTGAGGATCTTGACGTCGAGGCCGTAGGCGTTGTGCCACCAGTCGTCGAAGGGTGCCGAAGTGAGCATCGCGAAAGCACCCCAGATGCACATCCACGCGCCGAGCGGACCTCGGAAGTACCGCCAGAAGGTGACCGAGGCCGCGCGGTCCTCGGGGAGGCCAGCGAAAGTCGTGTGCAGCACGTACCAGCCGCAGGCGACCCCCGCGATGACGCCACCCAGGTACATCGCCAGGTGGGGAGGCGACCAGAGCGTGTCGCGCCCGATGCTGGAGTGCCAGGAGATATCCCAGAGCACGCCGACCACCACGCTGACCGAAGCGAACAGCACGGCGGGCACATGCCAGGGCATGGGCGGGACGTTGGAGCGGAAAGTCGGGACGTAGCCCCCGGCGGGCCGATCGAGGGTGGTATTCATGGGACGCTCCGGAGTGCGGCAAGCTCACGGGAAAGGCCCCTACAAATAACAGCTTAGGTCGACC
>WHSP01000169.1 GCA_009380025.1 Gemmatimonas sp. | reverse complement strand
CGCGAACAGGCGCTTCTTTCCAGCTGCTCAGTTCGATCGGGCCGGGTGCGCCGTTTGAACCGTGCCTCTCGGTACCCCTCGTTCTCGAGTACGAGATGGCGCTACGCCGGCTCATGGGCGCCGATGACGTCCGCATTGGTCCGGTGCTCGACTACCTGTGTCAGGTCTCGGATTTGAAGGAAGTTTTCTTCCTCTGGCGTCCGTTTCTGAGCGATCCGGGGGATGAGATGGTGCTGGAGATCGCTGTCGGAGGGCGGGCGGAGGTGATCGTCACTCACAACCTCCGGGACTTCGCGGGAGTTGAGGACCGTTTTGGAATTCGGGTGCTGAGTCCTGCGGCGTTTCTTATCGAAATCAGAGGCAAGCTATGAGTACACTAAGTCTGCGTCTACCGGAATCCCTGCATCAGCGTGCACGGGAACTTGCGAGGGAAGAAGGCGTTTCGATCAATCAGCTTATTGCAACGGCGGTGGCCGAGAAGATCTCTGCATTGGACACACTGGCCTACTTGAAGGAGCGAGCGGCCCGAGGATCGCGGGAGGCATTCCTCGAAGCGCTACAGCAAGTGCCCGATGTGCCGCCAGTACCTGGTGACGAACCCCGGCGCGATTTGTCCTGAGCACCCTAGAGGTCACCCCGGGTTCTAACAATGCGAGTGCAGGAGACGAGGACCTTGCCATGAATTCGAGTGGGGTGCGGGGTGCAGCGGGAGCTCCCCGCCGTGGTCGCGACATCGTTAGAAGGGCGGACATCAAGCATCGGAGGTTGACCCCGCTATGCGGAGCTTTGCATAGCGGGGTCAGCTCCACCGACCGCCTGCCTGGCGCTGTGGACGATTCTCCAGACCTGCTGGCCCCTGCTCGCCGACGCCCTGACCGCCCACCCCGAGTGGGTCGACCCGGGCGCGGCGACGCGGACGCAGGTCCCCGACGCCGTCCAGGCCCTGCTCGACGACCCGACGGTCGTCTGCGCCGATCTTCGCGGCTACGGGCGAAGCGGCTGCCTCGGTGTCGACCCAGCATGAGCACTACTCACCAAGGAAGAACGCCATGAAGGTGAACAGCATCTCCGGCCTCACCTGCTACGTCGAGGACCTCGCTCGGACGGGCGAGTTCTACCAGGCCATCGGCTTCCGTCGGGGCAAGGAGGAGCCGGATCGCGTGACGTTCTACGTGAACTGGTTCTTCGTCACGTTCATCGCTCAGGATCGCGAAGAGGACGCCGAACTGCGGAAGGATGCCGAGGCTTCGAACAAGGGAGCCGGCCTCTTGCTTTACATCAAGGTGGATAGCGTTGAAGACTTCCACAGGGCCGTGACCTCAGCGGGCATGGAGCCGGCAGGCGAGCCACAGGTCCGCGCCTCCGGAAACCGGGAGTTTGTGCTCCGGGACCCCGACGGCTACAAGCTCGTGTTCTTTCAAAAGAAGTAGCGAGTGAGCAGATGAGAAAGCTCGCGGCTATTACGTCCCCGACCCTCGACGGCGGTCATGCAGGCGACGGGTGGTCAGGCGAGGATCCCAGCGGCGGCTGCGCTTAGTACTTGGGTGCATGTCGATGTGCCGTGTCCCGTAACCCGCCTCGAAGAACTCGCGCTGCGCTGCTTCCGATGGCCGACCCCGTGAGCGCAGCACCTCAGCAGTGAAGCGGCGAAGCGATTCCAGCTTGGCGTCCGGAACCGGAGCAGCAGTGAAAGCGGGTGTTCAGGTAACGGGGTGCGTAGCGACCGAGCGGTAGGGTCCTTCGCGGGCCGAATCGTGCTATCTTACAATCTCCTTGAGACTTGCCACTGGCCAAAGTTGTGATGACCCCTGAAGCGCACGCCCTCGAGATGGTAGCAGCGCCAAAGCGTTGGGAGGAGAGGGACGCTCGTCAGCTTGCTCTCGCCTCCGGACACGCCGGGCCCGAACTGAGTGAGCTCGGCCTCGCTGTTCAGCCGTGA
Source organism: Gemmatimonas sp. (assembly GCA_009380025.1). Classification (GTDB taxonomy): domain Bacteria; phylum Gemmatimonadota; class Gemmatimonadetes; order Longimicrobiales; family Longimicrobiaceae; genus WHSP01. The sequence continues at coordinate 7,438 of WHSP01000169.1, read as the reverse complement.
TAGCTACTAGCTCCGCTCGGGAGGAGTTCGCCAACGCGATAACTCACGGCGCGGGGCTTGTCGCAAGTCTCGTGGCGGGGACGGTTCTGATCACTCTGGCGTCGCTCACTCGAGATCCTTGGCAGATTGTCGCTGCCTCCATCTACGTTGCGTCTCTGGTCGTCCTCTACGCCGCCTCAACAGCGTACCACGCGGCGCGAAGGCCGCGGGTGAAGGCCAACCTGAAGGTCTTCGATCACTGTGCGATCTTCGGGCTCATCGCCGGTACCTATACGCCATTCACGCTCACAGCGATGCGCGGAGGCTGGGGCTGGACGCTTTTTGGCGTCGTCTGGGCCCTGGCGGGGGTGGGCATGCTCATGAAACTCATCTCCGTCGACCGCTTTCCCCTGCTCTCGACGCTCTTTTATCTGGCGATGGGGTGGTTGATCGTCGTTGCGATCCGTCCGCTTCAACTTGCTCTTCCTGGAGACGTGCTCCTGTGGATCATCGCAGGTGGGCTGATGTACTCCATTGGGACCCTCTTCTATCACAGTCGCCGCCTGCCTTATGGGCATGCCGTGTGGCACCTATTCGTGCTGGGTGGGAGTGCCTGCCACTTTGTAGCCGTTCTATCACAGATGCTCCCGCATCTACCGGCGTAACGGCGCGTGCACACGACCGCTTGTGCCGCACGGGTTCCCGGCAGCACGGTCGGATGCGCCTCGCCGACCGCGTATTCGCAGACGCTGCTCGAGAGCGGGCATGCGCCGGTGAACGGCATTCGTATGTACTACGAGGTTCATGGACGGAGGGGCGGCCTACCGCTCGTCCTCCTTCACGGGGGTGGGTCGACGATCGAGTCGACGTTCGGCAAGGTGCTCCCGTGCCTCGCCCGTCACCGCCAGGTGATCGCGCTCGAAGAGCAGGGGCACGGGCGCACCTCCGACCGGAATGAGCCTTTCGGCTTTGAATCCTCCGCTGACGACGTCGCGACGCTGCTCCAGCAGCTCGAGGTCGAAGAGGCGGATCTCTTCGGTTTCAGCAACGGCGCCAGCGTCGCCCTCCAGGTCGCCATACGGCACCCCGAGCGCGTGCGGAAGCTCGTTTTCGCCTCCGCGGTGACGAAGCGTGAAGGCGCGTACCCGCAGCTGTGGGAGTTTATGGAACAAGCGGGAGTCCGGTCCAAAAAGGTCAGAACGGGTTCAAGCGGAAGAAATCCGCGGGTCGTCCGATGTATCCGAGGGTCCAGATCGGCAGCCTGGGGGCATTTTCGAAAGCCGGTTTCTCGCGAAGCTTTCAGTCCTGATGACCCCAATTCCTTTTTGGACCGGACTCAACAAGCTTTGACCTGAGAATTCGATGCGCTTACGTAGTTTTGGATTTGGTGCACTGTCTTTGACCGCAGGCGTGGTCCTTTTGGGTGGTTGTGAGGGTACGGCGCCGGGGGCGGAATCGGCGTCAGCCTCGACCGAGGCAGTAACGGTCGATGCCAGTGGGCAGATGCGAGTTGATCTCGATGCGATTTTCCCGGCGGGCGAGGGGCGGGATCTGATGCTGAACAACTGCCAGAGCTGCCACACGTGGGTCCCCGTCGTCGTGCTGCAGATGAACGAGCAGGAGTGGAACCGATGGGCAAGTGAACACCGCGGTCGTGTCCCGGGGTTGAGTGATGAGGAGTTCGCAACCCTCCAGTCCTACTTGATTGAGAACTTCAATCCCGAGACGCCCGTTCCGGAGCTTCCTCCGGCACTGCTCGAGAGCTGGACGACGTACTGATCTCGGACCAGGCCCGTCGCCCCCAACCAGTCATTCCCGCGAAAGCGGGAATCCAGTGCAGGGCAGCCGACGAAGTGTCTGGATTCCCGCTCCCGGCTTACTGTCTGCCGGGACAGGCTTGGCGGGAATAACGACGACCAGACTACCTCGTCACTGTCGGGTGCTGCTGCTCCTCGCGTGATGAAATGCTCTTCAACTCCTTCTCCTTCCTGGCTTTCTTCGGGGTGGTCGCGGCGGCGTACTACGCGTTGCCGCACCGCTTTCGTTGGCCGCTTCTCCTCGCGGCCAGCGTCTACTTCTATTCGACGTTCAGTCTATCGTACCTCGTTCTGCTCGGCGCCGTAACCGTCGTCACCTACGGTGCGGGCCTGGCGCTCGGAAGCGTTGTCGACAGGAATCGCCGCAAGGGGATCCTCGCGGTCGGCATCGTCGTTGTCATCAGCGCCCTGCTCGTCTTCAAGTACTACGACTTCTTCCTGGATTCCTTCGCGTCGCTGCTCGTTCGGGTCGATGCGTCCACCCTCTCGATCTTCCCGCGATTTCCGAGGCTCGACCTCGTCCTGTTCGTGGGCCTCTCGTTCTACACGTTCTCGTGCGTGAGCTACCTGGTCGACGTGTACGAGGAGCGACTGGCGCCCGTGACCCATTTCGGGCATTTCGCGCTCTACGTCTCGTACTTCCCGAAGCTGTTGGCGGGCCCGATCGAGCGGGCCCGGCCCTTCCTCGACCAGATCAGGCAGCCCGTCCGTTTCGATAGTGCCGGAGTCGTGCTGGGCCTGCAGCTCCTGCTCTGGGGCCTCTTCAAGAAGGTCGTCGTGGCCGACAACCTCGCCGCCTTCGTGGACGGGGCGTACGCCCAGCCCGCCTTCGCCTCTCCCGCGGACCTCGTTCTCGCCACCTACTTCTTCGCCTTCCAACTCTATTGCGATTTCTCCGGGTACTCTGACATGGCGATTGGCGCTTCGATGGTCCTGGGGATCCGCCTGATGGAGAACTTCCGCCGGCCCTACCTCTCCACCTCGGTCGCGGAGTTCTGGGCGAAGCGGTGGCACCTCTCCCTCGCGAGTTGGTTCCGCGACTACATGTACATCCCGATGGGAGGAAGCCGCGTTTCCCAGTTCCGACACTACGGCAACGTACTGGCGGTTTTCCTCGTCAGCGGACTCTGGCACGGCGCCAGCTGGACTTTCGTCATCTGGGGCGGACTGAACGGCCTCTATCAGGTGATCTCCGCGTTGACGCGAGGTTTGCGGGAACGCGTGACGGGATTTGTCCGTATTCCGTCCGCGGCCAGCACGGTCGTGAGCGTCGTCGTCACCTTCCACCTGATCCTCGTCACCTGGGTCTTCTTCCGGGCGGCTTCCATCGCGGACGCGTTCACCGTCATCTCTCGTGTCGCGGCGGCAGCCAGTACCCTCCCGGCGATGCTCGCGGCGCGGCTCCAGGCAGCTGACGTCCTATTCCCGATCGCTTTGATCGTCATCCTGTTCGCGATCGAGATCCTCGACGAGAGGACACCGCTGTGGGAGCGCGTCGGTCCGCGGCCCGTCTTCGTTCGTTGGGCGGTCTACTACGCCATCCTCATCGCGTTGGTCGTGTTTGGATCGTGGCAGCTCCAGAACTTCGTCTACATGCAATTCTGAGCCATGCCGACCACGTCCTCACTGAACGTCGAGATCTTCGAGCCCCCTCGGGTAGATGATTCCGGCGGCCCTGGCCAGGGCGCCCGCCGATTCGCGCGGAGCGCTATCGCCTTCGTCCTTGTCGGCATCCTGATCTATGGTGCGCTGTACGCCGCGGCGGAGGTGCTCGTCCGCCGTTACGCGGAGCGCAATCGCTTCCACACGGTGCAAGTTGCCCCTCACTCGACGCACGACTTCGTCGTCCTCGGCGCATCCCACGCCGCCGTCTTCGACTACCGCGATATGAACGCCCGTCTGGAGCAGATGACGGGCGCGAGGATCCTCAACCTCGCCACCGTCGGGGGCGGGATTACGATCAATCGGCTTCTGCTCGAGTACTTCCTGCAGGAGCACGAAACGAACGCGGTCGTCTACGTTCTGGACTCGTTCGCGTTCTATTCACCAGAGTGGAACGAGGACCGACTCGCCGATGCGGAGCTCTACCGACGGGCTCCTTTCGACCCGGCTCTCGCGATGGCCCTCCTCCGCGAACCCGCGGCCCGAACCGCCGCGCTGGGCTGGGTTTCGGGCTTCTCGAAGATCAACGATCCGAATCGTTTCGAGCCGGACCTCTTCGAGGCGGAGGGTGCACGCTTCGAGCGGAGTTATCGTCCGATAGCGCAGATCGACCGCCAGCGAATGGAGTTCCTCTATCCGTCGGAGATCGATGTGGGATCCCTGGAGCGCAACCCATACCTCGCCGAATTCGAGGAGCTCATCCAATTCGTCGAGGACCGCGGCGGCCGGTTCATCGCCATCCGGCCACCGATCCCCGAGCGGATCTACGATGTGTTGCCGCACGAGGCCGAGTTCGATGCGACGATGCGTACCATTCTGTCACGGAACGGGGCCGAGCTGTACGACTTCACATCGGTCAACAATGAGCCGGAACTGTTCTACGACAGCGACCACCTGAACCAGGACGGCGTGCTCAGCTTCTACGAGAACCACCTTGCGGATGTGTTGCGGGGGGCAATGGGGGCGCCTGAATGAGGCGGATGCCCGGGACTCACGGCGCGGGGCCGCGAAGGCAACAAAGTCCTGACGGTTGTTGACGAAGCGCTCGGCCCGTCCATGCTTGTTGGCAGGTCTGATGAAGATACGACGATCAATCGCACTTACTTCCCCTCCCCGGAGCGGCTCACCATGGATCGGAATCAGACGGGATCGAATTCGAAGCGTTCGGCCCTCGGGACGTCATTGCAGGCGCTAGCTGTGATCGTGGCGGCGTCGTCGATTCAGGCCACCGAGGCTGCTGGGCAGGGTAGTGCGCCGCAGGCAGGGCAGGAAGTGATCCTCGTCACGGGGTCGACGGATGGGCTTGGTCGCGAGGTCGCCCGAAGGCTGGGTGCGGACGGCGCACACGTGATCATCCACGGCCGGAACCGCGAACGAGGGCTCGCGGTGGTCGAGGAGATCGAGCAGGGCGGGGGGACCGCCCGCTTCTACGCGGCCGACTTCGGCTCAGTCGATCAGGTCCGCGATTTCGCCGAGACGATCCTCGAAGACTACGATCGACTCGATGTGCTCGTGAATAACGCGGGGATCTGGGTCGACGACCCGGAACGACAGCTCAGCGACGATGGTCACGAGCTGCACTTCGCGGTGAACTATCTCTCAGGGTTCCAGCTTACGCATCTTCTGCTGCCCCGGCTCATCGAGAGCGCCCCGGCGCGAATCGTCAACGTGGCCTCGGCTGCCCAGCAGCCCATCGACTTCGATGACGTCATGTTGACGGCCGGGTACGACGATTCCCGGGCGTACGCACAGAGCAAGCTCGCCCAGGTCATGTTCACGATGGATCTGGCGGAAGAACTCGAGGGCGAGGGCGTCGCGGTGAACTCTCTCCACCCCGCGACGCTCATGAACACGACGCTTGTCCGGGAAATCGGCGTCGAGCCGCGGAGTACCGTCGAGGAGGGTGCCGAGGCCGTCGTGAACCTGGTGCGTTCAGAGGAGGTCGGCACCGGCGAGTACTACAACGGCCTGCGCCAGGCCAGACCCGACGACCAGGCGTTCGATGAGGCGGCACGGGAGCGTCTTCGCGAGCTCAGCCGCGAGTTGACCGGCATCCAGTAGGATCGCCTTCAGTAGGAGTTCCGAGCCGGATTCTCGCGCGGGAAGGCGCGGAGTACGCGAAGCAACAGCTGGCCAGCGGTGTCATCCCCATGGAAGCGGAGGATCCAGTCACTCGTCGGCTTCCTCGCCCCCTGGATTCCTGCGTTCGCGGGAATGACCAATGAGATGGTTCATCTCTGGATAGGTGAAGGCCATGAAAAGTTTACGCACCGCGATCGCCGGTCTTACTCTGCTGGGCGTTCCCATCGCCGCCGCCGCGCAGAGCGCCTCCGCGCAGCCGCTCCGCTCGACACCGGTTATGACGCAGGCGCTGGAGGATAGCGCCTTCGTCGGCGTAGTCGTCAACAGCTCCGTCCTGGAATTGGTGCCCGGCGCCGAGGTTACGGAGGCCCACACGCACGATGCGGAGCTTTTCGGCTACATCCTCGAGGGTGCTGTGCTGACGAGCCTGGAGAACGCGCCCATTCAGCGGTATGAAGCGGGGGAGATGTTTTACGAGAGAAGGAGAATTCTCCACACGCACTTCGCCAACGCGAGCAGCGAATCGCCTGCCCGTGTCCTGATCGTACAGATTGCAACGCCGGACGACCCAGTGCCGTGACCAGGCCGCGAGTTTCCCAAGGGGACGCGGAGGGAGTGCTGTCGTTCTCCGCGTCCTCGGCGTCAGCGGCTAATTGTAGTTACTGGATCTGGTCAGTTGCGGCGGCCTGGAGGCGACTCCAGGTCAAAGTGCCGGTCGTGCGCCCCTCTTCGTCGCGGAGCGAGAGCTTGAGGATATCGTTCCCCTCGAATTCGTAATAGCGGACGAGCTCGGTGCCGACCCAGCTCGGCGTCATCGGTGAGCCGATCACACTGTGCACTACCCGACCGTCCTCGGGGAAGACCTCATACGTCGAAAAGTACGCGAAGCCGGCTCTCGGTGTCGCGTCACTTTCCTCCGCAGCGCGGGCCGGGAGCGACCGCGGCATGCCGACGGCAGACATGTTCCCATGCTCGTCGTAGAGGATCCGACCGATGTAGCCGTTGTCCACAGCCTCTCCATCTTCGGGGAACGACTTGAAGCTGACGAGCTCCCAGTTCCCAACGAACTGGCTTTGAACCGTCTCGGTTGGCTCGGCCGTCGCCGACGGTTCGGTTTCCGCCGGTGTCTGCTCAGTCGATTCAGCCGCGGCACAACCACCGACCAACGCGACGGACAGCACGAGCGAAACCATCGATCCACTTACGCGGTTGCGTTTCATTCGGGGGCTCTCTTCGGATGGGTTCGACGATGGCACGATCCCTAGAAGAATGACGCGTGACCGAGCCGGAGGCAATGACGAAGGCTTTGGTTAGAAAGGAAGGCCTAGCGCGAGGTTCACGCGAACCCCCAAAGCCCATCTCCGTCGTGGCGCGCTAGTCTTGTCATCCCCGCCTATTTTTTGATCCCCGTCTTTTTTTGTCCCCCGACGGGGTTCGCCGGCGCCGGGTGCTCTCAATTAGGCTTGGCGCCTTTGGCCTTGGCGAGACTACGATCGTGAGTAGCCAGGGGCCAACGCAAACGAGGGCAGGGGATGCCGACGCAACTCGCTGCGCGTCACCCCCTGCCCTTCGTGCGATGACCGTTCGTGTCTGCGTCAGAGGTATCCGTGAAACACCGAAGCCGCTCCGGGGATTCGGTAGCAGCGGAGCCGGCGAATCTTTACCTCAGTCCTCTCTCAACGCAAAGTCACCGCACGCAACCAAGACGACATCGTCATCGTCGTCGACCTGCACACTGACCTGGTACTCGCCGTCGAGGTCGAGCGGCTCACTAATCGCGTCCGTTCCGGCCCCAAGATCTCCATCATCATCATCATTCTCCTCGAGGTCTGGATAGTCGACCTCCTCGCCGATCAGGTCGCCGGGTTCATCGCAGGTCCCTCCGCGACTGCCCAGAC
>WHSP01000168.1 GCA_009380025.1 Gemmatimonas sp. | reverse complement strand
CTCGGCGATGCGCCAGATCTCCTCTCGCGTCTGGAGTGGGCCTGCATCGAAAGTGAGCGAGCAATAGGCCTCTCCCAGGAAGATGTAGGCGTACCCTGCATATGCGTACCCCGGGCGAGCAGATAATCCTTGTCTGATACGGATTCGTCAGGGAAGGAGCTGATCAACTCTACGGCCCGTTCGGCTTGGCTGCGGGCCGTCTGGAACGGCGCATAGTTTGGCCGGGTCCCAGTACAGTGATCGGCATAGAACCGCGAGTTGCTGGACCGGGTCGAGAAGAACGCCCCAGGTCGGTCCTGGGCGGTATCGTTCAGGTCATCGACCCAACTGCCAGTCACCCAGATGTGCGGCGACAACGCACACTCGAAATCCGCCTCGGTTCCCACCAGGAGGGCCGGTGCCAGCCGCGGGTCGTTCAGATCATCCTCCTGTACCTCCCCCGGCAGGTCGACCGACAGGAGAGTATCGAGCCCCTCGCAGCCAGCCACCGCGAACAGGACGATCGCGACAATGAACGATTGTCGGCTGTGTTGATAGCGCGCTGTGCTGAAGCTCATTCCTATCTCCCGTTTTGCAGGTTCGGACCCGCCTTCTGCGGCTGTCTGATCCACAGACCGAAACAGGAAACTAAGATTCACCACAGAGGTACTGAGAGCGCAGAGGCACACACCCGCCGATATAGTACTCTCTGTGTCCTCTGTGTCCTCTGTGGTGAAAGCAGTTCTGGAAGTATGGGATCGCTCCCGCGGCCGGCGGTGTAGCCGATGGCTTAGTGTGGGGTCAACCATTGCCGATCCAATTGGCAGCGTTCTAGAATCCAAGCCGGAAGGACACGACAGCCTGGGTCAGGGAGGCCAATCGCCTCCCGACTCCCCTCCAAAGTTCTCGTCGGGACGGTTCATCTCGGGGTCGATGATCTTCTCGCGCTCTACGTGGGTGTCCGCGACCCACAACGTTGCGAGGTTCCGCGCGCCGATCTGCAGGCTCGCGTTTCGTGCCCCGATCCGTGCCGCGAGACTCGTCGGAACGGTGTAGCGCAGCGTTACTTCCCGTAGCTTCGCAAAGTCGCCGCGGTGGAATGTCAGTCCGCTCCGTGCGACCTGGAGATAGGCCATGGCGATCGGATCGTCCTGAAGGAAGATGAGGCGAGAGCTCGGGAAGCTGCTGTGGCGTGCGCCGAGATAATCGGAGCTCATCCAATGGCCGCCCTTGGCGTCGATGGATGCCGACAGCTGCCAGTTCTCGAACAAGTTCCAGTTGGACACGACATTGAGGAGCCAGGTAGGCTCGCCCTTGCCCCAGAAGACGCGGGGGGCCTCGTCGCACGGAACGGGGGGTCCGCCCATCTGTTTGCCGTCTGGACCGGTCCCGCCATCGCACATCAGGTTCGTAACCGGCCCGCTGACGCCGTCTACGAAGTCAGCCGAGACTACCTTGTACTCGATGATGGAGGCGAGAGGATAGCCCTCTTCGTGCGCCCTCCCGCGCTGTACGGGAATCCGACTGATCCCCGCCAGATCGTCGATTCGGTTGCCCAGCGTCGTAAACGCAAGGTTGACATCCCAACCGAGCGGGCCGCCGGTCAACGCGCGAATACCGAGGGCGGTTTCCGTTCCCCAGGAGCTGATCAGTCCTGCGTTCGTCAGCTGAAAGCTTCCCAACGTCTGCGACGTATAGCCGACTGACGGAGCCAGGGGCCGTTCGACGAGCGCATCCTTGGTCTTTCGCCAAAAGGCCGTGAAGGCGAGGTCGATGCGGGAATCGAGCACGGAAGCGTCGAAGCCGAGCTCCAGCTCTTCTCCACGCTCTGGCCCCAGATCCTCGTTTCCGTACGTGTAAGGGGTCAGGCCGGGCTGGCCGCCACGACCCGAGATCGGACGGAAGAGCCGTGTCGAGGCGAAGGCATCCGGCTGCTGACCCGCGGCACCCCACGCCCCGCGCAGGCGAAGCTGATCGATGAACGGAACATTCCAGAACGGTTCATCGTGCACGACCCAGGTCGCGCTCAGCTTCGGATAGATCGCAGCGTCGAAGTTCGCGCCGAAGGCGCTGTTGTCGTCCGCCCGCACCGCCCCGGTAAGGAAAAGTCGGTTCTTCCAATCGAACTGTTGCTGCACGTAGACGCCGACGGTCGAGTTCTCTACAAAGCTCTCCCCGCCGGTAGTGACGGCAGCTGCGCCGACCGTCGTCAGCGACGGTGTTGCGAAGCTCGTTCCCGAGGCCGACGTGATGTAGTCCTGCTTGCGATAGTACTGCAGCCCATAGGAGGTAGCCGATCCAAGGCTCTCCGTAGGACTGAAGTTCATCGTTCCGGAGAAATCGATTGTGATGGTAGGCGCCTCGATCGTCTGAACGGATTTCGAGCCCTCTCTCGCAGCGGTGACCCGATCCTCGATCAGGGGATTGCGGTAGACGAGGCTCGTCCCCTTCTGGCGAAAGAGATCCAGCCCTCCGACGAGGCGATGGGTTATCCACCCTGCCGGTTGATGCCGGAGCTCGGCGCTCCACGTCGATCGATTCGTCTCGACGAGGTTGGATCGGACGTCCCCCTGGAAGAGCTCCGGCGCTGCAGAGAAACCGCGGTCAGGATGATCGTCGATCAGCGCCGTGGCGGGTCGCCCGCCCCAAGCGAAGTTGGAACCCCAGAAGTTGGAGACGGGCGCAGTCTCCGATTGAGCGTAGGACGTATTGAGGGCGATGCTGAGTGCAGGCGTCGGAAGCACGGACAAAGAGATCCGCCCGGAGCTCCGCGTGTTCCAGTTCCAGTCGACGATCCCGTCTTGATCGTTGTGGTTCGCCGACGCGAAATACTGGATGAGATCGGTGCCACCGCGAACGGAGAGGTTGTAGCTCTGCAGAAGCGCTGAATCGAATAACCGATTGCCCCGGTCGAGCTCTCGTTGGTACAGGTCGATCTCGACGAGGTCGTCAGGTTGGCAGGGAGCCGCCGAGCATCGGCTGGGTTCCGGTGCCCAGCTCGTGGGGATCATGTCCCGAGGGAGCCAGGACGATCCGAGCTCGACTGCCGCATCGAACTGCGGCGCACCACTCATCCCCTTCTTCGTTATCACCTGGATCACACCATTCGACGCCTCCGTCCCATAGAGGGTAGCCGCCGCCGGCCCCTTGATGATCTCGATGCTCTCGATATCGGCAGGGTCGATGTCGTCGAGTCGCGAGGTCGCCGTGTACCGGCCCACTTCACCCCGTTCGGAGTTGATGCGTACTCCGTCGACATAGATGATCGGGTCGCCTGCCAACGCGGCACTCGACGACCCCCTCAGCCTGATCTGGCCTCCAGTACCGGCCATGCCATTGCCGGTGAGCATGGTTACGCCGGGAACTCCACCGATCAGCGTCTGCTCGACCGACGTAACGGCTCCAGTCTCCAGGCGCTCGGCCATGTTGACGCGATCCACTACGTTCCCGACGGCGCGGCGCTGTGTGCCCCCGCCGTCCCCGTAACCACGATTTCGTCCAGTGCGAGAGCCTCTCCGGCCATCTCGAAATCGACGACGCTCGATGATCCCGGGGCAACGGTGGCTGTCTGATCCTGGCCGGTATAGCCGATCAACTGAACCCGAATCGTATGCGTACCGTCCGGGACATTCGTCAGCTGGTAGCTGCCATCCGCTCGCGTGAGTGCCCCGATGCTCGTCTCGAGCACGAACACCTGGGCGGAGGCGAGGGGCCGCTGGGTCTGAGCGTCTACCACGCGGCCGGTGATGGTCCCTTCAGTGCGATGAGGCGCGGTCCGGCGATCGACTGAAACCGGCGCGAACGAGCGACCGCTCGCGCCCGCCGCGAGCAGGAATCCAGATCCGACGACTTCCGTGGGGATATCGAGATATCGGTAATCGCTCGACCCCTGCGGCTCGATCAGGATACGACCACGTAAAAGGGAGTAGCGAAGGCGGCTTGCTGCCAATAGCCGGTCGAGAGCCTCACCAACGGTCATGTCGTAGCACTGGCAGCTGACTTGTCGTTGTGGAAGCTGCGTCGGGCTGTACACCAGCGTTGCGCCAGAATGGATTTGAAGCGCTGTGAGAGCCGCAGAGAGCTCGGCTTCGTGAACCGAGAGCCTCGCCTTCCGGTTGAGTGGGTTGGGCTCTTCGTCTGCCGTGGCGACTGGACGTGACAGCTGGGCATCCGCCGGCTTCAGCGTGATGACCGACGAAGCCCAAACAACCAGCGGTATCGAAACGAGTTGGGGAATCAGGCGTGAGTCCGGTCTAAAAAGGTCTGTGGATTGCATTTCAACTCGCTTGCGATAGGGCTAAGCGATTGGTATATTGGGGGTTGAGTCCATTCGTAGCGTTCGCATCCTCGCCCCCGACTCCCACGCCATGTTTCGTCTGAACGAGACGCACCGGCAGCAGGACATCTTCAGCATGGAGGCCCAGCTGAGTCCTGAAATCCGGAAGCGGTTGTATGGGTCGAAGGAGTACGCGTTTTATACCCAGGTGTTCTGTCGCATTCCCGAGTCGCTCTTTGCCGAGCTGTACGCGGAGGAGGGGCCGAGCCGGCCGAATGCGCCGGTCAACACGTTGGTCGGCGCGATGATCTTGCAGCACCTGAACAACTGGACGTTCGAGGAGTTGCTGGATCGCGTGGCCTTCGACCTCAAGGTGCGTGCCGCACTGGGGCTGTGGAGCTTGGACGAGGAGCCGTTCTGTCGGGCGACGCTCTTCAACTTTCAGCGGCGGGTGCGCGATCACATGGTCCACACCGGGCAGGACAAGTTCCAGGCCGTCTTTGATCGCCTCAGCGAAGAGGATCTGGAGCGCCTGGGGCTGAAGACCACGATTCAGCGCAGTGACTCGACGCAAATCGGATCGAACATCCGCCAATACACCCGCATTGAGCTCTTGGTCGAGGTGGTGCTGCGGATGTGGCGCGTCCTGAGCGAATCGCACCAGGCCGAGTATGCCGAGCGCTTCAGGGCCTTTGTCGGCGCCCCGACCGCGGGCCAGTTCCTCTACCGGCTGCGTAAGAGTGAGATCGAGGCCACCCTGGAGCAGCTGGGCGAGCTCTACGCCTGGATGCTCGATGCCCTGCCGACCGAGTACCGCGACACGGAGATCTACCGCGTCGTCTGCCGGGTTTTCGCGGAGCAGTTCACCCGGGTGGAAGAGAGGGTTGCGGTGCGCGAGCCCAGCGAGATCGGCAGTGATTCGCTGCAGTCGCCGGATGATCCGGACGCCACGTATCGGAGGAAGAAGGGCGAGGAATACCACGGCTTCGTGCTGCACGCCACCGAGACCGCCCATCCCGAGAATGCGCTGCAGCTGATCACCGATCTCGCCGTGGCTCCCAATAACCACGACGACAGCCGAATCCTCCACGAGCGACTCGAGCCGATGCAGCAGAAAACCCCGGACCTCGAGGAACTGCATACCGACGCGGCGTACGGGAGTGAGGACAATGATCGCGTGCAAGCGGAGCTCGGGATCGCCGCGGTGCAGAGCGCGATCCGCGGACGCACGGCGCGGGCGCCCATGACGATTGAGGCCGCCTCCGAAACCGGTCCGTTCCGCGTCACCTGTGCCGCCGGGCACACCGCCACGAGTCAGCCCACGCGTAGCCGCCACAAAGCCGTGTTGGCTCCGGGCCTCTGTGCGCAGTGTCCCCTGGCCTCGGTGTGCCCGGGAGTCCTTCGCAAGGGCGGGGGCCGAACCTTCTACTTCGACGACGCGGACGTGCTGCGGCAGGCCCGTCACCGCCGTCTCGAGAGCTTGCCGCCGGAGAGGCGAACCTTGCGGGCGAACGTGGAAGCCACCATGAAGGAGTTCAAGGCGCCGTCTCGAAACGGCAAACTCCGCACGCGCACCCGTCCCGCAGCCGCACAGTTCGGATTCTTGCGAGCGATCGCAATCAACTTCGGGCGGATTTATCGGCATCTGCTGGGCAACTCCGACCCTCAAGAAGCATTTTCGGCCTCTCCAGGCGGCCGAGTCCGCGCTTCTGTGGTCTTGGCGGCACTTTTCACCTTTGTCCGACGGCTCCAATACGGCCTCCGAAGCTCCGGCACCCTCGACCGGTTCCGCAGCCTGGCGCCCGTCGGCCTATCGTGACCACGACCAACCCTCATTCTTGGACCGGACTCAGGCGTCGAATAGTCATCGTGGGATGCAGGAGTGAAGTGAATGGGATCCGGCGTCGCGGATAACCCCCGGACACGATGAGGGGAGAGTCGGCCTATGGGCTGATGGTGACCCTGGATGGCTGGAAGGAACAATGCGCGGAAATCGCTCGACATATGAACTCCATGACATCTTCGAGAGTCTGGTCGCTGAAGACTCCCACGACGGTTTCGTGGGCGAGATCGTCATCTAGGACTTCGACAGGAACGCCGTAGTGAGCGCTGAGCTCAGAAGCGACCTGACTCAACGAGGTTCCTTCGAAAACGAGGAAGTCGCCCAACCATGCGAGCTCGCTGTTGATGTATGCGGAATCGACTTCCATCCGCACTGGTGGAGCCGATGCGGAGGCCCGGGCCGATTGTTTGGCGGTTACGTCGAGACTCGCTCCCTGGGCAGCCACGTTCACGCTCCCATCAACGACCAGCAACTGCAGATCCCCCTCACGGGCCGCCAGGTCGAAGCGAGTCCCAAGCACCGTCGCCGCGCCGGCGTGGGTGCGGACCACGAAAGGTCGGTCCTCGACCTTCGTCACCGCGAAAAACGCACGGCCGTCCATCCATACTTCTCGGCGACCCGTCTGGCCCATCATCCGAAGTCGGCTCTCTGGAGCCAGACGAACGATGGTCCCATCGCCGAGCTTCACAGTCACGGCTTCAGCTGCGCCGGTTACGACCTCACCGGTGCCGAACTCGAACGGCACCGACCCAACGGAATCGGCCGACGGGCGGATCGCCGAGAGAACCAGGCTCGTAAACGCCCCGACAGCCACTGACGCGACACCAAACTGCCAGGCCCACCGCGGGATACGTCGGCGTGTCGACCGAATTGGTCGACTCCGCGGCTGGGCCCGGCGACCAAGCAGCTCCCGACCTGTGGGCGGCACCGGCACTGCCGCTTGTTCTTCGACTTCCCGCGCCTCCTCGAGGACGTGCGTGAGATCGCGGAAGTATCGCTCGTTCTGCATCGACTCCCTTCTCCATCGGAGTAACTCTGCCTCCTCTGCGGGCGACGTGAGCCTCCGAACGCTCCGACATATGATCTCGTCCATCAGGGCGATGGTTCCTGTTTTGATGTTGTCCGGTCGCGGCGTCGTCTCCCCGGCCGAGGCTGTGACATTCCGGCGCCTAATCATCGGGGTATGGCGTCGAATTTCCCACTTGAGATTCCCTCAGTGCCAGGGACGGGAACCGAGCGGTCAGCGACGATCGGAGATCCACGAGCGCCTCGGTGAGGTAATTCGCCACTGTTTGGGGCCGCACGTTCATGATCTGCGAGACCTCGCGGTACGAGAGACCCTGAAGATGGACCAGGGCAAACGCTTCTCGCCGGCGAGGAGAGAGGATCGCCATCGAGTGCTCGACGGCTTGTCTGAGCTCGAGATTCTCGACTTCCTGGAGCGGGGTCGTAGGATGAGGCGGTTCTTCCGATCCCTCGCGCGAGGCCCACGCGACCCGGACCTTCCATTTGCGCCTCTCGCTAAGCACTTGATTTCGGACCGTCTGAAACAGCCAGACCTTGACCGACCCCTCATGCGTCCAGCTCTTGCGCCGTTCCCAGAGACGGATGAACGCTTCCTGCGTGATGTCGTCCGCCCGGTCCTCGTCACATCCGAGGGACTTGCAGTATCGAAACGTCGAAGCCCAAAACAGATCCACGAGTCTATCAAACGCCGCGACCTGTCCAGCACTGACGGCGCTCATGATCCCGCGCTCGTCGTAGCTGGCCCGACTGTCGTCACTCATTGGCTGGTGGGGCGGCAGATCAGAGCTCTGCAATCCTCGATGGTGCAACTCCGCCGCGAGCTTCGGCATGCTGTTCTTGGGCACGGGTGGGAGACCCTGAACGGTCGTCGGAGCGGGTAGGATCATCCGTCTCGCTGATTCGGCTGGGATGGTCGCTGCAGGAAGCGGTTCAGTACCGACGAGACATAGACCGCACATCGATCGCCGCGGACGATCCGGTCAACTTGGCGCGGGCGTAGAATTGACGCCTCCATACCGTTCCCGGGTGCGGGTTCTTCACGACCCTCAAACGTTAAACGCCGTACCCGGAAAGGTCATACTGCCCGACTTTCGATCGGGAGGTCGGCGATTCAGCGCCTTCGAGCTCGTGGCCTCCGCCGATGACCCGCGAGCCCTGGCGATCGCCCCTCAGCTCGTTTCCTTCCCGAATCCTTCGCCTACGCGACCGCCCGCGCGTTGCGATCCGGTGGCAGGCACGATTCCGACCGCGGAAACGCCGCAGGCGCGGAGCACGTGTTCCTGAGCGTGCCCCGCGCCCTTGGTGTAACTGCGGCTTTGCCTATGATGGATCGTGTGTTCTGGAGCACCCGTGTTGTCCGGAGGCAGACGCTAGGCGGACAACTTCGCGAACATTCTCACGATATTGCATTTCTCCCGTACACGGCAACGCCCCGGACGGCGACTAGAAGGTAGATAGTCCGCCCAGATCCTTCTCGATATTCCACATCGCGCTCAGGATCGCGTAACGGGTGCCGCCCTGCGTGAGGCCGCCCCAGTGGATCCCGGCCAGCCGCACAGTGTTGCCGTACCAGCGGAAGACCGGCGAGCCGCTGTCGCCGTTGTTGCTCGTATAGTTCGCCCAGTCCTGACAGATGATCCGGCCCCAGTTGGAGTACGACGACTTCTTCATGTCGACGCACGTCTTCTTGACGAAGCCGTAGGTCCAGCCCGTCGTCCGGCCCATCTTGTCGAACATCTCACCGCCGGTGGGGAAGGAGTACTCGCCGATTATCGTCATCCGCGGGTTGCTGGCGTTGATGGTGATCGATCCAGTGTTGCCCGGCGAACCCCACGACGTGGTGCGGGCGATCTTCCCGTAGTTCCAAGACACGCCGCCCGTCTTCCGAATCACGGCTGCATCGCTCCAGCGGCACTTGAAGATGCCGAAGAAGCCGCACGAGAACGGTGCCGGGTCCTTCACCTCAGTGCCGACCAGCTTCCCTGCCGCCACGGCGTTCTGATAGATCGGGGTGAAGTTCAGCCCCCAGACGCTGGACGTGCAGTGTGAGTTCGTCACGAAGCTCGCGTATCCTCCGTGATACGCGTTGAACCCGAGCGTGCAGGTCCATCCGCCCGACCTCTGGATCTGGTAACCGCCCTCGATCGGCCGGCTGTAGTCGCGCAGCGTCTTGTCATCCTCGATGCGGCTCGTCTCCTCGAAGGCGACGGCCTCGACGGGGATCCGCTGCTCCTCCAACACCTTCAGCACGCTCTCCCGCGCCGACGACGTAGTGATCCCGACGACGAACCGGTTCTGCATCTCGTCCAGATCGGTCCACTCGACGCCGAACT
>WHSP01000167.1:9003-9468 GCA_009380025.1 Gemmatimonas sp. | reverse complement strand
AAGCCGATCGCGCAGTTGCTGCGGAGCGCTGATGATCAGTCCACCGAGCTGAACCAGCGCGGCGCTGCGCGACTTCACGGCGCTCTCGCGCGCAGCGCGCAGCAGCCGGATCGACTCGACGATTCCGTCGGTCTGCTTCGGGACAGCCGTGGCCTTGCCCGCCAGCGCGAGCCGGGCCGCCATCTCGGCGTCGATCGCGTCGCTCTTGCCCCGCCGCCGGCGGGTGTGCTCGTGCGGCTGGTTGACCTCGAGCACCGCGACCTCGCGGCGGCGCAGATAGCGCACCAGCGCGGCCGCGTAGGAGCCGGTCGACTCGACCGCGACCACCTCGAGCGTGCCGAAGGCGCGGAGCCAGTCCAGCAGCTCTCCGTAGCCAGCCGTCGTGGTGGGAAAGGCCCTGGTGGCGAGCAGAGCGCCGTGCTGATCAAGCGCCGCGGCGTGATGGGTATCCGCGTGGGCGTCAAC
>WHSP01000167.1:0-8993 GCA_009380025.1 Gemmatimonas sp. | reverse complement strand
CTGCTTCATGCTGTGCATGCCGTCCTTTCGATCCGGGAGGGCGGTCCGGTCGGGAAGGGCGGACAGAACAGTGACGAGGCACTTGCCGCGAGCAGGTTCCTATCAGGTCACGCGCCGCCCGACCCGACCACCCTGATGGGTGATCAGCGGCGCCGGGCCCAAAGCCGACAGGTCCCCACGAATGACACCCACAGGGTCAGTTTGTGCGCAGGTCAGACCCCGGGCCAGACGCCTGAGCCCATCTTCACTGTTTGTGCGACAGCCTCAAGAGAAAACGGTCACGCGACCGCTGGCGGCCGCTTTCGGGCTAAGCGATAGCCGGAGTTGTCCCGTCATAGGCCCCAAGCCCCAGCTTGTCAGCAAGGATGGCCTGATGTAAGAACCCCTTATGCCGCTTGGTCTGCCCGGAGCCGACCCCACCGCCCTGCGGCCTCAGGTTGGCGGGATCAAGCGATTCCCGGTTTTCATCTCTTACGGGGAGGAGGCCAAAGACCTTAAGCGGAGGGTCAAGCGCCTTGTCGAGGAGGCGATCGACAGCCAGCTAACACACGACCTTTGGCAAATCCACATCCCGGTCATCGACTGGCGTGAGATTGCCGCCCAGGCTGCGCCCCGTGGCGGCAAGACGAACGACCTCTTTGTCAAGTGGGCTGGTTACAGCAGCGCGACCATCGTGCTGCTTTTCGATCGCATGCCGCCTGGAACTGCAGAAGAGCTCCGGGCCGCAATGGACGAGGGAATCGAGCTCAAGGTGTTCTGGATCCGGAGGCGGCGCTGGCTCAAGGCACTGCGTCCCCGAACGGAGGTTGACCGTTTTCTGGAGCAGCAAAGCGATGACTTCAAATACTTGGAGATTGAGGACCCCGACAGCGAGCAGGCTTGGATCGAGATCACCGCCAATCTCGTCTCCGTTCTCCTGAGGGTCGTTCGCGGCCAGACGATGGAACCGCTTTTCGAAACGCGAGGTAATCCATGGACGAGCTGATCGTCGCGGCCCTGGTTTGGAACCAGCCAGAGTTGATGTCGAGCGATGATCCATCGGCCCGAGCGTTCGTGGACGCGATGAACTTGCGCCGATTTCCAGACGAGAAGGTGCCTGACGGCCCGCTCGCCGTCGCGGCTCGGGCGATCGTTGCTGAAGCATCCGGCGAAACCGAGACGGCGGTTCAGCTCTACACCGAGCTCCGCGACTCAGACGACGACCTCGTTCGGCTGCTTGGCCTTTCGCTTTGCTGCTGGTCTGCTGTCGCGACTGATCGAGAACTCGTGGACCACATCTTGGCCGAAGCGGACCGCCTCCCTGACCGCGAACTGCGGGCTCGGATGGCTACGAAGCTCATCACCGCCGCCTTCGATCATCGCTGGGACGAAGAGCTCCCGGACTTATTCGCTCGAGCGAAGGAGTGGGCGCCGGAGCGTTCGATGCTCGCCGCATTACTAGCCCAGGAGGAGTTCAATCTTCTGGGCGGTCCGTTCCCGCACGGATGGGCCTTCACGCCCGATCCGCTCACCGAGTACCAGTGGATTCTCGATGTCGCGGCCGGTGCAGCGCGAAAGGCGCTCACTAGTGAGGTACAGCGAAGAGCGCGCGCACCTTGGAGGTTGGTGATCACGCTTGGTGCGAGGGAGCTCGGCCCGCCCATCGCCGCCGAGATGCAAGCACGATGGGCGGGCGCAATCTGGCTGAGGTCTCAGCTTCAGGAACAGGTCGCGGCGCACCTACTGCTGTCCGCAGACGGCGCATCGCCCACCAACGCGGCGTCGGCCGTCGCGTTGTGGGCTCTTGCCCGTGGCAGTCGGGATCTCTCGGATGTCATCGGACTTGCAGAGCCGAGATTCGACGATGCGTCCACCGACCTGATTTTGTCCCAGCTAACAAGAATGGGACCGGTCGCATCGCGCTTTGACCCCCGCCTGGTTGAAGCGGCCCTTGAGTGCTGGGACCTAATGAGCGAGGACCAAGCAGTTCGGCTTCTCGACCGATTTCAGCCGGCGGGTAGCGAGCATCCACTCGATCGGGACATCGCCCAGTTGTGGTCGCTGCTGTCGGTGCGAGTGCCTGCAGGCTGGAGAGATCGATTCCACCGTCTCGGCGACCAGGAAGCAAGCGCGCTCCTGGCGACCACCACGCCGCCCATCGCTCAGCGCATGCCCGAGTCGGCGGCGAGGCGCCTGTACGAGCTAGGACTCGCGGGGAGGGTTAGCGCCGAGGGCGCCGTGTTGATGGCCGCTCTGGCCCAGCGAGTTGACGCCGATGATCTTGTCGATCTTGAAGAGCTCCCCGCCGCGGCCGTCGTACAAATCGCTGCTAGGACCGATCACCCCGTGGAAGACGGAGTGCTTCAGGACGCGGTCGCCTCGCTCACCGACCAGCTTCAAGCTCAGGCTGATGACGCTCGCGCGGGATCCGCAAGTCTCGGGACCTACGGGCCCGCGGGTCTCTTGGCAGCCGGCGTGAGGACATTCGGCGAAATCCCGAAGAAGACGAGGGAGGTGTTGACCGGCCTGGCGACAGATGCCAGTGTGCCGCGACACCTGCGCTATGACACCACTCGGGCTCTGGCTGCCTGTGCTCGTGAGGGTCTTATTGATCGCGGCGAGGCCGTCAACCTGTACCGCGACATCCCCGAGGCTGGCAGCGAACCGTTGTGGGAGGAGTACTCGCCCGCCCTGATGCGGGCCGCGAAGACCTTGCTGGGGATGGCAGCGGGAGAAGTGGGCGAACTCATACCGCAGGCCCTGGTGCTTTCGCGTAATCCCGAAGTGCGGGTCCGCATGAACGCGCTCGAGGCAACCGCTTTGGGTCGGCAGCACTCAAAAGATGAACTGCTCGAGTCGATCCTCCTTGGTGGTCTATTCGACCCGAGCCCCGAGGTGGTGCAGACTGCTCTCGGTGCGTTCGCGGAAGCGGTCCCACAACGGAGTAGTGCGCAGACGGCAGTTGCCCAGCGACTGCGCGAACTCTTCTCGATCGGCGGACGCGATATCAGAGCTTCGATCGCTCATTTGGTCTCGCTCGATTCCCTGCCGGCGCCGATTGCGGATGTCGCTCCCGATATCAAGTCCGAGGCAGTGGGGGATCGCTCGTTTCAGGTCCGTGAGGCAGTCCAGTCCTGAACATCGAGGAGGCGACCGTCGGCGCGCAACTCTCGGTGCCTCGAGGTAGACCGAGGCGCTTCGTTCGCGCTTTCCCAATCGCGTCGATCCGGGGACGAACGCGGCCCGAATCAACTGGGCCCCGCTCCCGGTCCGGACGACGACGGGTAGCAAACGACGCGCCCGTCCTGGGGCGGAGCACCGGGGGAAATCGCTACAGAGAAAGCGGTCACGCCTCCGTAGGCGCCTCCTCATCGCGCGGAGCCGCAGCGCGCCGCCCGGGTTATCCCGACAGACCGTGTCCAGGGTCAGGCAGCCCTGACACCCGATGCCACTAGCGCGTCCAGAGTCTCGCAAATAGCCGCCCCAGCTTGGTCGTCGTCCACGGTTCATCACGATGCAGGCAGCGACGCGATTCGGGCTCGAAAGCACCTCCCTGCCAGACAAACGTGCCGATGAACGCAGGGAGCTGATGCCTGGCCAGCTGCTTCTCAGCCTGCACGAGGTAGTAGTCCGCGCCTCGAAAGTCAGACCAGCGAGAGAGGTCAACGAGGATCGCTCCCGGATAGCCTTCCGGAAGATGCTTCCTCTCCTTACGGATGATCCCGACTAGGCGCTTCACGTCCGGGACGAGGCCCGACTCTCCCCAGCTCACCATCACGAACGTCCCCGGCTGGGTCGGGTCGTAATCGACCGCGGTGATCGCGACCGGCTGTCCTGGCCGGGCCTGTACGACTGTCGCGGGAAGCTCGGACGTGTCGAGTCTTGTGGCCTTCTGCCGGAACTCGCTCACGACGTCGTCCACCTGTGTGTTCGTCACGACGCTAATCGCGTCCTGGTCTGGGTCCTGAGTGCGCGCATGGGCGTTATAGCCGGACACCTCCACCGTTAGCCCGGACTCCACACGCTCAAGCCCAACATGCAGTCGAGTGTTCGCGCGGTCAATGGAGCTGGCCGGCATGGCAGGCGTGACGACCTCGATGAAGCATTCCTCGGAAGCAGACCCGACGAGCAGGTCGGGGCGCTTGCCATCACTCGTCGTGGGCTCGAATTCCAAGACGCGCACGCCGTGTCGCACCAGCCAGGCTGCAATCACGAGTTCTGCAGACAATGAGAGAAAGTGGCTCCGCTCGTTTGCCCGGCCTAGCTGGCGGCGCACCCCGTCCCACCCCTGAGGTGAGCGAAAATCAAACAAGTTCACCGCATCTTCTAGTCCCCCGAGTAAAGGCTCAGTGCCGTCTCCGGTCTCGCCGAGTAGGAACAAAAGACGCGGCGCCGTGTCCAAATGCGCAGGGGATTCGCCCAGCGTGCTTATTCGGTCACCCAACAGTTCGGCCAGGCGCGGGAACTCCGCTGCGCGCGCCCGGACAGCCTGGACCGCTACGTACTGGCTTTGAGGAAGGGAACGACGAGTCATGACACGCGAAGGTAGCGGCTCCAAGACGCCAGTCACTGGACCAACGATGCGTCGAGCGCAGCGACACCCTCCTCGCGCCAAGCGCGAGCGCCCACGCGCCGCCGTGAGGCGCCCGACGGGATATGAGCGCGTGGCTGGCGCATGCGGCCGGACACGGGTCGCGAGCTCGCCTCAGTAGTCGTAGATTTGCCCCTGATCGAGCCAGTCGGGCACGCCGTCGTAGTCGGCCAGAGACGGCTGGTTGGCCATCACCAATCGCAGCAGCCGCACGGCCTTGTAGGCGCGCAGTATCAGCTGACGCTGCTGGTCGTAGTAGTCCAGGTCAAACCGGTTGTCGTCGAGAGCATGCGCCGGGCGCTGCCGAAGCTCACGCACGTCACGGAAGGTCTTGATCGCCTCGTTGAGGTCGTCGCGCTGCTCGGTCTGGAGCTCGTCCATCCAGTCCTTGAGCAGCTGGACGGTTCCCTTCGGCGTGACCTCGATCTTCCCGTCGGGGCGCTCAGTCTCGCGCTCGAGTTCGATGTCGAAACAAGCGAAGAATTCCTTGTTTAGGTTGTCGCTCATCAGCTTGTCCAGGGTCGCGTGGAAGTCCTGGAGCTCCTTCAGCGTCGGGCGGATAAGGAAGCTGAAGGTGGCCGGGCGCGAGTCTTGGAAGTCCGACCGCACCAAGGGCGGAAGCCCCGCCTCTTGGCACATCTTGCGCACCTGAGCGAGTTCCTCCAAGAAGGCGTCAAAGATCATCATCTTGTCCGAGAAGTCGCCCACGATGGCCGAGGTGAAGTAGGCAGGGTGCAGCTTGTACTCGCCTTCCAGTTTGCGCGCGGCCCAGATCTGCTGGTGTTCGGGCGAGAGGCGGCTCAGGTAGATGTGGAAGGCGCAAACCACCCGGCGCATGGCGCGGCTGAAACCGTAACCGAAGGTCTCCAGCAGCACCTGGTCGGCCTCGCGCATGTGCTCGCTCTCGTAGTAGTCGTCGCTGACGCTGATCCTGCCGGAGGTGTCGTTGGTGTAGTAGTAGTAGCGGGGGTCGCTGCGGTAGCTCTCCAAGACGCTCAGGTCGAAGAAGGCGGGCTCCAGCTGGCCGGCGCCTAGGGCCATCCGCAAGGTGAACGGTCGGCCCGCGTAGTCGTCACGCGGCACCACCGTCTCCAGATGCTTGGCCTCCGGATACGCAGTCAGGTGGGTGAGGTCGGAGAGCTTGATGAGGCCATCGAGCTGCACCTGGATCGGCCGGGCGCGAAAGGCCTTGATGTAGGGGTTCGGGTGCGGCATGCCGATCGGGAGCGAGATCAGCTCAGCCTTCACCAGCTCGGCCATGAGCGGTTCGAGCTCCTCGCGAGCCATGCCGGCTTCGCGCAGCGGGTAGCCATTGAAGTCGCCGCTCCGCAGGTAGTGCGAAGTAATGGCTTCAAGCAGCTGTTCCGGGGTCATGCCACCAAGTCTCCCGTACGCAGCGGACCGCGCTCGGTCCCCTGGGCCGCGCCTCGACGCCCTGGCGCCGGTCGCGATCGGAATTGGGGGATCCGCGCTTGCTCCGCCGCTTCCGCGTGAAGTCGGGCACGCGGACGCCTCGAAGCTGCCGTTTGCCCGCTCCCGCTCCGGACGACCACCGGGAGCGAGCGACGGCTCTCGCTGGTCGCGCGCAAGCAGAGGTAGGACAGAGCTGGATTGGGCCCAACTCGAAAGGCACGCAAAGCGTGCCTTTCGGTTCAGGTGTCTCGCCAGGCTTCGGCCCTGCGGTCGGCCGTCTCTTGTGTGGGTGCCATGCCTATGAGAGGCTGAAGGTGTTCTTGGCGGCGTCCACCGAGAAGCGCGTTCGACTCGGGATGACCGATCTGGAGGTCTCCCCGATCGCCTTTGGTACCTGGCAGCTCGGGGGCGAGTGGGGAGAGTTCGATGAGCCGGAGGCGATTGCTGCGATTCGCCAGGCTCAGCAGCTCGGGGTCAACCTCTTCGACACCGCTCATGGCTACGGCTTCGGCGCCTCCGAGCGAGTCCTCGGGAAGGCGCTCCGCGGCGCCATCGAGCACCGCCGCGACGAGGTGGTGATCGCGACCAAGGGCGGCCTGCGGATGACCGACGACGGCCTCGTCCGCGATTCCAGCCCGGACTGGCTTCGCCAGGGACTCGACGAGAGTCTGGAGGCGCTCGGTGTCGACCACGTCGACCTCTTCCAGGTGCACTGGCCGGACCCGAAGGTCTCGTTTGCCGAGAGCGCGGGCGCGCTCCAGGGGTTGGTCGACGACGGCAAGATCCACCACGTCGGCGTTTCGAACTTCGACCCCGCTGAGATCGCGGAGTTCGCCGAGACCCGTCCGGTTGAGACCCTGCAGCCGCCGTACGACCTCTTCCGCCGCGGCATCGAGGCCGAGGTCCTGCCCTTCTGCGAAGAGCACGACATCGGTGTGCTTGTCTACGGGGCCCTGGCCCACGGTCTGCTCACCGGAGCCATGGACGAGAACACCACCTTCGCCCCGGATGACTGGCGCAGCGGAGCGCCCTTCTTCAAGGGCGAGGACTTTCACCGCAACCTCGAGGTTGTCCGCCGGCTCCAAAGCTTGGCTCAGAATCGCTTCGGCGTCTCGGTGAGCCGGCTGGCGATCGCCTGGACCCTGGCGAGCCCCGCCGTCGACGTGGTGATCGTCGGCGCGCGACACCCGGGCCATATCGAGGACAGCGTCGCCGCGGCCGAGCTTGACCTGAGCGAGGCCGATCTCGAGGAGATCGAGCGCATCATGGCCGACTCGGTCTCGATGGGCGGCCCCCACCCCGAGATGATGCCCGAGTGAACGCGGGACGCGAGAAGATCGGCTTCGTCGGCCTGGGGCACATGGGAGGAAACATGGCCTCCCGGTACCTCTCCGCCGGCTATTCGGTCTACGGCGAAGCGAGAAGCAGCGAGGGCCTTGAGGATCTGCTGGACGAGGGCCTGAGCTGGTGCGACACGCCCCGCGAGGTCGCCCAATCGGCTGACATCGTGATCACCTCTATTCCCAACGACGATGTGCTGCGGGAGATCGCCTCCAGGGACGACGGAATCCAGGCCGGTCTCGAGGACGGCAAGGTCTGGGTCGACATGAGCACGGTGAGCCCGCGCGCCAGCCGCGAGGTGGCGGAGCAGGTGCGGGCGACGGGAGCCCAGATGCTCGATGCGCCGGTCTCCGGCAGCGTTCCGCAGGTGCAGTCGGGGACGCTGACGATCATGGTCGGCGGAGACAAGCAGGCCTACGACCGGGTCGAGGCCGTGCTCGAGGTTCTCGGCTCGCCGACCCACATCGGCGATAATGGACAGGGCCTCGTCCTCAAGCTCGCGATCAACATCAGCCTGGCCGTGCAGATGCTCGCCCTCTCCGAGGGGCTACTGCTGGCTGAGCGCGATGGAGTCGACACCAAGCTGGCGCTCGAGGTCATGACCGAGAGCCCGATCGGCTCGCCGATGTTGAAGGCGCGTGTGCCGTTGATTCTCGACAGCTCCGGCGAGGCCTGGTTCGACGTCGATCTCATGCGCAAGGACATCCGCCTCGCCCTGCAGGCGGCCGAGGAGCTGCACGTGGCGCTTCCCTCGGCGCACGCCGCCGACGAGGTGCTGACCCGGGCAGACGAGCTCGGCTACGGGCACCGCGACATCGCGGCCCTTCGCGAAGTCCTGAGAAGCAGCGACGGCTCGAATTGACTTGACACCCTCCCGCGCGCGTGTCACCTGCGCTGACTGAGCGTCGCGAACTATCGCCGCTCACTCCTCTTCCTCGCGTGAGAGCGAGCGCCACCACGGTCCCTGCTAGGGGTTCGGCTCGCTCCCGCATCGGACGAGCACCGGGAGCGATGTATCGCGAGGTGATCACCCCGATCGCTGGCCACGAGCCGCTCAGCGGCCCGCTAGCGACCGGCGCATCGACGCATCGTGACCGCGTTGAAAGCTCAGGCAGATCCGACGCGGTCGATCGTTTGACAGCACGCAACGTGCTCGGCGTTGTCATCGAGGAGCGACTCGGCGACCGCCACGAGCTCGCTCACCCGTGCGTCGGCGAGGCTGTAGATGACCGACCGCTCCTCGCGACGCGTGGTGACGAAGCCGCACCAGCGCAAGCAGCCAAGATGGGTGGAGACGGTGGCCTGGGGCATCTCGAGCCGGCTCACGAGCTCGCCAGCCGAGAGCTCGCCGTCCTCGTCAAGCAGGCGCAGGATGCGCAGGCGCGTCGGGTCGCCGAGCCCGCGGAAGTACTTCGCCAGAAGCTCGGTACGGCTCGGCGCGTCCGCAAGTGTGAACGGGGCGCTGGAGACGACAGTACTCATATCGATTTACTACGATATCGGATTCTGCCGATACAAGTGTCAGGAGGCCAAGCATGCGCAGGACCGACAGCTTGCTGGGGGCCGTCACCGGCGGTCGCGATCGTGGGATCGGCCCGATCGGGACGGCCAGCCGTGCGGTTGGAGGGCTGATCGCGATCGCGGTGCCGATCGCGCTGAGCGGGATCGG
>WHSP01000166.1 GCA_009380025.1 Gemmatimonas sp. | reverse complement strand
AAGCAGTACGTTGTGGAAGAGGGGCGAGGCAAGGTACCCGCCGGGGAAGGCGGAAAGCACACGTCCTTCTGCTGGTACAACTACCTCGCCCGGTATGCTTGCCCTCGATGACCCGACCGATCGTGGTATGCCGCATGCGCCGACCGCGGGGATGACCGAAGACAGCCGTTACACGCCGGATGCCATCCGGCCCGATCCATTTTGAGCTATGACGCGGTGGTGGTCGGCGCGGGGCCGAACGGCCTGGCGGCCGCGATCGAGCTCGCCCGTGCGGGGCTGTCCGTGCTCGTCAGGGAGGCGCGGGAGGAGGTAGGGGGCGCAGCGAAGTCTCTGCCTCTGACGCTGCCAGGCTTCATCCACGATCCGTTCTCGTCGATCTACCCGCTGGCCGTTGGGTCGCCGTATCTCTCAACCTTGCCGCTCGCCAATCATGGCCTGGCGTGGGTACAGCCCCCCGCCCCGCTCGCCCACCCATTCGACGACGGCGCAGCGACCTCCCTCGAGCGTTCTATCGCCACGACGGCTGCGACGCTGGGCCGGAGTGGCGGATCCTACGCAGACATCCTCGAGCCCCTCGTCCGAGGCTGGCCGGGGTTCGCAACCGAGATCCTCGCGCCGCTCCACCTTCCGCGCTCTCCGATCCTTCTCGCCCGTTTCGGCACGCAGGCGCTGCGGTCCGCGTCTGCGCTCGCTCGCACCCTGGGCGGCCGTGCCGCTGCCCTCTTCGCAGGCAGTGCCGCACACTCGGGCCTGGCGCTCGACCGTCCGGCAACTGCCGCGATCGGCCTCGTCCTCTGCGCCGCTGGACACGCCGTGGGTTGGCCTTTCCCGGCGGGTGGCGCCGGTCGGCTCTCCGAGGCGATGGCGTCGTACCTCGGGTCGCTGGGCGCGACGATCGAAGTCGGCGCACCCGTGGACCGGCTCGATGCGCTGCCTCCGAGCCGGGCGATCCTGCTCGACCTGACTCCTAGACAGGTCGTTCGCATTGCCGGCGATCGCTTGCCGGCGCGCTACGTCGACAGCCTGCGCCGGTTTCGATACGGCGTCGGGGTATTCAAGCTGGACTGGGCGCTCTCCGAGCCAATCCCCTGGCGCGCACCCGCGTGTCGCCGAGCGGCGACCATTCATCTGGGCGGCGCGGCCGACGAGATCATCGCGGCATCGCGTGCGGCGCCGAACGGCACGATCGCCGAACGCCCCTTCGTGATTCTCGCCCAGCATTCTCTCTTCGACCCCACTCGCACACCGCCAGGAATGCACACGGCATGGGCGTACTGCCACGTTCCGAACGGCGCCCCGACCGATATGACCGAGCGGATCGAGGCCCAGGTGGAGCGCTTCGCTCCCGGGTTCCGCAACACCATTCTTGCCCGAAACCGTCTGGCACCGAGGGACCTCGAGGCCCTGGATGCCAATCTTGTCGGCGGAGACGTGAATGGCGGCTCGCCCGAGCTCCGCCAGATTTTCTTCCGTCCGGTCCGCCGGATGAACCCGTACTCGACGCCCGTCGAGGGACTCTACCTCTGCTCCGCCTCGACACCTCCAGGGGGCGGAGTCCACGGGATGTGCGGCTATCACGCGGCGAGGACGGCACTCCGCGACCTGGGGATCCGGAGGCAGTAGGCTCCGCACGTCTACCTGAGCTCCGCAGTAGCAAGGTCGGATAAGCTTTCGATAAGCCGCGAATAAGCCCGGCGGGTTAGTTCTTCTCAAGAGCGGCCGCCGACGAGAAGGAGCCGGCGCCGAGCAATTGGATTCCCGCCTGCGGGAATAACGCATGGGCAAACAGGCGAACGATGAGTATGCGACTCGACCTCAACCTGTATGGCTTCGAGATCAGACCCTGGGACGAAGTCGACCCGAACGCTCATTCCGAGGTTGCGGTCGTGGATACGACGTCGCTCGACCGAATCCGCCTCGACCCGTTCGCAATGACGGCGATTCGGGATTTCCTCTCGCGGGATCTCTGGCTCTCGCCCATCGAGAGGTTCAGCGACGACGAGGTAATCGGGTATCTGGCGAGACACCTTACGGTGGGGCGCGTCCGGCTACTCCAGCCCGGCCACGAGCTGAGCGGCCAGACGGAGACGGAGGATGCAGCCGCGCCCAATCCCGCCCATCCGAACGATCGGGGCGATAGCTCCCAGCATCAGGATCCCGGGACCGCGGCCGGCATACCTGTCCCGAACGATCGACCGAAACAACGCCGGGCCGCGCCGAGCCCACCCGCATCATCGCCACGGACCCTTCCTGGCCCGCATTGGATCACCTTCCGACTAGTCGACGATGACACTGGCAAGCCCGTAGCGAGCGTAAAGCTACGCGTAAAGGCACCCGACGGAACGGTCGCGACCCACAGGACTGGAGCCGATGGCGTCGTCCACATCGCGCAGCTCATCGCCGGGACCTGCGATCTGGAGGAGGTGCTCGACCAGAGGGCATTCGAGGTCTTGGGCTTCAACCCCAGCTGAACATCCCAGGAAGCGGAGAATCGTATGGGTTTCGACAGCAGGGAGAGCGCGAAGGTCCTCGTACCGCATGAGGGCGATACCCTCCAAACCATCGCGGAACGTGAGAGTGCCGCCGGCAATCCGATCACCTGGGCGGAGATCGCCCGCTTCAACTGGGGGACGGACGATGAAGTGGAAATCGATGCGTTCCTCAGGGACGAGCTCGGCGCCCGGAAGCGCGGGCCGGACAACCATTTCGTTCTCTCGCCGGACGACAAGCCTCGCGACCAGCTCCTCATCCCCACGCGATTCAAGCTGCCAAAGCTGACGCTGGACAAGAAGTACACGCTGCGCGTCCGGAAGAAGGTCTCGCCCCCCCAGTTCGTCGGGTGCTGCTCTCTACCGGGAATCACCTTCGGCTTCGACAGCTCATTCGTCCGACCTTCGGTAGTCGAGCACCTGAAGCCGTTGGAAGCACTGGCGATGGCTCACCCGGAAGCCAGGGTCATTATCTTCGGCCACACCGATGCCGTGGGCACCGACCTGTACAACAAGAAGCTCAGCGAACGTCGGGCGTGGAGCGTCCACGCCTTCATCACGAACGACCCGGACGCATGGGAAACCCTCTACAACCACCCCGATGAAAATTGGGGTCTGCCCGTGCTGCAGGAGATCCTGGCTGACCTCGGCCATGATCCCGGCGCCCCGGACGGAGATTGGGGGCCCCGGACGTGCGCCGCACTCCGTTCCTTCCTCGGACTTCCAGATGATGCCCTCGTCCGGAACGATTCGACGACCCGCCGGACGCTCTTTGCAGCCTACCTGGCGAGCAAGCACAACATCGACCTTACGGCCGAGCGCTTCGTTGACCCCGGCTACATGGGATGCGGAGAATTCAACCCCGCGGCGCGAACCGAGGACCGGATCGAGCGCAACCGGCGGGTGACGTTCTACCTCTTCCATCCAGATCGCCTTCCCAACCTTCCCTGTGCCTTCGCCGACACCGGGCCGTGTCAGAAGCAGATGGTTACGCTCGACCGGCGTCACCGAAAGGGGTTCGCCTGCAGCTTCTACGACAGCCTTTCACGCGAATGCGGCGGCGATGGTCCGGTGATCCTCGCGACCCTGCGCATCCGACTCTTCGACCACGATGTCCGGCCGATCCTCGATGCCCCCTACCGCCTCTCCGTCGCCGGCCAGGTACACACGGGACGAGCCACCGCGATCGCCGGTGTGGACCCCGCGGACCGGAGCTGGGTCGAGGTCAAACTCCCCAGCGTTCCCGACAGGGCGTTGATCGAATGGGCGCATCCGAAAGGCGATGGCGAAGGCGAGAGTATGGCGTATCCCTATCGCCTCGAGCTTCACCTCGACTGGGAGGCTGGCAGCGACGCTGAGGAGCAAGCGGAGCGTCGGCTGCACAACCTCGGCTACCCAGCCGAGCTTCCGCTCGCGGACAACCTTCGCAGCTTCCAGCTCGCCCACGGACTCGCAGACACCGGAGAGATCGACTCTCCGACAGTTCAGAAGCTGAAAATGGTCCACGACGACTGCGAGCCCAGTCCGACCGCTACTGTCGAGGGGAACGCGTCCGATGAGTAAGCGACTCCTGGTCCAGGCGCCGGCCGTACCTCGAGCCACGATCGAAAAGCTCGCTTTCTTCACGATCGGCGATAATCGGCAAGTCAGTTCCCCGCACCTGACGATGACGACCGAGGAGATGTGGCGCCGACGGGCGGAGGATCTAGCCCCGGGCCACGCGCACGGGGTCGGGACGATCCGCGACGCGATCGACGTCATCGAGGCCTTGCCCGCGGAAATCGTCCTCGACGAGGTCTTCTTCCTCGGCCACGGAAGCGGCGACGATTTCGGGTTCTTCTTCTTCTCTGGTCACCCGGACCCGGGGCACAACTTCGCGGCAAGCGACGACAACCAGCTCCTCGAGATGAGCCGCGCCGAGATGACCTCTTCTGCCACCTTCAGTGAAACCAAAGAGCTCCTGATCAAGCTGTTCAAGCGGCTAGCCCGTGCCGATCCCCGGGTGGGCGGGGTCAAGATCAACTTACTCGCCTGCTTCATGGGCCAAGGCGAAACTCACTGGGCCGTGTGCGACTTCCTCGACGGATGGCTGGTGGGCGCCCGGGAAGTCCGGTTCGAAGTCGGCGCCTACGAGAACTTCTACGAAACGGTCTTCGTCACGGCCCCCGGTGGCAACATCGTGGGATGGGAGGACCACATCGTCGAGCAGCCGGGAGGCACGGAACTGGTCCCCAACCCGGGAATGAATCAGATCCCTGCGTTCGAGGTGAGCTGTGCAGGGGTGATGGTCGGCACGCCATGACGTAGCTCAGGGACATAGCGCTCTCGCCGCTGATCTACCGATCGATTCTCCGTCGTCAGGCGGGCATCACGCCGGATGGCGGGTCGATCAAGGACTGACGCAGCAGACGAGCCGGAAGGCGCTCCTCCTCGATTCCGGCGACAGGAGGAACACGAGGGAGTCGGGGCTCACGAAGTCCGGGAACGCGAGGCGCTGGGCGTCGTTACTGCCGTCGACCAGGTCTACCCGGCCGCTATCGCGCTCGTAGAGATAGATCCCGGCCAGGTCGGCGTCGCGCCCGACCCAGAGGGTGCCGGAGCCGTCGCGGACGGCGCCCCGGGGAACGGCGAACGCCACCTGCCCACCGTCGGGAGACCACGCCACCTTCCCGGTCTGGACGCCCAGGTCGGAAACCTCCTGACACTCGCCCCTCTCGCTGAGGCTGTAAATCTTCGTGGTGGCAGACGATTCGTCTCGCCCCGCGAGCTCGCGGCCACTCGGCCCCAGGATGGGGATGGACACCCGCGGGCAAGCCGCCACGCGATCGGTCAGAGGCCGGACGATGGTTTCGCCGCCGGTCTCGTCCCCCTGCACCTCATAGTCGCGGAAGACGATCCGGTCGAACCAGCTGGTCAGCACGCGGTAGACGGTTCGCCGACCGGCGCCCAGCGCTTCGGTCTCCAGGATCCCGACCGAGGGGTACTGGTCCCGCAGCTGCCGATCCACGTAGATCGGGTCGATGCGGCGGCCTCGACCACCGGCCGCGGCTTCGAACACCTCGTCCGCGTCGTAGAACTCGAGGCCGCGCCGGTTCGCGCCCGGCGTGACGAAGAGACGCCCGTCCGGCGTCGGCACGAAGTCGACGAAGCCGGGCGCCACGCTCGTCTCGCCATCCCTCAGGTTCAGCAGGTAGACGGTGCCGCCTGCCTCGTAGGCGAGCGCCTGCCGGCCGGCGACCGAGCGGAAGTACGCCCCAGGCCGGCCGGACACGGAATAATCCTTCGTCCATTCCACACTGTCATTGACGACCGGTAGGGATCCGGTCGGCCGCATCGGAGCCGCAGTGTCGCCACGGAGCCGCTCCTCGACCATCGCCCGATAGGCGTCGGCCGTCTTGTAGCCGAGGATGGCAGAGCCGACGAGACTGCCGGACCGGTGCACCAGGATCGACGGCTGGTGCACCGTGGCGCCGGCTGCGATCATCTCGGAAGTCAGAGCATCCTCGGGAGATTTTAACCGTCGCTCTGGCGTGGGCGCGCCATCTGACGGGAAAAGCGCCTCTGCGCGCGCCTCGATCTCGGAGGCCTCAACCACTGCGAGATCGATCCGCAGCTGCTCCGTCGCGCGCCCGATCTCGACGATGCCCTCGCGCGACAGCGGCATTGAAGGCGACCACACGTACACGACCCCCACGCAATCCTCCCGCCCTGCCGTCCGGCAGCGGAGAATACGATCGATCGCGTCATTGAACGGGGTCGACCCATCGACCCCACGGATCGGATCCGAGGTCAGGCCTGCAGCGACCGGATTTGCTCCCTCGTCCGCTGCGGAATCAACGGCGCTCCACGCTGCGCCGGCCGCCGCGAGCACCAGCAGCCCGCCACCCCCGATCCGTTTCAATGTCGCCGGTCTCACCTCAACCCTCCTCCCAATGGATGGATCGCCCTTCCCTTCGTGTCTCCGCGCCTTCGCGCGAGACCCGGCCCCGCGATATTCAGCCAACCTGTGCATCGGCCTCCGGGTCTCCGTGTCTGCACGTAGATCATCGGCTCCTGCCTACTGTCGCCGCAACCGAAGCTCCACGGACGCTGCCACGTCAGCCGTTCGTGGCCCCTGGAGGCGAGCCCCGGCGGTGAGGTCGGCGATCGCGGTTGCATTCGCTTCCAGTGTTGATGATTCCAGGCCGTTCAGCACCACGAGCGCGTTGTACACGCCATTGCGATTCTCGGGATTGTCCCTCGCGTAGGAAAGGAGCCGCGGAACGATCGTCGTATCCTGGTTCGACCGGGCCATCAGCCACTCGTACGCGCGAATTCGGGTCGCGGCATCGTCCGCGAAGAGGCGCTGGATCGCGTCGTTGATCGCCGACGACGCGGCGCCAGGAGCCGGATTGGAACTCGACCCCTGCACTTTCGTGGCGACTTCGCGGTCCACCTCCTCGATGCTCCGAGCGACAGCTGCAGCGCGACGCGCGGAGGTCGGCGGGCTCGCCTGGGCCAGGCTCTCCACCTCGCGCTGGATCGACGAGAGCCTGGCTCGCGCATCGACAATCGCGCCCCCGAGCTCAGTCTTCTCGACGGCCAGCTCCTGTGCCGTGCGCTCCAGGTCTTCCAATTCGAGCTGCCGAGCCGCGACCTGACGCTCCAGCGGATCGAGACGCCCGAAGCTGACGAGTGCCGTCGCAACCAGCAACCCGAGGCTCACGAACAGGATCCCGACAGACACGATCGATCCCTTGAGCAGTTTCTCGACGGATTCGCTCGCTTGGAGTAGCGTTTCCGCCTTATCCGGATCCGGCCTATCCATCGGTGTTGCGGACGCCGAGGAGGGTGCGGATGATGTCGTCGATGAGCTTGAAGCCCTTGTTGAAGTAGTACGTCGTTCGGAACGAAGCGGCGGTGAAGAGGCCGGAAGCGCCGAAGAGGAGCGTCAGGGACGAATCGTTCAGGGTGCCCGCCCGCACGAGCGCCACGCCCACGTAGAGCAGCAGGAGGAAGGAAAGGAAGCCGAGCACGAGGTGCAGGTAGCGCTCGATCCTGAAGAGGTTGAGCAATCTCTCGAGGGCGAAGATCGCGACGTTGAGAACGCTCTGGAGGTCGTGATCATCGTGATTCCCTTCCGCTTCAGCCGATCGGATCGTATCTGTGGTGGCGTCCATATCGTCCCGGGCGAGCAGAGGTGAACGGAGTAGGGGGGACGATGCTGCTTCTCGAAATAGATTCCGGCCGAGCGCGGCGTCAAGATCCTTTCGCACCAGGTTCGAATCCGACGACGCTCTGCCTAACGCTTTCGCGCGCGAGGGGACCTCGCGGAATCAGTGATGCCAGTGCGACGCCGCGCCCCTGGCCTAAGACAATCGGAGTGACCAGGCCCTACGGGAGCGGACCCCTCACGGGTCCAGCCGATAGATCAGCCCCTGCTGCACGAGGATGTACATTTCCCCGGTAGCATCGACCCCGAAGGAGGAAATGTTGCCCAACGAGCCGAGCGCCCACTCGGTCTCCTCCTCGACCGCGCCCTCAGCAGTGAGCAGGAAGCTGCGGAGCTGGCCGCGGCAGAAATCGGCGTAGAAGTAGTGACCCTGCAGCTCCGGGATCGCATTGCCTCGATAGACGTGCCCACCGGTAATCGCGCAGCCCTCCGCGGGGTTGGGATACTCGGTGACAGGAAGTACGAGCCCGTCCTCGGAGCAGCCTTCCGAGGGCTGGAAGCACAGCGACCCTTCCATGATCGCCCACCCGTAGTTCAACCCGCCTTCATCTGCCGGACGGGCATTCACCTCCTCGCTTCTGCCCTCCCCGACGTCCGCAATGTAGAGGATACCACTGGGATCGTCGAAGGAGAAGCGCCAGGGGTTGCGCAGGCCGATCGCCCAGATCTCCGGACGGGCGTCCGCGCTGTCCACGTACGGGTTATCGGGCGGGATCGCATACGGATCACCGTCATCTACGTCGATCCTCAGCATGGCGCCGAGCAGGGTCTGCGGGCTTTGTCCGTGGTCGTGTGGATCCCCATCATCTCCGCCATCCCCCATCCCGATGTACAGCTTCCCATCCGGACCGAACGCGATCTGGCTCCCGTTATGGTTCGAGAACGGCTGGTCGACGCTCAGGATGAGCTTCGCTGATGCCGGATCGGCGACGTTCGGATCGGGCGACGCCGTGTATCGCTCGATTCGCGTGTTGCCGTCGAGGTCCGTGTAGTTGACGAAAACGTAGCCGCTCGCCTCGTAGTCGGGGTGGAAGGCGAGACTCAGCAGCCCCCGTTCTCCACTGGATCGAACCACCGATGAAATGTCCAGATACGGAGTGGTGAGAAGCTGACCGTTCTCGATGATGCGGATGCGACCCTCCTGCTCGGCCACGAAAAGGCGGGGATCCCCGGGGGGCGACGCCA
Organism: Gemmatimonas sp.; assembly: GCA_009380025.1. GTDB lineage: Bacteria > Gemmatimonadota > Gemmatimonadetes > Longimicrobiales > Longimicrobiaceae > WHSP01. The sequence goes on along the minus strand of WHSP01000166.1, from coordinate 586 downwards.
GATGCGTTAACGCAGAGAGCCCGGTGGCGATCTCGGACGCCCGCAGCACACCGCTGGGCGGCTCGGGTGTGGGTTCGGACGGTGCCGATTCGACACAAGACGCAACGAGCACCGCGGCGGGTGCCGCGAGCCATTTCCATCCCTGCTTCATGAAAGCTCAACGTCCGTTCGGATGACCGTCTGATCAGCGAGTCCGCGGGCCTTGATATCGCTCCAACTCGTTGCCGGGTTTCAACACCTTTACTCCCTCTGTCGTCGATACGGTCCGGAGCGAGGGGCCCCCGCCTTTCTTCATCTGTTCCCTGCGTGCCACCTTGCTCACGTGTGTTCGTCGACCAAACTACCACCTCCCAGGAGACGATGAGAACTTCCCGACCTGGGCGACTGGTTTCCTCCCCATCATTCCCGCGGTCACCGCTTTGTTCGCCACTCGGAGTGTACCTACCGTACCGGCGACCGGGACCTGGCAATCAGCAACCCGCCTCCATTGCCGCAGGGTCTCCTTCGACTAGCTTGTACTAAAAGGCTGTCGAAAAACAGGCTGCGCGAAGGCCGAAGAGAAATCGTGCAGGTCAAGGCGCGCGAC